>NZ_CP146284.1:2167812-2477500 GCF_023744375.2 Parabacteroides sp. AD58 | reverse complement strand
CTAGTACGAGAGGACCGTGTTGGACAGACCTCTGGTTTACCGGTTGTACCGCCAGGTGCACCGCCGGGTATCTAAGTCTGGAAAGGATAAGTGCTGAAAGCATCTAAGTACGAAGCCAACCTCAAGATAAGATTTCCTTAGGAGGGTCGTCAAAGACGATGACGTTGATAGGCTGCAGGTGTAAGGTCAGTAATGGCGAAGCCGAGCAGTACTAATAGCCCGAAACTTTCTTATCGGAAAAAGGATTGATAGTTACGAAGCAGAAAAGGTCTTCCGGAAGACTTTACGGGATGTACGGCAGGTTCAAAAGATTTAAATAAAGAAATTAAGGTGGTTATAGCACGAGGGATCCACCTCTTCCCATTCCGAACAGAGAAGTTAAGCCTCGTCACGCCGATGGTACTGCGTAACAGTGGGAGAGTAGGTAGCCGCCGTTTTAGAAAGAGAAAGCCGGTTCGACATCTGTTGGATCGGCTTTTTTCGTGTTTATATTTTGGATTAATCTTATTTAACCGTTTCTTGATTGTGCATCTACGAAAGTTTCGTAGATTTGCGTTGTTCTCGTAATTGATTGATATATGGAAAAGTTAACTACACAAGAAGAAACGGCTATGCGATTGATTTGGGAGATTGGTCCCTGTGTTGTTCGGATGCTTCAGGAGAAATATCCGGAACCGAAGCCTCCTTATACTACTTTGGCTTCGGTTGTAAAGAATCTGGAACGGAAAGGTTATGTAAAGAACCGTCGTTGTGGAAATGTCTATGAATATTATCCATTAATTAGTCGGGAAGAATATCGTACGGCTTTTATGAAAGATGCCGTCAGCAATCTGTTTTCGAATTCCTATAAAGAACTGGTCTCTTTCTTTGCGAAAGAAGAAAAGATTTCTGCGGATGATTTGCGGGATATTATCGAGAAAATCGAAACAGGGAAGGAGTAGCCTATGTTCTCGGTTGATTATCTGATACAGGTGAATGGGGCTCTTGCCCTCTTCTACGGGATTTACCGGTGGATGTTTGCGAAGGATACTTTCTTCCATACCCGTCGTTTTCTCTTGTGGAGTTTCTGGCTGGTGGCGATTTCATTTCCTTTCTGGGATGAATGGCTGTGGATACATGAGCCGGCTCAGGTGATGCGTAATGTATTACCTGTGGACGATTGGGTAACTTTGCCAAATGTTTTGGTGGTTGCAGATCATCCGGCAGCGACTCATGGGCATTTCTCTTGGTGGATGGCATATGGATTGGTGGCATTGCTGCTTTTACTACGCTTCTTTCTTCGAATTGGAAGTCTTGTTTACTTATATATTTGTACAGATCATCAGGCGGTAGGTGGTTTTACAATTTGCCACTTAAAATCGCCCGGTGGACCATTCTCTTTCTTCCGTT
Organism: Parabacteroides sp. AD58; assembly: GCF_023744375.2. NCBI lineage: Bacteria > Pseudomonadati > Bacteroidota > Bacteroidia > Bacteroidales > Tannerellaceae > Parabacteroides > Parabacteroides absconsus. The sequence continues at coordinate 2,476,111 of NZ_CP146284.1, read as the reverse complement.
GGATTTTCGTTTATCCGCCGTCGCATTCCGAAAGTGAATGGCGGGAAATTCTTATACACGAGCAGACGCATGCGCGTCAATGGCATTCGTTGGATATTCTGTTTGCCGAATGTATGACGTGTTTGCTTTGGTTTAATCCGTTTGTCTGGCTTCTTCAGAAAGAAATACGTGATAACCTGGAATATCTGGCCGACGATTCGGTTCTACACGCCGGATGCGACCGCAAATGTTATCAGTATCATCTGTTGGGGCTTTCTACTTCTCCTCAGGCTGCAGCTCATTTATATAGTAATTTTAATGTATCATCTCTAAAAAACAGAATTCGTATGATGAACAAACAACCTTCAAAAAGAATAGAGCAAGTGAAGCTTCTTGTGTGGCTTCCTTTGATCGCCCTGCTGCTGACGTTCAGTAATTGTAATACACCGTCGGCTAAGCAGACTGATGGAAATGGAACTGTAAAGGTTTCGGCTGTGGTGGTGGATGATGTGGCGCCTATTGTGGGTGCAGCAGTGGTGATTAAAAACACAACTTCGGGATCCATTACTGATTTGGATGGAGAATTTGCTCTGGAAGCTCCGGCTGATGGCACTTTGAGAATTTCGATGCCAGGATTTCAACCCAAGGAGATCGCCGTGAAAGATGTAAAAGACGGTATGAAAATTCGCTTGGAAATAGATCCGAATGGCATGAAAGCTGATGATGCGCAGAGTCAACTTAGTGTGGAAAAGGCGAATGATGATGTGGTAGAAGGACAAATCTTCACGGTTGTAGAAGAACAGCCTTCGTTTCCGGGCGGGGTATCCGCTTTGTTCAAGTATCTGGCTGCTGAAGTCAAATATCCGGTGATTGCCCAGGAAAATGGCATTCAGGGACGTGTTGTGACTAGCTTTGTGGTGGATAAAGAGGGAAATATCAAGCAGGTGAAGGTGGAACGAGGTGTTGATCCGGCTTTGGATGCGGAAGCTCTTCGTGTAGTGAAGGCTATGCCGAAATGGATTCCCGGCAAACAGAAAGGAAAAGCTGTTGCTGTGCGTTACATTCTTCCGGTTCAGTTTAGGTTGCAATAATATGATATGTGTTTTCAGCGCCTCGCGCTGGCGTTTTTGTAGAGTTACAAAAGTCTCCGCGTGAGGCGCTGGTGTTTTTGCAGAGTTACAAAAGTCTCCGCGCGGGCCGCTGGCGTTTTTGCAGAGCTACAAAAGTCTCCGCGTGAGGCGCTGGTGTTTTTGTAGAGTTACAAAAGTCTCCGCGCGGGCCGCTGGACTTTTTGTAGCCCTACAGAAGTCTTACGCCGCCGGTTTCTTAGGCATGAACTTCTTTGTCAGCCATCTTCTGACGGGCTCGTCGTAGCACTTCAGACACAGATAAGCCAGCAGAATACTGCCGATATAAACCATCAAGGCCGTGGGCCATACTTCGCCGAAGGTATAAAGTTTGTTGTCAATCAGCCAGGCATAGAATAAGTACATAAGCGGATAATGCACGGCATAGAGCGGGAACGAAATATCTCCCAGGAATTTGCAGATCTGCGTAGATCGCTTGTCGGTCGTTTTGCCCGAAGCACCAATCCATACCAGAATTGGGAAGATGAAGAGGATACAAACAGCCTCGAACAATCCGTTCAGACTGATCGGTCCGTTGTTTTCGATGTAAGGCACACAGAAGAGAAGGAGCAGGACAACCGAACAGATCCAGAATGCGCCTCGTATCTGCATCGGTCGGAAGTCGCGTGATAGCAGCATTCCCATCGTGAAGGGGAAAAGCATCCGCAGCGATCCGCCCAAGAAGTTCACACTGTCGAGCGTCCAGCCCACACCGATCATGCCGTAGCCTGAGACATCGAACAAGGCAAACCACGCCAGGAAGACACCCAACATGCCGACGAGTACGGCCAGTGCCTTCTTGGATAACCGATGAATGAATAACGCGTATAATATATTTCCGATGTATTCGAAGAATAGCGACCAACTGGGACCGTTGAGCGGAAACATCTCTCCGTTGCCACGTACTTCATAACGCACACCCGGAACCGCTGGTATGAAGAACATGGCGCAAAGCAAAGCCAACATCACCATCGAGGTCGCTATCTTCGTTCCATCCCATTGTACACTTCCTTGAATGCAGAACGTGACGGCACCAATAACGGCTCCCATGACGATCATCGGGTGCAGGCGGATCAAGCGGCGTTTGAAGAAATTCCCGAGAGACATGGTTTTTCCCAGGCGGTCGTCGTAGGCATAGCCGATAACAAAACCGGAAAGGATAAAGAAGAAATCGACCGCTAAATACCCGTGGTTAATGGTCGTGATCAGTGTTCCTCCGGCAGCAAACGAGAGACCTTCGAAGATGTGATAGAATACAACAAGCAGAGCAGCTACGCCTCGCAGCCCATCCAGCAATTCATAATGGGGCTTCGTATCCGCAAAGGCGGCCGCAGAAATTCTAGTTTCTGACATGGACGATTATGTTTGGTTTATATGTAAGGCAAATGTATGATCTATTTTTGGAGAAAAGTTTGTCCTATGTCAAAATCGTTGGCCGGCTTTATCCATTTGCCCGCAGCCGGCTGAGCGTCGAAAGTGTAATACCCAGATAAGAAGCAATAAATCCAAGATTGACGCGCTGGCAGACATCCGGAAACTGTTCCTTGAATGCTTCATACCGCTCTTTTGCCGGAAGCGTAAGGCGTTCCTTGTGGCTGCGGTGCAGACGCCGGTATTCATTCTGATGTATGATTCTTCCCCAGTTGCATAATTCGATATTCGTCTCAAAAAGATGAATCAGGTCAGTCAGTAAGATACGGTAAGCCACGACTTCTTCGAGGGTTTCAACGAATTCCTCACTCACTTTCTGGTAATAGAGTTCGTCCATGCTGAATACGATGCTTCCTTCGCCCGCAAATGATGTGGTAATCTCTTCTCCGTCGACCAGCCAGAAAGAACGGGTCATTCCTTCCTCAATGAAATAAGCATATTTGCAGAATATATTTTCTCTTACCAATAGATATCTTTTTGGAAAATGGCATAACGTCAGACAAGCCTCCAGCGCTTGAATGGAAGCATCAGAAACAGGATAAGCCGAGCGGATGCTTTGGATAATGTTTTTCATAATGTTTCTTCCCGCCAATCAGATGTTCATTTCAACTAACATACAAAGTTAAAAAAATAAATCAAGAGGCTATTCTTTCGGTTCTCACTATTTATTCTTTAATCCACGCCGTGGATTACTTAGTTCTCAGTGTGGATTACTTAGTTCACGCCGTAGATTAAGTAGTTCACGTCGTGAACTAAAGAAATGTTAGGCAGAATATATTTTTTAGATAGGCAGGAATTCTATTTTGGCCTATGGATATTTAGGTAAAATAATACGCTAAGGGACCTTGTTTTATTATATGGATGAATTATATTTGTAGAAATCTGTGAGAAAGTTTGTTGCCGGTAATAATTAATAACAGTGGTATATGAGAATCATATCTTTTTTGAAGCTATATGTAATGGCCTTATTACTGTGGGGCTATAACGGTGAAAGCAAAGCTCAGGTTTTGCCTCAAAGTAAATCATCGGCTATAATAGGAGGAAACGATGGACCTACTGCTATTTATATAGGAGATCGGCCAGATTTTCTTTTGAGGGAAGGCTTAGATATGGTTAGAAACATGTGTACTTTGGCAAATGATACAAACTATATTAAGTACAGTACCAACAATCCAGGTATTATCCGTTTAATAAAAGATATAGGTTCAGGTAATTATCAAACAAATTATCATGTATTTGAAATAGATCATCTTCAAGGCTTTTTAAAACCAATTATGGATTTAAACGCTCATCTTGGCAAAGCTGTCTATGAGAGATTTTATAAAAGCATACCTATGCAGATAAATTCTTCTGCTGGTTCGACAACTGTTGCGGCCACGTCCTTGCTCGTTTGGGATGATGTTTCTCATTATGATAAACTAGAGCAACCTTGCCTCTATCTTTATTGTTTTGAGAATGATATTAACTGTATGGTGTTGTTCTTCCCTAAAAAAGAATATATAGTGCAAACTTATGGAACATTTATTGTTCATCACCGATTTTCTGATCTGAAAACTTCAGATGATGTGAAGGCGGCTCTTAAAGAGGTGTTGCATGTTTCTGATATAAACATAAAAGTGATACAATAAAATCTATGTCAATTGTGTTGCAGAAGTGAAACTACTCTTCAACAATCCATTTCTCGATGCCTCTTATTTCCTGTCTGTAAGTGAGCGTAACAAGGTAATAGAAATTTGGTGAAACCTTCTTCTACTTCCTTATTAGGAAATCCCAAGTAATAAACTTGAAATTCCTTATCATATCCTTTAATGGTTAAATAACCGCTTTGGTACAGAATGGGTATAGGATTAGAATACATGGTGTCTATTCCTCCAAGTGAATCGGCAGAGGTCATTTCTTCGGTCAACCGATGCAAATCATATTCGCTATGTTTAAGGAGTTCAACCAGAAAAGTTGGTGTTCCGGTCTCGAACCAGTAACTACCGAACTTCATCTTTGCAAATGTATTCAGCAGGCTGAATGGGTTATATATATCATCGCCGTATTCCACGAAATGATATCCATCATACATTTCTTTGAGGTAAGCCTTTGTTTCTTCTTCGGTCATGCCATTCTTTTGCCCAAGTTCTACGATGTCATCCTTGAAGTTGCTGAGAAGCTCTTTTTCAGTGATACCGCATATATTGGCAAATCGATTGTCTATGGAAATATCCATCAGGTTATTTAGATCACTGAATACACTGACTTTGCTGAATTTGGTTACTCCAGTAAGCAGGGCAAACTGGATATACTTATCGCAACTCTTCATTACACTGTAAAAAGCTTTCAGTGTATTGCGGTAGTCGTTCAACAACGGTTCGTTCCCAATGGCCTGAAGCATGGGTTTATCATATTCATCAATGAGGATCACTACGGGTCGATTCCATTTCTCGGCTGCACGTTGAATTACTCCTTGGAAACGCAGGGACAGATTGGTTTCACTGGGGCGGCTTCCGTAAAGGCTTTCCCAAATGCACAACGCATTATTCAGTATGCTGTATAAACTTTCAGGCGTATCATACTTTTGGGCATTCAGATCCAAATGTAAAATAGGGTATTCTATCCATTCCTTTTCCAGTTGTTCTATGGCGAGTCCTTCAAATAACTCTTTCTTCCCTTGGAAATAAGCTTCTAAGGTAGATATGAGCAGACTTTTCCCAAATCGTCTGGGACGACTTAAGAAGTAATATTGACCGGACTTTATCAGCTGATAAATCAGATCCGTTTTGTCGATGTAGCAATAATTCCCATTGCGTATCTTTTCAAAGTTTTGTATGCCTACCGGATAGTTCCTTTTCATATCGCCTCAAACTTAAGTTACAATGAATTGTACATGCTTTTACAAATGTAACGAATTTTATTTCTTATACAAAGAATATATGTAATCTTCAGTTCTTTAAAATAATCCTGTCTTTATGTATCAGTCGTTGGGAATAAAGAAATAGTAGATCTGAAATTTACCCGGTATTTTTTGTAGTTTTGGAGTAAAAATAGGAAGTATGAGGCAGTTTTGTTTAGTTTTCATTCTGTTTTGTGGCGTTACTTTGGGATGGGCTGGTGATGATCGTCGCCAGAAAATAATTTTGGATACCGATATGGTAGAGCTTTTTGACGATGGCATCGCCATGATGATGTTAGCAAAAGCTCCAGATATAGAATTATTGGGAGTTACTGTGGTGGCAGGCAATACCTGGGTTTCTGAAGGGACCGCTTACGCTATCCGTCAGTTAGAAGCGATTGGCGTAACAAATGTACCAGTGTTACAAGGAGTTCGTTTGCCATTGGCCCCTAACCGGAAGGAGAGTATAAAGGAAGAAATTCGATTATTTGGTTATGGAGAAGGGTATTTAGGGTCATTTGCTTATGAAGAGCCTGCCTCTTGGAAAGATGTTTATGTTTCCCGCTATAAGCAAGAACCTACTATTGAGCCAGCCGACATGCATGCAGTCAATTTTATGATAGAACAGGTAAAACGATATCCTCATGAGGTAACAATATTGGCTATTGGCCCTTGTTGTAATTTATCGATGGCTATCAGGATGGCTCCCGAGATTATTCCGCTTATCAAGCGGGTTGTTTATATGGGAGGAGCTTTTACAGTGCCGGGAAATACGACTCCAGCTGCCGAATTTAACTGGTGGTATGATCCGGAAGCTGCACAAATCGCCTTGCGTGCGCCTTTTAAGGAACAGATAGTAGTAGGATTAGATGTCTGTGACCGAATTGAACTGCGTAAGGAACGTTATGACCGGATTATTGGACTGTTGAAAAATGATAAGCTTCATTCCATGTCGTATGATAATTTTCTGCAAGCGACATTTCAGGAACGTCCGGATACAGTATGGCATATTTGGGATATTGTAGCTGCCGCATTGTGTATGGATTCTTCCATTCTTAAGCGGGAGATGATATGTCATGTGGATATCAATACGCAGCAAGGACTTTCTTACGGACAGTCTTTGGCCTTTCCATATAATCCGCCCGTTGGTACACAGTCTGTACGGATTGTAATGGAAGTGGATGAGGGACGATTGTGGCGGTTGATTGAAAAATACTGCCGTTTGTTCTGAGTTATGTAGTGAAGAAGTGTTTCTGCTCTTTTCTATATAAAGAGCAAAGGGCAGAACCTTATTATAGGTAAACCTGTCAACCTATGAAAAGAAAAAGGACAAACTCTAAATGATTCGAATTTGTCCTTTTTAGTACCCAGACCCGGTACAAGCCATAGAAATCATAGGAAAATAAAAGAATTTATCTTCCTTATTATCAACTATTTGAATATTTCCTATTTTCTCTATTTTTGCCATATTTTGCCCATTTTCCGTTATTCAGTACACTTTTAGTACACTTTGAAATATCATTTTCTTTTGTACCTTTGCAATATTGGAAAACAAAAGAAAATCAACTATTTAGCGTAATCACCCGGTTATGGTACCTAAATCGGGATAAAACCTCTAAACAATGGCAAAGTTAGAAAATAAAACGAAAGAAAACCCCAAGTTAGAGCAAAATAAGCTCTCGGATGGTAGAATCAGCCTTTACTTAGAGTATTATTTAGGTAGAGAGGAAAAGCCCGTATTAGATGAAAACGGCAATCAAGTGTACTATGATAGTGGAAAGATGCAAGGTAAGCCCAAGTTTGCAGTAAAGCATAACAGGCGAAAAGAAAACCTTAGTCTGTATCTGATAGATAAGCCCCGTACCCCTGCGGAACGCCAGCAGAACAAAGAAACATTGGAGCTTGCCACAAAGATACGTGCGGAGCGTGAGCAGGAATTTAAAGAAAGTATGTTGGGCTATCGGTTGAAAAAAGATAGAACGGTCAATTTCTTAGACTATTTCCAAGCCTATATCAACAGTTATACCAAGAAAGATATTCGCATGGTACAAATTGCGCTTAGCCGTTTTAAGGACTTCTTAAAAGAGCAATACCCCATGAATGAGTTTAGTATCAAACCGGAACTTATCACCAAAGAAATGATGGAGCAGTTTGTAGCCTATTTGCAATCCCGAAGTGTGGGTGAAGGTGCTAAAAGCATTTACCAGCGTTTCAAGAAAGTTATTCGATATGCGATTGACCACGATGTAATGTTGAAAGACCCATGTAAAAGTGTTACCTGTAAAGTGGATAGCCAAATGCTTCGAAAAGATGTTCTTTCTCCCGAAGAAATACAAAAGTTGGCGGCTTGCCATTATGACAACGAGAACCCGAATGTCAGACGGGCTTTTATCTTCTGTTTATACAGTGGTTTGCGTTTCTGTGATGTAAAAGACCTTACCTATAAGAATGTGGATTACGCTAATCGGTTATTGAAATTTGAACAAAGCAAGACAAAGGGACATTCTGCCAGTAGTGGTGTGGTTATTCCCCTGAATGATGGTCTATTGTCTATCATTGGTGAAGCCCCGGCAGATAAAAACTGTTTGATATTCGATTTACCTACTTACGAAAGTTGCTGTAAATCAGTAAAGCGTTGGGTAAAGAGAGCCGGGATAGACAAACATATAAGCTGGCATTGTGCCCGGCATTCGTTTGCCGTGAACATTCTGAACAATGGGGCAAATATCAAAACCGTAGCCAGCCTTTTAGGGCATAGCGGATTGAAGCATACGGAGAAGTACACCCGTGCGGTGGATAAATTGAAAGAGGAAGCAATAAACAGCTTGCCCGAACTAAAGTTTTAACCATAAAAGACTTATCTTTGTAACTATGAACTTTGAAGCATTAGTAAAACATATCAGCACGATACAGAACACGTTGCAGGCACAAGCCGCACATGCTGTAAACCTTGCCCTTACTTCCCGTAACTGGCTTATGGGTTGCTATATTGTAGAATTTGAGCAGAACGGAGAAGACCGTGCCGCCTACGGTGAACAACTGTTGAAGAAGCTGGAACAACGACTGAAAACAAAAGGTCTGAATGAACGTAGATTCAGGGAATTTAGACGGTTGTACCTTGTTTATCCACAACTAAAAGAACCTGTTACACAATACATTGCATCACAAATTCAAATTCGGCAGTCATTGACCGCCGAATTCACTGAACCAATTCGGCGGTTGGTGACCGCCGAATCTGAAAATGGAGTTTGGAAACTATCAACAGAATACCCACAAACCGAAACATGGATGATTCCGGCTGATAGATTATTCAATAGATTATCTTCCACCCATTTAAACACTATATCGGGAATTGAGAACCCGGTAAAACGTGCTTTCTATGAAATGGAAACCATTCGTGGCTGCTGGTCTGTAAAGGAGTTGGAGCGACAAATCGCATCTTTATATTACGAACGTAGCGGACTATCCAAAAACAAAGAAGCCCTCTCCGCTTTAGTCCAGCAACAAGCAACCTTATTACAACCTAAAGATGTTATCAACACCCCTGTTACTTTGGAGTTCTTAGAGTTGAATGAACGTGCATTGGTGACAGAAACTGATTTGGAACAAGCCATTCTTGACAACCTGCAACACTTCCTGTTAGAAATGGGACATGGCTTCTGTTTTGAAGCCCGGCAAAAACGTATCTTGATAGACGAGGATTATTTCTTTGCCGACCTTGTGTTCTATCACCGCATTTTGAAATGCCATGTTATTGTAGAATTGAAGATAGATAAGTTCCGCCATGAGTACGCTTCGCAACTAAATATGTATCTGAACTATTTTAAAGCGGAAGTGATGCAGCCGGATGATAACCCACCTATCGGCATTTTGCTCTGCACCGAAAAGGGAGATACCTTGGTTAAGTATGCCACTGCCGGGTTAGACCCAAATATTTTTGTGCAAAAGTATAGGATAGAACTTCCAACAGAAGAAGAAATAAAAGTATTCATTTCTTCCTCAAACTATGAGAGTTACAAACTTTAAAATTGGCGAAAAGAAAAAAGATTGTTTCTTCTTTCGCCAGCACATATATTTTGCAGGCTACAAAAGTTAGTTTGGTACGTTTTGGATATATATACAAAAGCACAAACTAAACTCACAATAAAGTAGATTAAAAAAAAGAGAAGATGTTTTGATAAAGTCAGGAATCTATTTTCCCTTTTTAAGAGAACAACTCACGAGGTTATTCTATATTTTAATTGCAATTAGTTTATAGTATGGAAGATTTTAACTCACAATATGCCAACCATTCGAAATTAGAACAGCTAAAGCAGTTCATTTTGGAACATGGTACTTATATCGAACTCAAAAAGGGTGAACAATTCACTATTCAAGGCAAAGTGAATCATCGGGGAGCTTATATCGAACACGGCTTATTGAGATATACTCGTGTGGATGAAAAAGGGAATATACATATAGTAGGATATACTTTCTCCGGAGAGTTTACAGGAAGTTTATGCACACTTATAGAGCCTAATCAACCGTCATTAGTAACAATTGAAGCCGTTTGCGATACAAAGATTTGTTATATACCCTATTTAAAAGTAGAGGAATTCTTTGCCACAAATGTAGAAACCATGCAAGTAAAATGTACTCTTATTGAACAATCATACTTATTAATGTATCATAGATTAATAGATATGTACTGCAAGACTACGGCAGAACTGTATCTTGACTTATTGAATAGATGCCCCGATATTCAAGAGTACATTACGTTAAAGGAGATTGCCTCTTTCTTGCAAGTCACACCGGAAACAATCAGTCGCATACGCCGTGGACTGAATAAATAGCTTACGACAATGAAAGATTTTAATTCATACCTCGACAATTTAGACTATTCCCTCGTAAAAGATTTATTTCATGAAAAAGGGAAGCAACGTATATACCACAAAAAAGATTTCTTTATTCGTCAGAATGAAATATCACGTTTTGCCGAATGGGTAGAAAACGGTACATTCCAATATACATATATTGATGGAGAGGGTGAAGAACACATTGTTGGATACGCTTTCACCAACGAGTTTGTATGTGACTATTCTTCTTTAATGAGAAGTGGCTTATCGTTAGTAAATATTCAAGCCATAACAGAGTGTTCTGTATATGAAATATCCCGTCATGACATTATTGAATATTGGGAAACGGATATGAAAACTCAACGATTCGGAAGGCATGTGGCAGAGAGTCTATTTGAAATGGTATATGAACGATTACTTGATTCATATTGTACGCCTGAAATACGATACAGGAACTTGATGGAACGTTGTCCTAACTTGAAAGAAGTAGTTCCTTTGAAAAGCATCGCTTCATTCTTAGGGGTTACACCGGAAACCATTAGCCGCATACGCCGCAAGTTAGAGATATAACTCACCTTTTAACAATTGTTATATTGGGGTCTTGATAATTGTCAAGACCTTTTTCCTCCACCTTTCATTACTTTGCACACATTGATTAAAAACTATTAGTATGATACGGAAATTAATGAAAGAAGAATATAAAAATGCTATAAACTTATCCTATCAAGTATGTATAGAGTGTGGCATTAACGATTTTACGGAAGAAGGGATTGAAACCTTTAAAAGTTTCGTGTATGACACATCGTTGATGAATACGCTTGACATATATGGGGCTTTTGACAATCATTTATTGATAGGAATAATCGGTGTACATCGGGAAAGGCAACATATATCCCTCTTCTTTGTCTTGCCACACTATCATCGGCAAGGAATAGGAAAATCGTTATTTGACTATATGATGAGCAATTGTAATTTTACTTATATAACAGTTAATTCTTCAACCTATGCAGAAACTTTTTATACATCTTTAGGCTTCAAAAAAGTGGGTAAAAAAGAGATTAATAAAGGTATTGTTAGTATCCCTATGAAGAGAAATATATAATTATTGTCAATCACTTAAAATAGAGATAAGATGAAAAAGAAAATTACTTTATGTATGGTGCTTTCCACATTCATTATTTGCGCCATGTTATGTCTGACAAATTGTAGTAACGATGATGCCCCTACTTCTGTCTTCACCCCCGAAGCCCTGAAGCAAACTACTTGGCAAGCGCAAATGACCGTGTACAATATCGAAGATGAGATAGACTACACAAAACAATCCATTCTTCAGTTTACTAACGAATCAGAAGGCATTTATACAAGGACGAACGAAGAAGACGGATATATGTGGAACACAGATTTTACTTATCAAGTAAATGGAAAAATCATCACGTTCGACAACATAGCAGGTCCGTGGACAGTGATGGAATACACAGGAACACATCTCGTAATGGAAGCCTATAATCCCAATAAGATGGTGTGGACGTTGGAGAAGATGTATTAACCTAAAAATAGCGGATATGAAGATTTCAACAATTCTCTTTTTCTGCCTACTAATGACAGCTTGTATGCAGACAAAATCCTTTCACCGGACAAACGGCTGGTACTACGTAACATCACAGACTACAGACAGCCTTTCACAAACACCTTTCCTTACTGTTATGGATTTCGATTCTTTACGTTTGGAAACTGATGCTTTTGGACACTCGGTCATTACCGGTGTCTTCCTCCAAGATAAATTGCCTATATGGAGAGAAGCCACAACAAAGAGTGTAGGAAAGTACATCGCTTTCGTTTTCAATGACACGGTGATAACTGCTCCTCAGGTTAATAGCCCCATAGAAAGCGGATGTTTCCAAATTTCCAATCCGCATGGATATGATTTGGAACGTATCTTTAGGGAACTACAAAAAGAAATTGATATATCAAGGTTTGGAAATTAAATGTTAACTGGAAAATGGGAACATTAGGTTGCATAAATGATATGCTACAACGGGACAAAGAGAACCGTGAGCTTCGCAAGTTGAATAGAGACAGGATGAAAGAACATCACAAATATCTTGTAGGCAAAGGTAAAAATGCTGATTTATCCAATGTTTCCATTGAAAAGATAGAAGAAATCCGTAAAAAAACCATAGAAAAGGAGCAATCAGACCAAATATATATGTTTAGGATATATATATTTCTTACAATATGCCTTTTAGTGCTATTTTTATTGGGATTACTTTGCTATAAACTATTTTTCTAAATTCCCCCAAAACAACAACTTGCGGATTACAATATTATGAATTGAAATAAGCCTTTTCCTAAGTCTCGCTAAGGCTTATTTTTTATATGAATACATACATGAATCTAATTTTAGAACAGCGATTTTTCCGCTTATTGTCGGAATATTCACAACGTAAAGTTTCTGCATCGGAGTTTACAGAAGCTATTGAGGAATTGGCTACGCATGTAGCCGATTTTGGTATCAACGAACAGGATTACAGTATTTTACTTCGCTATTTTTCCTTTGGTTTACACCGTCTTAAATCGTATCGTGTACGGTTTGAGCAAGAAAAAAATGCCCTATTTGCATTTAATTGATGAAGCGATAGGACTTTTGAACACTGAAATACGCCTTATTGAATGGCGCATCAAATACCCGGAACAACTACAGCAACGCATCAATAAACAGCCCCTTTCCCCTCTCTACCTCGCCGACAAAACAACCCTTATCAATATCATGGAAGTGGTAAGCGGCTTATTCCTCTCCAAAGACATCGTTTATCAGAACGGTAAACCTGCCTATTTAGTGGACTTATCCAAAGGTTTTGAATGGTTGTTTAACATTAAGATAAGCGACTGCCACCAAAAACATGAGGACGTGATAAAACGGAAGCCGGGCAAACTCACCGAATTTCTTAATGGACTGGCAAACCTAATCAAAAATGAACATGATAAGAAAGGATATAGATAATCAGCAACTTATGATTTATTTATAGGGGACTCCATTAGTTCTCCTGTAATTTCTTTGTATCCGTTTTTAGAACTTTGCTTCATCAATCGATTGACAAACAAAATGTATAATCTGAAAAATGAAGCAATTATGTATATAGACAATGACGAATTTGGTGGATGGATGCAGAAGCTGTATGCCAAACTGGAAGAACTCTGCAAAGATGTACGGGTACTACGCAATGCAGACAGGGTACTGCCCGAAGATGATAACCTATTGGATAATCAAGACTTGTGCCTGCTGTTCAAAGTAAGCATCAAAACCCTGCAACGCTACCGGGCTATCGGTGCGTTGCCATACTTCACTATCAGCGGAAAAGTGTATTACAAGGCTTCCGATGTCCGGGAGTTCATCAAGGAAAGGTTCAGCGTCACCACGCTACGCCAGTTCGAGAAAGAACACTGTACGAAGAAAAAGAAGTGAATCTGAAAAGCCGGAACGGTGAATGTGCTTCATCCATCCCGGCTTTCCCCGTTTATGGCTTACCCAGCTTATCAGCTTCTTTCTTTAGCTGTTCGGCTTGCTCGTTCAACAGCCTTGCACGTTCCAGTGCTTCCGCCTGCTTTTGGATGCGGTATTCAAAATCCATCACTGAATCGGTCAGACTTCGGATAAAGCCGTTATCCCGTTGCCATTTGAACTTGTTTTCCAGTATATCAAAAGTTTCCCCGTCTGCCTGTCCTTGCATCAGCAAATAGCGGTATTTCATATCGTTGTCCTGTAACTGCTGCATACGTTCAGCCAAACGGATATTCAAGAATATGGAAACGGAACAGATAACCAGCACTGCCGAAAAAAGGAACAATCCCGGACGAATCCAAGAAGCGACCTTGTTGCAAATCCGTTGATAGAGCGGTAAGGGTATAGCTTCCTCTTTATCCGTCTTGCAAGAGCCCAAAGCATCAAGCATTACCTTGAAACAACGGTAGGTTTCCAATACTATTTTCTTGGTGTCCTCGATATGTTTCTGCTGACCTTGCATCCTATTCCTTATCTCGTCAAGCTGGCTTCGGATAGCCTGCAAATCCTTTTCGGGAACAGCCGGGTTACTGTGCAATTCCGACAATGCCTGTTCGATTGCGTTCAGTCTTTCAAGAGTTTCCTCCCGACTGGCTGGCGTTACCTGTGCTTCCTGCTTCTCTTTCAATTCAGTAACCATTGAGAGAAGCCCCTCTAAAATCAAATTTTTCTCCATGTGTTTACAAATTAAGTTGTTTTTTCTTTTTCTTCTTCTTTCTTAAATTCAAGTTTGGTTCTTCATCCGCAGGGGGTGATGAAGCGGTGAACAGACCGAGTGAGCCAGTTATCAACGGACTGTCAGTCTTTCCCTGTGTCGGCAATGGCTCCCGAACGGGTGTAAAAGCTGTCTGCCGTTGATTTCCGACCGTATTCAGTCCTGCATCCCCGAAACATTTATCCAGTTTGGAGAAACTAAAATTGCGGTCTATCTCCGAACCCTTGAACGTGTATTCGCCTTTGGAAAAGGAAACGCCCTGTATCTCGCCCGTCTGCCCCTTGTACTTGAACCGGACAGTAATACCCTTTTCCGCTAACCGCTCCTGTAACTGCCGCCAGTTCTTGAACTTCCCGATTTCGTTCTTTACAGCCGTGTAAATCTCGTATTTCGACTTGTCCGGCTCTTTCAAGCGGTGCTGCTTTACCTGTTCTTTTCCACCAGCAAAATAAAGCCCGTGTTTGGTTTTCAGCTTCTTGCATACCTGCTCGTTACGGTACATATCGTTCCTGTCCGAAATGGTCTTGCCGTTGTTGTCTATGCGGTTGAACACGATATGCACATGTGGGTGTTCCCGGTCTTGATGGCGCACGATGATATACTGCGTATCGGTGATTTTCATTTCACGCATATACTCCTGCGCAAGCTGTACCATCTTCTCGTCTGTCAATTTGGGTGCATCCACTGCCGAATAACTTAACGCAATATGTCCGACAGGCTTCTTCAAATCGGGATTCATCCCGGTCTGCATACAGAAGCTGCGGATTATATCGCCCCGGCTTTCAGTCAGAACCCCGTCCGCATGAAGCAAAACCGCCTGCTCCTTACCAAGCACATAGTTCACACAGCCCTTAAACCCGCTTCCCTTTTTTATTTTTCCAATCATCCGACAACTGATTTATAATTTCGACAATCCTGTTTTTGAGTTTCACCAGTTCCACCGCCACCAGTGCGAAACCTCCGGCATTCGCTCGGTGCGCCAGTTGGTTGATGTTGTTGGCTTCCCCTGCCAGCTTGCGGATGGTGTCCGCATCCTGCCTATTCAGCCGGGGTATGACCTCTGCCGAAACAACCGCCTGCCGGACATACTCACTGACACGCAACCCGGCTTCCCCGGCTCGCTTCCTGATGGCATAATACTGCAACTCGGTCAGCTTCGTGCTGACTACCCGTTGCTGCTTCTCTATCCGTTTCTTTGCCGGACGTCCCCCCGGCTTATCCTTTATATTCGTCATAGGTTTTTACATTTGAATGGTATCTTAAAAATTGCGACCAACGGGAGAAATTTTCTTTGCTGTCAAGCAAAGCAAGGTAGTTTCGGTTTACCGAAACATAACCTTGCTCTCCAAATTAAACCGCCTGTCGCTGGTAATCCTGCCGGACTAAATGCCCCTGCCCCTTTTCTGTCTTGGGGCGGCACGTTGTCCGGTTTCCTGCTTTATCTCCTGCGCTTGGCTGGTGCTGTTCTTCTGTTCCTGCTTCCTGCCGCACAGGTAATCGTTCAAGTCCGAATACCCCCTGTAATTGCCCGAGAAGTCACGCACACGGTAGGAGTATTCCAATTCGATAGCCCGTGTCGCTTCATATCCTGCCTTGTCATTGTCAAGCATACAGTGGATGCGTTCATACGGGTACAGCACGTCAATAGCTTTCGGCACATTGACAGTAGAGTTGAGTATGACATAATCCTGCCTGTCAAGGTCGGGCATGGTCGGGCAGTTCTTCATCCGGAGCGTGAGGAAAGAAAGATAGTCCATAAAACCCTCGAATACCAAACACTTCTCTCTCGGCTCTCCCTGCTGCCGTATATGGGTGATGTCTTTCGGGGCGATGCAGCCTTTGAAAAAGGAATTGCGAACCTCGTAACCTCCTGCTATGTTCGGGAAACCGATAGCAAAGAACGGTCTGCCGTTATTGGTAAAATGGAGTTCCTTACATTCTCTTTTTGCCAGTTCGATATTGATACCCCGTCCCTCCAAGTAACGGAGCAATGCCGGATGGGTCAAGTCACGGACTTCCAAATGTTGGAAACTCGGTTCTGTCCTACGCTGGGGAAAAGAAAAACTGACCGGGCGGACGTGCGGTGTCTGTTCCGCTATCCGGTTTAACAGGTATGGCAGGCTGTCGGAGCAATAGAGTTCCTTTGCCAGTGCGATGATGTTGCCGCCCTTGCCTGCGCCAAAGTCATACCAAAGGTTGCGGTCAGTGTTCACCTTGAAAGACGGTTCGTGTTCCTCCCTTAACGGTGATTTGTACCATAAGCCGTTACCCTGCTGCTTGACAGGAGAGTAACCTAAACTATGCAGATAGTCTGCGATGGGTATTTGTTTCACATCTTCGATGTTCATAACATTTTCTTTTTTGGGGATTAAAAAATAGTTGAAAAGTGCGCCAGTCCTGTTTAGTCCGTTATATATATACCCGTACCATACTAAACCTGCCTGTTCCGATACAGGGAAATAGTAAGTCCGTTCCTCTTATATATACACCCGGACTAAACCAAACTGACTTTTAATAATGGAAATCGGGATTATAGCGGTAGCCCTTGCCCTCTTTCACAATCATGCGCTTGTTCACAAGGAACTTGTTCAAATCCACATGGATATTGCGTCCACGCTTGTAGCCGATACTTGCATAACCCTGTTTCAAGGTCTTTAGGACATTCTCGTAACCATATATGACCTGTTTGCCAAAACCGTTTTCCAAAGCTGTCCTGTGCTGTTGCTCCGTCAGTTCTGCCAGTGGAAAGCCCCTGTCTTGGCTGGGTTGCTTGAATACATAACCGTCCACGGCTTCGGGCAATGCGCTGTCGTTGATACGGAATGCGAACGGGTCAAACTCCCGGTCACGTATGTGCATCGCCTTTACCTCGCTTATGTTGCCGTCCTGCGTACTTTTGGTAATTTGCAGGACGGTTTCAGCCTTATTGTTCAGTTCCGTACCGATATGCCCCCTTGTGTTGTCATCCCCCTTGTTCAAATGCAGTACGGTATGGATATGCAGGTTATATCCGCTTGACCAGCGCATCAAGAGGTTGATTAGGTCAGTCGATTCGCTGGGGCTGTTGATGTCATACATCAAGTCACGGATTCCGTCAATGATGAGCAACCCCACATCGGGCATATTTTCAAGCATATAACCGATAATCTGTTTCCGCTTATCGGGTGTCTGCTCCCTTAGCACGATGAAAACAAAATCGTCCCTGTCCTTGTCGGTAGGCAGTCCGGCAAGCCGCAAAATACGCTCCATGACCTTGTGGCAATGGTATTTGCTCTGCTCGGTATCTACATAGAGGATTTTCCGTTTGTTCGGTGGCAGGTATGCCGAATACTTCAATACCTCGTCATTCTTCAACGCTGCCGCAACGATAGCGGAAATGTTGAATGTCTTTTTGCTCTTGGCTTTACCCGTGGATGCACTGAAATTACCCAACGTGCCAATGGTAGAGCCGTTCACCCAGAGTATTTCGGGCGGCACTTCGTAAGTGTCCGTCACCTTTAGATGAATGGTTTTCCAAAGGGCTGCGAAATCCTCTTTCTGCATGGTGATGTCCTGCCCGGCTTCTGTCGCTTTTCTATTTTCCATAGCCGTTATTTCTTTAGAGGACGGTTAAGGATATACTTCTGCGCTTCCTGCTCTATCTGCGCCTGCGTCTTGACCGGGTTCTGACGCAACCATGCTTCCAACTCCGCTTTCTCAAAATAAAGCATTTTGCCCTGCGGCTTGTAATGGGGTATCAAGTTACCCGAAGTCAGCTTGTACAGGTAACTTTTAGAAAGGTTCAAGAACTTGCTCGCTTCATCGAAGCTAAGCACGTTCTTTGAAAGGAACAACATCTTTTCGAGTTCGGAAACTCTTAACTCTAAATTTTTTTCCATATTGTTTAGGAATTTAGGTGAAACAATATGAAGGTGCGCACCCTCGTTTTTTTGTTAACGGGGGCAAAGTTAAGAGCTTGAAAATGAAGTCTAATTGACCTTTGTTTGAGCGTTCAATCTATGCTCAACCTTTTTGCAGTTGTTTGATGTATTTGTCTATGATTTCATATCCTTTCGGATAGATGTTTTTCGCTTGGTCTGTCGCACTCGACAGGTCAGTACGTGTAAGCGGTTCACCTTTTATCTTCTTCAATATCAGTTTATTGTTTGCTATGACAGACTGCCATTCATAAACGATGTAATTATAACAGCTAAGTTGCATCATAAGATAGGCTAACAGACGGGTATTATTAACTTTCAATACCCCATTCAGTTTGCAGTTGAAAAAATCGGTAAGTATTTTGGCACTGACGGTAGTAGTAAACATATTCGCTTCATTCACACAGTCGGTCAGAAGTTTGATTTCATTAGCTTTCAACGTGGACTTGAAAGGATTGCTTTTGCCCACAATCTTGGTTGGATTAGTATCTGCACTTTCCTCTTTCTCTTTTGGCAAGGCTTGCTCTTGGATGGCAACCGCATCTGTATGGTAATTGCTTTCCTGTTCTTGCAGATAGCGCAAATATTTGGAAAGCACGACAAGATTAACGATAATGGACAAATAAGGAAGCCGCCCATCATAACAGGACGGTTCATGCAAATATGCATCCATATCAAAATCAGAGCAGCGGAAACCGATATACTTTTTTCTTTCATCAGAATTCAAGTCCTCAAAATAACCACTTTCCCACAAAAAATCGGGAATATCCATGTCCAATACAATGTTACGCACGACACGGTATTTTTGTTGGATGGCTACAATATTTTCAGTCACACGGAAAATTTCTTGTCGCAAATAATCCTTTAGCTGGGCTTGCGTCAAATATTCACGTTTTAAAAATAGTGCATCTACTTTAGTTTTATAGTCATGAGCTATACAACTATCTAATATCTTCTGTATTTCTCTGAAATTGGTTTCTATATGATTTTCCATAATCGTGTGCCTTTAAACGTTCTTACTACAAATATAAGGTAAGAATCTCACTTTTCCCGAAAACATCGGCAATAATAAGGAAGAAAAGATAGGATAAGCGTTAAGAAATTATAAAGATATGGGGAAGAAAACTATTAAAGTACACCTTTTCTTTGTATTCGTCATTCAGTACACATTTAGTACGCCCTATAAAAGCAGAAAACCCTGATAATCAGGTGATTATCAGGGTTTATTCGTACCCAGAGCCGGGATCGAACCGGCATGGAAGTGAATCCACTGGTGTTTGAGACCAGCGCGTCTACCAATTCCGCCATCTGGGCATTTTGTCAACCTTTATTTATAACTGAGCAACTTTGTTTCTCAATTGCGTTGCAAAGGTAGGGCTTTTTTTTGAACCTGCAAATATTTCTCCAGTTTTTTTCAACTTTTTTTCTCAGGCCTGTTAAATGAAAGATTATTTCGTTAGATTTGTAGTGTGTATAACTTCTAAGTCTATTAAGCTATGACCAACAATTATTGTGTTATTATGGGCGGTGGTATTGGAAGCCGATTCTGGCCATTTAGTCGGGAAGCTTATCCAAAACAGTTCCTTGATTTTTTTGGAACAGGCCGCACTTTGTTGCAAATGACGTATGATCGTTTTGCCAAGATTATTCCGGCAGAAAATATATATATTGTCACAAATGCATTATATGCAGATCTGATTAAAGAGCAATTACCCCAATTAGATCCTTCTCAGGTTTTGTTGGAACCGACTCGTCGTAATACGGCTCCTTGCATTGCGTATGCTGCTTATCATATACGGGCGCTGAATCCCAATGCGAACATGGTTGTTGCTCCATGTGATCATTTGATATTGAAGGAAGATGAGTTCCTGGAAGATGTAAAGAAAGGTCTTCTGTTCGTTGATGGCCAAGATGCTTTGCTGACGATGGGTATTCGTCCGAGTCGTCCGGAAACCGGTTATGGCTATATCCAAAGCTGTGAAGATGGAGCTGATGGCTTTTCGAAAGTAAAGACTTTTACAGAGAAGCCTAATCTGGATCTGGCCCGGATATTCTATGAAAGCGGAGAGTTCTTTTGGAATTCAGGTATATTTTTATGGAATGTCGATGCTATCATCAATGCTCTCCATAAATATCTGCCTGACGTGACGGCCCGCTTTGATTTAGGATTACCCGAATTCAATACAGCCGAAGAACATGCTTTTATTGCCCAGAACTTTCCATATTGCCCGAATATTTCCATTGACTATGCGGTAATGGAAAAGGCAGAGAATGTATATATGCTTTGTGTAGATTTCGGTTGGGCCGATTTGGGTACATGGGGCTCGTTGTATGATATTGCACCGAAAGATATACATGATAATGCGCCATTAAAAACCCAGACTTTGTTGTACGAAAGTAGTGGTAATGTTATTGCTCTATCTGATCCGGAACGGATGGCAGTTATTCAGGGCTTGAAGGATTATATTGTTGCTGAGTCAGGTAATGTCTTGCTGATTTGTAAGCGGGAGGATGAACATCGGATCAAAGAATTTATGGCAGACGCCCAGATGTTGCACGGGAAGGAATTCAGTTGATCAGAATGGTTTTGTCTGTTCCTGTTGGGATAGAAAATGAAACTATCGAGAATGAAAATTAAAACTAACGGGAATCATTTCCGAAATTGACGAGAATAGTAGAGGGTGTATTTTTTGATATGCACCCTCTTCTTATTAAATACTGATAGCATGAAAACAAGATTAAACTGGATTGGAATATTAATGCTGCTGGTAGCATTACCGGCGTGGAGTGATATTAAAATCTTACACGGGCCTTATTTGCAGAATTTAGGAGAGCGGGAAGCAACAATTGTATGGATTTCAGATAAGCCGTCGGTCGGTTGGTTGGAGATGGCTCCCGATGATGCCAGCCATTTTTATGCGAAAGAGCGAAAGAAAATCTTCGATACAAAGATCGGTATCAAGGAAACTTCTACGGTACATGCCGTGAAGGTATCGGGATTACAACCGGGTACACGGTATCGTTATCGTGTATGTGTGCAGGAAGTTTTGTCTCATGACGGGCATGAAGTGGTTTATGGAAGTATGGCTTCGACGGATGTGTACGGAAAAGAACCCTTGTCGTTTGTTACGAATGATGTGAATAAAAATAGTGTTTCTTTTGCGATGGTCAATGACATTCACGGAAGAAATGAAGTCTTGGAGCAGATGGTCAAACAATGTGACTTGAAGAAGACAGATTTATTCTTGTTTAATGGCGATATGGTGTCGATAGCCAATGATCAGGAACAGCTGTTTGGCGGATTTATGGATAAGTCGGTAGAACTGTTTGCCGGCTCTATTCCGATGTATTATTGCCGTGGCAATCATGAGACACGAGGTCCGATGGCTCCGGATTTCCAACAGTACTTTAATCCGAAAGAAAAAGAATTGTTTTATATGTTTCGGCAAGGCCCGGTTTGCTTTGTCGTTTTAGATTGTGGGGAAGACAAACCTGATTCGGATGTAGAGTATTATGGAATAACAGCTTATGACGAATATCGTACTCAACAGGCGGAATGGCTGAAAACTGCATTAAAATCTGACTTATACACACAGGCTC
Source organism: Parabacteroides sp. AD58 (assembly GCF_023744375.2). Taxonomy (NCBI): domain Bacteria; kingdom Pseudomonadati; phylum Bacteroidota; class Bacteroidia; order Bacteroidales; family Tannerellaceae; genus Parabacteroides; species Parabacteroides absconsus. The sequence continues at coordinate 2,454,070 of NZ_CP146284.1, read as the reverse complement.
CCTTTAAAGTGATTGTTTGTCATATGCCTCCTTTTGGTGGCTGGCATGGTGAATTGGATATTGCTGAAAAGTTCATTCCCTTGTTGAATGAAGCCAATCCGGATGTTTATTTATGCGGACATTTGCATCAGACGATTCGGAAGGATGCCGGGGAAGAAGGCATTCGTTTTCCGATTATAGTCAACTCCAATAATTCATTGCTGAAAGCAGATGCGGATCATACACAGATGAATATTCGGATTTATGATTTATCGGGTAAGGAAGTTGATAGCTTGTTGATCCGAAAATAAGATCCTTACAATGAGATGAGGCACAGAATATTCTTTAGGTCGGGAATAAAAGGGTGCCTTATCTTCTCTGTATCCATTTTCTGCCCAAGTATCGGACCGGATACCAGGCAGCCAGAAAACCAATAATCAATACGGTAATGAAGATCATACAGATGTCTCCCGGTAATACATGCACTGGATAGGCATCGATAATGAAGGCTCCTGAGGTGTCTCCTAACTGAATGAATCCGTATTCCTGTTGCAGCAGACAGAGAATCAGACCGGCTAAAATCCCGAAGAGGGCGCCGAAGCCGGAAATCATCCAGCCTTCGAATAGGAAAATCTGTTGGATTTGTGATTCACTGGCTCCTATATTGCGGAGTGTTTGTACATCATCTTTCTTTTCGATCATCAGCATGGATAATGATCCTACAATATTGAAGATGGCAATGGCTAAGATAAAGCATAGGATCAGGAATGTAATCCATTTCTCTACCTGCATCATCTTGAAGGAGGCTTCTTGCTGTTCGAAGCGGTTTTGCACTATATACTGGTCGCCAATGCATGCTTTTATCTGTTTCTCTACGTCTTCAGGAGAAACACCCTCTTTCAGTTTGAGCTCCAAGGCCGATACTTCATTCTCGTAATGCAGTAATGAACGGGCCTGCTCAAGCGGTATCAGCATGTAATAATCATCATATTGCTGCTGATTGATTCGGAAGACCGCTGAAATGAAAGAGTATCCGATGTTGAACGAAGAGGCCGGATTCACCATGTTCACTTTCTGGTCGCGTTTGGGAACGTATATTTCAAGAGGAGAGATGAAGCCTGCATTAATACCCAGATGAGAGGCCAGACCAATTCCGAGAACGGCATAATTCGCCACTTCATCCGATAATTTGAATTCTCCGTCAATCAGTACGGAATCAATATTGACCAGTTGCGAGAAATTGTTGTCAACACCTTTGATTACTCCGACTTCCTGCCGTTCCTTGTATTTAATGAGTGCGTTGTCTTGCAATACTTCACTGGCAATGGCTATTTCCGGCATATTCCGGATTTGTCGGATGGTGTCATTGTCCGGATTGAATACCTTTCCATAGCGGGCTGTTATCTTCAGTTCCGGGTCGAAGTGACTGAACAGGGAAGAAACTAAGTCGTTAAAGCCATTATAAACCGACAGGGCACACACGAGCGCGATGGTGGCGATAACGACACCACATACCGAGATCAATGATATGACATTGATTGCGTTATGAGATTTCTTGGAGAAAAGATATCGCCGGGCTATGTAAAAAGGAAAATTCAACGCCGTAAATTATTTCTTCAACAATTGATCGATATGCTCAATATAGTCCAAAGAGTCGTCGATAAAGAACGTCAGTTCCGGTATAATGCGTAACTGTGTCCGAACCCGTTGCCCTAGATCATAGCGGATCGCTTTGGTATTGGCACGAATGGCATCCATCAGTTCTTTCCCTTTTTCAGACGGGAAGATGCTGAGGTAGGCTTTTGCTACGCTTAAATCCGGACTGATTCGGACAGCACTTACTGATATCAGGACACCGGGCATGCCTTTTGCTTGCTTGAGGAAAATGTCTCCCAGCTCTTTTTGCAGCAGTCTTTCAATTTTGCTTATTCTCGTACTTTCCATATTGTCTGTATTTATCAGAATTTGATTTGTCGGGAGAAAGATAGTCAATTCCCGAAAATATTGATCGTTTGGTAATGAATTATTTTTTCCAGATCATCGTTAGTCCGTCCCGTAAAGGAAGGATTACTTTTTCTACCCGATCATCTGCCTTGATTTTATCGTTGAAGGCAAGAATACCGAGTGTTTGTTTGTCGGCTGCCGGAACATGTTCTTCTGTGACTTTCCCGTCCCAAAGCGTATTGTCAGCAAGGATCAAACCTCCCGGTCGTACCATCGGAAAGACCAAATCATAGTATTTAGAATACAACCGTTTGTTGGCATCGATAAAGACCAGGTCGAAGGTCTCGTTCAACTGCGGGATGATGTCCATGGCATCGCCGTAGTGCACCTTAATTTTATCTTTATGCGGTGACTGGGAAACATATTTCTGGATAAAGTCTTCCATTTCATCATTAATCTCAATGGTGTGAATGAGAGAACCTTCTTCCATACCTTCCGCCATACATAGAGTAGCGTATGCCGTGTAGGTTCCAATCTCTAGAGCCCGTTTCGGCCGTAGCATCCGACAGAACATTTTCAGGATTCTTCCTTGTAAATGGCCTGACAGCATACGAGGACGAAGGAGGTTTACATTGGCATCACGGTTCAGTGCTGCCAGTAAATCTCCTTCATCATCAGAGTGCGACAGGATATAATCGTTGATATCGACTTTTTCCATGTCTCTGTCTTTATCCTTTATTCTTGGAATGTAGGCAATGTATAGCTGCTGCTTGCATCCAGAACCCTGCCAACATTATTGATTTCGAGGAAGGTTGTTCCACCACCTTCTCCAAAGCTTCCGCTCAGGTAGGCAACCATATTGTCGCGGGTGATACGTCCGCTCTTGATCAGCTGATACAGGGCATCGTAGAAATAACCCCGACGGCTGTCGTTCCACGGCTGATGAACGGCCCAAACACCATACGAAAGAGACAGCATGCGCATTACTCTTTCACGGTAACAGATGGCAAATACGGTAGCCGGACCGCGGAATGCTGCCAGATAGCGAGCTGTACGTCCGGTATGGCTGTCGGTGATAATTGCCTTAACATTCAGCTTTGAGGATGATTTAACAGCCTGTTTAGCCAAGAAAGAAGTGACATCCAAGTCATTCCCTTCAATAGGCACGCGAATGTCGTTGGCTGCCAATTTGGTTTTCTCAGCTTCGCGGGCAACTTTCGTCATAGTCTGAACGGCTTCTACCGGATATTTACCGTAGGCTGTTTCTCCACTCAGCATCAGTGCGTCTGTCCGATAATAAATGGCATTGGCGATATCCGTTACTTCAGCACGGGTCGGACGCGGATTATTGATCATAGAATGCAGCATCTGGGTGGCAACTATTACCGGCTTCTTGACTTCTACACATTTACGGATCAGAATGCGCTGAATACCCGGGATTTTCTCGGCTGCTACTTCGATGCCCAAATCTCCACGGGCAATCATGATACCATAGGCAGCTTCCAGGATTTCATCAATATTATCTACTCCTTCCTGGTTTTCTATCTTGGCAATGATCTTGATCGGACTATTGTATTCGTCCAGAATATGCTGGATGTCCAATACGTCTTGTTTGCTCCGGACAAAAGAGTGGGCGATGAAGTCTAAGTCGTTCTGGATAGCCCATAAGATATTTTTTCTGTCTTTGTCAGTCAGTGAAGGCAGATTGATACGAACACCCGGTACATTGACACTTTTGCGGTTTCCCATAGTGGCTTCGTTTTGCGCTTCGCAAAGCAGATAATCTTCATGCTTTTCGATAACCTTTAATTCCAGGTCGCCGTCATCGATCAGGATCGTACTGCCGACAGACAGGTCATGCACAAAACGGGGATAAGAAACATAGATATGTTCATGCGTAGTCACTCCATTGGGATCTCCGGAGATCTTTACCAGATCACCAGTTACAAAAGGTATGGAAACATTATTTTCAGTAGGAGTCGTTCTTACTTCCGGACCTTTTGTATCCATCAGAATTCCGATCCGGTTAGAAACGGCACGAACATTATTAACAACACGCGATAAACCTTCTTCATCCATGTGTGCTGTATTCAGGCGGACAACATTCATGCCGGCCTTATACAGGGCGTCGATAAATTCGACATCACACCGCTGGTCTGAAACAGTAGCAACAATCTTTGTATGCTTTAACATATAATTAATGAGTTTGAATTATTTACATTCGGGTTATTTACCGATAAACGACTCTAATGCCAATCGGTAGGATTCCAAGCCAAATCCTATCACGACACCTTTACAGGCAGCTGAAATCATAGATACGTGGCGGAATGGCTCGCGGGCATGTACATTGGAAATATGGACTTCTATTACGGGTGTCGTTACTGCCTTAATTGCATCGTGCAGGGCGATCGATGTATGGGTATAAGCGCCTGCATTTAAAATGATCCCGTCATAAGTGAAGCCTACTTCATGAATCTTGTTAATCAATTCCCCTTCGATATTGCTTTGATAATAGGATATTTCGCATTGAGGGTATTTTTCTCGTAGCTGTTCTAAATAATCTTCGAAAGTGTTATTACCATATATGGTCGGTTCTCTCTTTCCCAGCAAATTTAAATTCGGGCCATTGATGATTAAGATTTTCTTCATACGCATTGAATTTTGCTGTAATGTTTAGTATAAGGAAACATTACGGCACAAAGATAGTGATTTTTCTTGGATTTATTGTTAAGTTTTGGCTAAACAGTTTGATCATGCGTTGAAGAATACATGAGCCTTCCAGGGCTTGGATGTTGCTTATCCATTCCTGAAAGGCTCTATCATAAGACAGGTTTTTGTCTGGTATTTGTTTAGAATGCGGCCTGAATCATTACTGGGAAATGATCAGACGGGAAATGTCCGTATTGCATGTCGTTCAGTACGGCATATTTCTTGACGGATATTTGTTTTGTAACCCAGATATAGTCGATCCGGTTTTGCATCGGGGCATCCAGTTGAAAACTGCTGAATGTGCCTTCTGTACCATATCGGGGCGTTTCTGAACGGGTATATGAATCCAGTAATAATCCGTCGGCAGCCAATGTAACGATCGGTTCGTCGGTCGGAACGGCATTGAAGTCGCCGGTAGCAAAGACAATAGCCTTTTCTCCGGCTATCTCGCGGATTTTCTTTAGCAGCAGGAGGGAAGATTCCCGGCGTGCTACTTTCCCTTGATGATCGTAATGAGAATTAAAGAAGAAAAAGACCTGACCACTTACTTTATCCTTGAATTTCCCCCAAGAACAGATACGATTGCAGCAAACAGCATCCCATCCTTTTCCGGGAACGTTTGGTGTTTCAGAAAACCAGAAGTTTCCTTTATCCAATACCTCAAAACGATCTTTCTTGTAAAAGATGGCAGAGTGTTCACCGGCTTCTTTTCCGTCATCTCGTCCGGCTCCGATATAGGCATAATTTCCTAATTCCAGGATATTATCTAATTGATGCTTGAATCCTTCCTGTGTTCCGAAAATGTCGAAGTCGTGAAAACGGATTAAACCTTTGACCATTTCTTTACGGTTAGGCCATGCGTTATCTCCATCTTTCGGTGTATCCATTCGCAAGTTGAAAGTAGCGACATTGAGGGTGCACGATGATTTCTCTGCTTGTTGCGCAGCGGCTGCCGGCAAGGTAGTCAGCCATGCCAGCGCAGCGCATAAATATAAAACGATTCTTTTCATATCTTTTACTTGATTTATTCCCAACCTGGGTTTTGTTTCAGATTTCCATTTAAGTTAATAGCCGATTTTGGTATCGGATAATAATATTGGCGTCCGTCTTCATACCAAACTCGTGAAGGGTCGTTGTCGTACCATGTCAGATTACCAGAATTGCTACCTGTGAGGCCTTGACGTGTTACGTCTCCTCCATCAACTGCAATCGGCGTACAAGATGATGGCAGTCCGGTTGGTGTTTCTCCTTTATAGAAGATCACATCAGTTGTCCCGTCATGATCCAGGTCCATTTGTACATTCAACTTCGGAACATAAATTCCGGTCCATCGCATCGTCATCAGATCTCCACGTTTCCAGCGCAGTAAATCCGTAAAGCGGAAGCCTTCCAAGGCTAACTCAATAGAGCGTTCACGTCGAACTTCCAGAATGGTTGGATCAGATATTTCCGGGAAATAGGTTTCCTGGATGTATTTGTCGACTTTCGTCGGTTTTGCATTTAGTCCACCTGTGATTCCGGCACGTGCCCGTAATACACCAATCGTATTGGCCCAGTCGGCATCAGTCAGTGTTCCCATTTCAGCTTTTGCCTCGGCATAATTTAATAATACTTCAGCATAGCGGAACAGCGGAATGGCGTTGGTGTTCAGTGCTCCGGCATCGTAGTATGAATCATCCAACGTATATTTGATTGGCTGGTAACCGGTGTAAGAATATCCGTTGAAATTCGGTGCAGCCGGTTTTCCGTCACGCATATAACCCGGCGTACGGATCGTTTGAGCCAGACGTTTATCACGGTTCTGACATTCATCGTAGAACTCGATTTGTTCGTGATTGGGCTTATCGGTAAATGGTGTACCATCTGTCATCAGAAACAGATTGATAAAGGAGCGGATCATGCTGAAACGTGAACCGTATGTACCGGAAGTCCACCACCAGTTGGCTGAACCCAAGACTCCTAATCCTTCGTCGGCAACACTTGCCAGCATGACTTCGGAAGTAACCGGAGAATTACTGATAAACAAAGTACGGAATGAGGCGTCTTCACCAGCTCCAGTATAAATAGAATATCCACTTTCATTCATGACGGTTTCGGCTGCATTCGCTGCTTCCTGTAGCCATTTGTCTGCTGTATCGGTCAATCCTAATTCAGTATGGTATTTACGGAAAGTTCCTTCAAACAGACAGATTCTGGATTTGAGTGCATAGGCAACCCATTTGGTAACAAGTGAACCTGTTTCATCGCTGGTCCGTGTAATATGTTCGCAGGCAAAATCCAGGTCTTCCAAGACATGATCCATGACAACGGTACGTGAATCACGTGGCGCGTAAAGTAATTCGTCGTCGACGGTCAAAGTCCGGTCAATCCAGGGCACATCTCCGAAACGAACGACTTTCTCATAATAGAAGTAAGCTCGGAAGAAACGGGCTAAGCCGATGTAATTGTTACGGACGGATTCTTCTACTGCTTCATTTGTACAGTTCTCAATGAAATAATTGATGTTGCGAAGATCTGTCCAGTCCCAGCCTGTACTGACTTCCGGAGAATAGGCTCCGGCACGGATAAAGTCGTCATAATTGGTTACAGCTCCATAGTCACACATGGCATCCTGGTTATAACCGTTGGTTACAGATGGCAGCATGTCGTAGAAAGAATAGGAATATGTTTCCAGACCTTTCTCATTGCTGAATACCGTTTCTTTATCAACTGACGCCTGTGGAACTTCATCCATGGAACAAGCAGAAAGGAACAAACAGGCGGAAACAAAAGGTACTATAATATTTTTCATTTTTGTCTATTCAATTAAAAAGTTACAGAAACACCTAAACTAATACTTTGCATCTGCGGATAGCTTTGTCCATCACCGCTGCCTCCGTCGGTCAGATCCGGATCGGAACCGTAAATATTCGTTACGTCCAGATCTCGTGTATGCTTATACAGTGGTGACCAGCACCAGAGGTTTTCTGCGGAAATGTAGATACGCGCGTTCTGCATCTTGGCTTTTGCTACAATTTCCTGCGGCAATGTATAACCGAACTGCAGATTCTTCAGTCGGATGTAAGCTACATTCTGTAAGTAGCGAGTCTGCGTCGTTTCTTTCAGAGAAGAGTTATAACCTGCATAACGGGGCAGATAAGCATCCGGATTATCTTCTGTCCAATAGTTTCCTAAGTGCCATGTCGGCAGGTTGTTGTACGGACGGTTGTATTGTCCCCAGAAGATACATTCGCTACTCGGATACCAGTCTTGTTTTCCGACACCTTGGAAGAAGGCTGAGACGAAGAAGCTGTTCCAGTCGCCGCTCAGGTTCAAGCTGTAGGAGAAGCGAGGCAGACTATTACCGATAATGGTTTTATCACCATGGTCGGTCAGAGTATTGTTTCCATAATCAATGACACCATCACCATTCAAGTCTTTGATCTTGACGTCGCCCGGATAAGTGACGTGCTGTGAAGATGACTGAATCAGGGTCTGGTCGGCATGATTGTCGATTTCTTCCTGGCTTTGGAACAAACCTTCGGTTACATATCCCCAGATTTCACCTACGCGTTGTCCGGCATAGTAATCTGAAAGTTTTCCGTCTTTATTATTGTAACGGTCGATGGTTGAGATATAGTCGGATAAAGTACCACGGATTTCGTAGTTGAAAGGCTTGCTGGCCAACTGGAACTGGTCGCGCCAGGTCAGGGTTATTTCCCAACCGCGAGTAGTCATATCGGCATAGTTTCCTTTAGGAGAGCTGGCACCGAATACATCCGGTAGTGTTTCTCCCACGGTGTACATGTCGGTTGTCTTACGGATATAATAGTCTCCCGAGAAACGGAGGCGTCCGTTCAGTGAACCGAAATCTGCTCCCACATCCGTTGTCGTGGCTGTTTCCCAAGTCAGTCCGTCGGGCATAACAGCCGGAGCACTGGTATATTTGTTTTTCAACCCGTTCAATACGCGTCCGGAAGTGTTGATGCTGAGGAGTTCAAGATAGCTGTACGGATCTACGTTACCATTTCCCAATGAACCATAGGAAGCACGGATCTTGACATCCGAAAGGATTTCCGGTTTTACATTCCAGAATTCTTCTTCCGACAAACGCCAACCACCGGAGATTGACGGGAAGAAAGCCCATTGCTGGTTTGTCGGGAATTTGGAAGACCCGTCGTAACGGCCGTTCACTTCTACCAGATAACGGTCTTTGTATCCATAGTTCAAACGGAAGAAGCCACCGGCAATACGCCATCTGTTGTATTCACCTGATGTCGTGATAGCATCACCCAAGGCCATGTTGATGTTTTCGGAATCCTCGAGCAACAATCCGTTTCGTAAAACCTTCAGTCCGTCATAAGTCGATTGTTCGTAGTTATAACCGATCATGCCTTTGAAGTAGTGAGCTTCGTTGAATGTATTTTCATAATCGGCGTAGATGTTGGTCGCAATGTAATTGGTGCGTGTCTTGTATTCCTGTATATCGTTGTATTGTGTACTCAGTTCACGGATTTCACCGTCGTATGTACTATAAGGAACCGGCACACGGCGTTGCGTCTGTCCGTAATCGGTGTTGCGGAAGGTAAAGTCGCCGCGGACATGCAGTTTGTTCTCAAGGAATGAGGCTGTAAAACCTGTCGTATTTCTCAGTACCCGGTTGTTGGTGTCCAATCCGTTTTTACCATAGATGAAATCTCCGATTGTATAGGCTGCCGAGAAGGTAAGCGAACCATCCGGATTAAAGATCGGAGAACTCGGGTGTCCTTCATCGGCAATGTTACGCCAGATTGATCCGCCTTCGCCCACATTGATCGGGTTGTGATAGTCCATGTTCGAGAATTCCATATTGTTCTCGATCTTCAACCAGTCGAATACCTGTATAGAACCTTTGGCTCTCAGGTTCATTGTTTTATATTCGTCGGTATTATGTTTGAACAGACCATCGTAACCGTAGAAACGTCCGGAAACATAGTAGTTCAGTTTTCCGTTGTTTCCGCTGACTGACAGGTTATGATCCTGTGCAAATGTATGTTTTTTGTACAGCGCATCATAGTAATCTTCGTTACCATAATAAATATATTTACCGGTCGGATCGATTTCCCATTCCTGGGTGATGCCTTGTTCTTTCCGCTGGCGGAAGTTCTCCAGCCATGACAATGAGAACTCCTGTGTCTTGTTGATGTTCTTCGGGTCAGCAGAATAGTTGTTCCAGGCATGATATGCTTCATAGAAATGGCTGGCATACTCATAACCGTCTGTTACAAAATCAGGGACGGTTGTAGGCTGCTGCATCGAGAAGTTGCCTGAATAAGTGATCGAAGTCTTGTCTTTGTTCGGCTCTTTGGTCGTGATCAAAACGACACCAAAGGTACCGCGTGCTCCGTAAATGGCTGCAGAAGCAGCATCCTTCAAAACGGATACACTGGCAATATCATTGGGATTCAGGGTTGAGGGATCGCCTTCTACGCCATCAATTAAAACCAAAGCATCGCCACCTTGTCCGATAGAAGTAGTACCACGCACATTGTAACTGGCCGTACGTGTCGGCTTACCATCGGTAATCTGAATATTTAAGTTAGGGATAGAACCTTGCAAGGCTTGTGTTACGTTTGGTACCGAACGATTGTCGAATACTTCACTTGTGACCTGTTCTACAGCGCCTGTCAAATTTACTTTTTTCTGTGTACCATAACCTACAACAACCAGTTCGTCTAACGACTGTGAATCTTCTTTTAAGACAATACGAAGTGTCTGAGCTCCGTTTACGGCTATTTCCTGGTCTGAATACCCGATATAAGAGACAACGAGTGTTGAATGCTTGCTGATCTGGATAGAGAAATTACCGTCAAAGTCAGTGACAGCACCGTTTGTCGTTCCTTTTTCAATGATGTTGGCCCCAATGACTGGAACACCGGCTTCATCAATGACTGTACCTGTCAACATGTAAACATCGCTTTGCTGGGCAATGCTGGGGATCATGTTGGGAACAGATGCGAACAAGGAAGGAATTCCCTGTAAAGTACTTGCAACACAAAGCAGTCCGGTTAATCGAACCATTTTACTTGAAAGCTCCATTTTTGATAATTTAGTTTAAAAATCTTTTTCGTTTGACGTTGCAAAGGAAAGTTAATCATGTGAAGACATTATTGCTAATTTATTACATTTGTTTGTCATTTTGCGCTTGGCGCTTATATAAAGAAAGCCGGAATCGGCTAAAACAGATTGTGTGATACAGTAAAACAGAGACGGAAAATGCCGGCCCAGGAAGATATATATAATCGGTATAAGACGTATTTGCGATTGGAAAAGGCTCTTTCTGCGAATACCATTGAAGCTTATCTGACAGACTTGGACAAGCTGGTCCGTTTTGTGGAATCGGAAGACAAAGACATTCGAAAGATTACTTACGATGACTTGCAGCAGTTCGTGGCACAATTGCATGATATCGGCATTCAGGCTCGTTCGCAGGCCCGGATTATCTCAGGCATCAAGTCGTTCTATAAATTTCTCTTGCTGGATGGTTATATCGAATCAGACCCCACCGAACTGTTGGAAATACCGAAGATCGGCATGAAACTGCCTGATGTCCTTTCAGTGCAGGAGATTGACCGGATATTAGATACCATCGACTTGTCTACTCCCGAAGGTCAGCGGAACCGGGCCATGCTGGAAGTGCTTTACAGTTGCGGACTGCGTGTTTCTGAACTGGTAGGCTTGCGTATCTCTGACGTTTATCCGGAAGAAGGTTTTATCCGCGTAGAAGGAAAGGGCTCCAAACAACGCTTGGTCCCGATCTCGCAAACGGCTTTGCGGGAAATTAAGAATTATCTGTATTATCGCGGTATGATGGTTGTTAAAAAGGGAGCGGAAGATATTCTGTTCCTGAACCGCCGGGGCGCGCCGCTTACCCGCGTGATGGTTTTTTATGTCATCAAGCAACATGCTGAGTTGGCCGGAATACATAAGACGGTCAGTCCGCATACTTTTCGCCATTCTTTTGCCACCCATCTCTTGGAAGGCGGAGCCAATCTGCGTGCCATCCAGGAAATGTTAGGGCATGAAAGTATAACTACGACTGAAATCTATACGCACATCGACCGGGAGTCGCTGCGGAAAGAAATCTTAGAACATCATCCCCGTAACCGGGAAAGGAATTAAGTATCCGATTCTCTGCCAATCTGTCGGGTAGAAACCCCTTTATTTTTCGCGTATTCGGACCGCTGTCCGGGCATACTGACTTTTATTGCCTGTATAGCGAGTTGAGGTTTTTCAGTTTGATAGCTGAGGCTGGTGAAATGGAGTTATTTGTCGGGGAATAAAGTACAAGCCGGGCAAGAAAAACAGGGGCATGTCAGCCGTTGGTGAAATTATGGAGCAAAAAGATAGTTGGGTAAAGTAGCTTTTTCCGATCAATAAAAGGAGGGAAAATAGCTCTCTCAGTCTCTTTTCTCAAAAAAGTAAGGCCTTTTTTGAATTTCCCGGCGTGTTTTGAGTAAAATATGCCGGCTTTTCATCCATTTCCTACGAGGTTTTCCTTTAAAATTCGTGGGTTTTGAGTCCAGATTCAGGCAGGAAAAAGGATAAAATCAGGACTTTTGGGCCTTGTTTTGATCTGCATTTTCAAAAAACAAACCAAAACAAGGTAAAAAATGGATGAATTTCCTCTTTTTCTCGCGTGCAGAAAAAGAGTATTTTGTCAAAATGTCAGTCGGTTGAGGCTTGGATAACGGCTTTCTGGATGCTTTCCCGGATCGGAAGATACAGTCCGCTTTCCGTCTTTTTGATACGGGTTGAAGCTGTATAGGCGTCGTGGCAGAAAACGATCCGTTGTTGTTCCCGGACGGCTTGTTCCAGCAACCTGCATTTTCCCTCGTATGAAGTCAATGGCATGATATCGTAGGCCGAAATCCATTCCGGCGAGATGCTGGCAAAAAGCGGAATGACATCACCTGCAAAAACAACTGTCTCGCTGGCTGTCCGGATATAAGGAACGATCTGCCCTGCCGTATGTCCATCGAAGAGCCGTAAGGTGACATCCGGCGTAAGAATAAGATCTTCAGAAAGCAACTGCAATTGTCTGGATTCTTCTACCGCTTGCATATCTTCTTTGAAATAAGATTCTTTTTCCAGCGCATTGGGGTGCAGCAGATTATGCCATTGGCGCAGGCTGACCCAATGCTTGGCATTCGGAAATGTCATTCGCACCTTTCCATTTTCCTCTTGGGTACAGAAACCACAGTGGTCGAAATGCAGGTGTGTCAATATAACGTCTGTAATGTCATCCGGTCGCAAGTTCCGTGCGGAAAGCTCGTCTTCCAGGTTATGCAGGCCGAAGAACCGGTAATAACTCAGCGAGCGTAAATGTTTGAATCCGGCACCCGTATCAATCAGGATCCGGCGTTGGTTGGCAGTCGTGATCAGCAGGCTGCGCATGGCTAAAATACAGCCGTTGTTTTCGTCGGACGGATATTTCCTGTGCCAGGCTGTTTTGGGTATAGCCCCGAACATGGCACCGCCGTCGGCATAGAAATAGCCTGTGTCTATCATGTCAATTGTAGCCATAAGACGTATATTTTAGGTGAAAATATGCAATTAACGCCCGAAAGTTATGAAAAATAAGGCAGAAAGCAATTCGGATTTTTGCAGATTTAGCGGAAAGTCGTAATTTTGCATCATCTATTCATGTAGCAAATAATTATAACATAAAGAAAACAAATATGATTAACTCACAAGACATTAAGAAAGGTACTTGTATCCGTCTCGACGGTAAACTTTATTTTTGTATAGATTTCTTGCATGTAAAGCCGGGTAAAGGTAATACAATCATGCGTACAACACTGAAAGATGTAGTGAAAGGTGGTGTTATCGAACGCCGCTTCAACATCGGTGAAAAACTGGAAGATGTACGTGTAGAACGTCGCCCTTATCAATATACATATCGGGAAGGTGAACACTATCATTTCATGAACCAGGAAACTTTCGAAGATGTAATCATCGACAAGGAGCTGATCAACGGTGTTGATTTCATGAAAGAAGGAGAAATTGTTGATGTCGTATCAGACGCTTCTACTGAAACAGTGCTGTATGCTGATATGCCTGTTAAGGTTCAGTTGGCTGTTACTTACACCGAACCGGGTATCAAAGGTGATACAGCTACTAACACATTGAAACCGGCTACTGTTGAAACAGGTGCAGAAGTACGTGTTCCGTTGTTCATCAACGAAGGCGAGATCATCGAAATCAATACACAAGACGGATCATACGTAGGTCGTGTCCGTTAATTTGTAAAGGATATCAGGAAACGCCGGAGTGTAGTTGCTGGAGCAATTGCCCAACGGCGTTTCTTTTTTCATGAAACATAATCTACCTGGCTATGAAAAATCTGACCATTAAAGAGTGGGCGGAAGACGACCGTCCGCGGGAGAAAGTCCTTCTCCGGGGAATAACTTCCTTAAGCAATGCCGAGTTGTTGGCTATTCTGATTGGTTCCGGTTCGAAAGATGAATCGGCTATCCAGCTTTCCCAGCGTATTTTGAATACCGTCAATAATAATTTATATATGTTAGGCAAACTGTCGTTGAACGATTTGACTTCAGGTTTCCGGGGCATTGGTGTGGCCAAAGGTGTAACGATCCTGGCGGCTCTGGAATTAGGACGCCGGCGCCGGGAAGCCGAACCGGTTGTCCGTCCGCAAATCAGTTGCAGCCGTGACGTTTATAATCTGTTCTTTCCATTGTTGGCTGATTTATCTCACGAAGAGTTCTGGGTAGCTTATCTGAACCGTTCCAATCGGGTGATCGACAAGGTGAAATTAAGTCAGGGCGGTGTTTCGGAAACAGTGGCCGATATCAAACTGCTTTTGAAAGGAGCCTTGAATGTACTGGCTTCCGGAATTATACTCTGCCATAACCATCCTTCAGGAGCTTTGCGCCCCAGTTCGGCCGACGAACAGCTGACCCGCCGTATCCAACAGGCTGCCAAGCTGCTGGATATGCAGGTACTGGATCATGTGATCATCGCTGATACCCGTTATTTCAGCTTTGCCGATGAAGGGCGACTTCATTGACGCGGAGCCTTGTTCCTGCGTAAAGGCAGTTTGGGAAACAACTTTCGGAAACGGATCAGATGCTGGGAAATGTTATTTCCGGCAATGATCAGTGTGACGGCTATCAGAATCAGTGCGATACCGCAACCTAATTGGACGGTCAGTGTTTCACCGAACAGCAAGATTCCGAAGAATAAGGCCGTCAGCGGTTCCAAGGCACCAAGGATAGCTGTTGGCGTGGAACCGATGTATTGGATGGCCTGTGTCGTACAGAGAAAGGAAAGGGCTGTCGGCAAAGCTGCTAAGGCAATCAGATTTCCCCACAGATACCATTTGTCGGGAACAATCACCGACTGGCCGAAATCAACGCGGAAGACAAAGAGAGAGACACCGAAGAGCAATACGTAGAAAGTCAGTTTTACCGTCGGTATTTCTTTCAGGGTAGAACGGTTGACGCCTACAATATAAATGGCATAAGAGAGAGCCGAAACCATAACCAGCAGGATACCTTGCAGACTGATGGGCTGTCCGTTGTCTCCCTGATATAGCAGGGCAATGCCTGACAAGGCCAGGAAGATGCAGAAGATAGTAAGCGGCTTGAGGGCTTCCTTGAATACGCAGCTCATAATCAATGCGACCATGATCGGATAGACGAAGAGCAGGGTAGAAGCAATGCCGGCTTCCATATAGTTATAGCTGAGGAACAGCGCTAAAGAAGAAAGAGATAGCAGCAGGCCCATGATGATTAAAGGCAGTATTTCCTTTCTCTGAAGTCTGAAACTTCTTCTTCTGGATTTGATCATCACGGCCATGATCGGAATGGCGAATAGGTAGCGGAAGAAAAGAACCGAATCCGGATTCATTCCATCTTTATAAAGCGGCAGGGCAAATAACGGGTTCATTCCATAAGTAGCTGCCGCTATGGCGCCTAAAATATATCCTTTGGCTTTAACATTCATAGAATTTGGAAATTAGTGATGTTATTCGGCTTCGAACTGGTCCATATAAAGGTACTCACCGTCCCAGACGATGTAGGAGAAATGCTGCATCCAGTCTCCGGCAATCAACAGGCGACTGGTTCGTGAAAGCATCAGGTCGAGCATGATGTGCCGATGACCGAAGATAAAGAAATTGATATCCGGATGCGTTTGCAGATACTGTTTGGCAAATACAACCAGGTATTCCGAGCTTTCACCTTGGTAGGAAACTTCTTCTTCCTTCTTCAAACCTTTCTTCCGACTGCTGAGAGACCAGCCTAAAGCAAAGCCGAAAGTCCAGCGAGGATGAATCGCGCTATATAGGATTTGGCAGAAACGGTTGCGGAAAATCTGACGGATGATACGGAAAGCCCGGCTGCGGTAATCAACCTCGTCGCCATGAGCTAAGAAGAATCGTTTTCCTAGCAGGTCGATCGTCAATGGTTCGCGGTGAATGATAGCTCCAATCTCTTGCGGCAGATAGTCGAACATCCAGATGTCGTGGTTGCCGATAAAGATATGGATCTCGATACCGCTGTCAGACAATTCGGCCAGTTTTCCCAAGAAGCGGGTAAATCCTTTTGGAACGACATATTTATATTCATACCAATAGTCGAACATATCGCCCAAAAACCATACAGCTAATGCATCCTGTTTGATACTGTCGAGCCAGCGAACCAGTTTCTTTTCGACAGCTCTCGGGTCGGCATGAAAACGGGCGCCCAGATGTGCGTCTGAGGCAAAGTATATTTTTGTACGGGATGTTTCCATTACATGAAACCCAATTCAAGTTTGGCTTCTTCCGACATCATGTCTTTGTTCCACTCCGGTTCAAATACTAGGTTGACATCTACATTCTTGACGTCATCGATGGAAGCAATTTTCATACGGATATCTTCAATCAGAAAATCAGCAGCCGGACAGTTGGGCGCCGTCAGTGTCATATCAATCCGTACGTTCTTTTGTTCATCCACGTCTACTTTATAGATAAGTCCCAAGTCGTATACGTTTACCGGAATTTCCGGGTCGTATACGGTTTTCAACATAGCCACAATTGCTTCTTCAGTCTGGAGAAATTCGTTCTTCATCGTTTTTATGTTTCTAATTATTCACGCTACAAAGATACAATAAGCGGCGATTGTCTGAAAGAGTTCGGGGTTTTATCCGGTAATAATTTCTGTTTATATTCTTGCTTTTACAAGTTGAAAATGTATCTTTCATATCTCGCTATTGGGACAAAACATTATAAACAACCTTTTATTGAGATGCCTTTAATCAAGAAGACTGAATCGGGATGTGATAACAAAAAGAAGAGGCAGCCTCAAATCCGAAGACTGCCTCTTAGATAATTAACTCATTTAAGTAAGTTAACACTCACAGGTTTGACAAAAGCCAGTTGCCTGTCAAACGAATGAGTGACATTCGTATTAATAATAGTGTTGTAATATAAAGTTTATGTTCTACTTCCCGAAAAAGTAGTTTCTGATTATAAAAGATCTATCAGTGTTTCCAGCGCCATGCTGTGTGAACCCTTCAACAAAATATGAAATCCGTTGAGCGGATGCGCCTGCAGATACTCTTTCAAAGCGGCCGTTGTTGGGAAAGTCTGGAAGCCATTCCCGGTACGGCTGAAATGTTCGCCACATAAAAAAACCTGATCAAATCCGATTTCCCGAAGCTGTTGAACAACTTCCTGGTGCAACTCGTCACTGGTTGGTCCGAGTTCGCGCATGTCGCCGAGGATAACGGCTTTAGGAGTTACATCCATCTGGGCAAAATTCTCTAAAGCGAGTTTCATGCTGCTCGGATTGGCATTATAGGCATCAATGATGAGGTGATTCTTTTCTGTTTCCTTCCACTGCGAGCGGTTGTTGGTGGGCTCATAGGTCGCAATGGCCCGGCTGATACGTTCGGCTGGAATCTTGAAATAACGTCCGACAGCAATGGCTGCCAAGATATTATCCAGGTTGTAAGCGCCGATAAGGTGTGTATCAACAACATGAACTTTTCCTTGCTGCTTCCAGTCGAAAGTCAGGAACGGATTGCAACTGACTACGTGACCTACGGTAAAGTCTCCTTCTTCCTGTCCGTATGAAATTTGCTCCAGTCCTTTAGCGATCTGCTGCAATATTTTATTCTCATGCTGGATGAATATCTTTCCTTTGGTATGCCGTAAATAATCATACAGCTCACCTTTGGTCTGGATGACACCTTCCAGTGAACCGAATCCTTCCAAATGCGCACAGCCGATATTGGTAATGATTCCGTAATTGGGCGCAACGATTTCAACCAGTTCCTTAATGTCTCCCGGATGATTGGCTCCCATTTCGATAACGGCCATTTCGTGATCGTTGTCAAGACGAAGCAATGTCAGTGGAACACCAATCTGGTTGTTCAAGTTTCCTTCTGTATATAATATATTGTATTTAGTAGAAAGGACAGCGGCGATCAGTTCCTTGGTGGTCGTTTTCCCGTTTGTTCCGGTGATACCGATAATTGGAATACCCAACATTTTGCGGTGACGGTGAGCCAGTTGTTGTAAAGTCTTTAATACATCGTCTACCAGAATGGTACGGTCATTAACCTGATATTCCGGATTATCGATGATGGCATAAGCTGCTCCGGCGTCCAAGGCTTTGGCGGCAAATTGATTACCATCGAAATTTTCTCCTTTCAGCGCAAAGAATAAAGAACCGAACGGACAATTCCGACTGTCCGTAGATATTTTACGATGATGTACGAATAATTCGTATAGCTCCGTTGTATTCATAGAATAACCTCATTTAAAGTTGGGGCAAAAGTAAGAATAAAAGAAGAATAATATTGTATCTTTGCCCTCATAAAATAGTTGGATAATGATGAGTAAGACAATAAATATCAAAGGACAGCTTCTTTCGTTGGACGAACCGTTGGTAATGGGTATTCTGAATGTTACACCCGATTCCTTTTATGCTGGAAGTCGGAAGCAGACAGAATGTGCTATTGTTGACCGGATAGAGACGATATTGCACGAAGGTGCTACGATCATTGATGTCGGAGGTTATTCTTCTCGTCCGGATGCGACCGAAGTATCTGAGACAGAAGAAAAGCAACGGTTGGAAACAGCATTGCGCCAGCTTCATGAACATTATCCTGAGGCTATAGTTTCGGTCGATACCTTTCGTTCTTCTGTTGCCCGCTGGTGTGTAGAAGAGTTTGGGGTTGCTATGATTAATGATATTTCCGGAGGTGAACTGGATGAACAGATGTTTGAAACAGTGGCCAGGTTGCGTATACCTTATATAATGATGCATATGCGCGGAACTCCGCAGACAATGCAACAGCAAACTCATTATGATAATGTGACGGCTGATTTACTGAAATACTTTTCTCTAAAGCTGGAACGCTTGTTCCGGTTGGGTTTGAACGATGTTATTCTTGATCCGGGATTCGGATTCAGCAAGACATTGGAACAGAATTATGAACTGATGCGTCATTTGTCTGATTTTAGGATATTCGGTTTGCCTCTGTTGGTCGGTGTCTCCCGAAAAAGTATGATCTATAAATTATTGGGAATAACTCCGGAAGAAAGTTTGAACGGATCGACAGTCTTGCATACGTATGCACTGTTACAGGGAGCAGATATTTTGCGGGTACACGATGTCCGTGCGGCAAGAGAAGCAATTCAGATCGTTCAACAATTGAAAGGATAAAAACGGAAGGAGGTTTTATATGTGGATGCATTTTGGAATAAAAGATCTGATCGATGTTCTGCTGGTAGCCGTCTTTCTGTATCAGACGTATAAAATCATGAAGAGTTCGGGCACATTAGCTATCTTTAGCGGTGTTGTCTCGTTCGTTATTGTGTGGATTCTGGTTTCCCAGATTTTAGAGATGCGTTTGCTGGGAGCTATTTTGGATAAGGTAATCAGTGTAGGTGTTATCGTCCTGATTATTCTGTTCCAAGATGAAATCCGTCGCTTCTTGTTGGCTTTAGGTTCTCATAAAGGGTGGAAGTTCTTGAGTAAACTCTTTGGAAAACATCGGGAAAACGGAGAAAATGAACCCAGCTTTGTGGCACCTGTTGTATTGGCCTGTATGAATATGGCCAAGAAGAAAACGGGAGCTTTAATCTGCATTGAGCAGGATGTTGATTTGACGGTTTATGAGCATACCGGAGAAATGTTCAATGCCGATGTCAATGCCCGTCTGATAGAAAACATATTCTTTAAGAACAGTCCGCTGCACGATGGCGCGATGATTATTGCCAAGAACCGGATTCGTGCGGCTGGTTGTATTCTTCCGGTCGCCCAAACAGCCAATTTGCCGAAAGAAATGGGCTTGCGTCACCGATCTGGTTTGGGTATGTCGTTTGAGACAGACGCGATTGTCATTATCGTTTCCGAAGAACGAGGTAAAATATCCGTAGCTCATAATGGAAACTTGAGTGTAAATATTTCCGGAGAAGAATTGCAACAAATCTTGTGTGGCGAACGACAGGTGACAAATTACTGTTAAAAGATTTGAAAGCGGTCCGATCTTCTTAAAAATATCAATTGATTTTGCTAACTCTATATGGCATTTTGCCTACTTTTGTGAAGTCAAAGAAAGACAATTATTAAATAACTATAAAATCATCTACGATGGACTTAATGCAAGGAATTATTGCGCGTGCTAAAGCAAATAAGCAGCGCATCGTTCTTCCTGAAGGAACTGAAGAAAGAACATTGAAAGCTGCCGACCGTTTATTGGCCGACGAGGTTGCTGATATTATTTTGATTGGCGATCCTTCTGAAATTAATAAATTGGCTGCTGAATTCGGATTGACTCATATTCAAGAGGCAAAGATCGTAGATCCGAAGAACCATGAAAAGAAAGCTGCTTATGCAGATTTATTGTTCCAGTTGCGCCAGAAGAAAGGAATGACTCCGGAAAAGGCTGCAGTCTTGGTTGAAGATCCTTTGTTCCTGGGATGTTTGATGATTAAAGCGGGCGATGCTGACGGTGAAATTGCTGGAGCTCAGAATACAACAGGAAATGTATTACGTCCGGCCTTGCAGATTATCAAGACTGCTCCGGGCATGAGTTGTGTTTCGGGCGCCTTCTTGATGTTTACAAAGACTCCTCAATACGGAGAAAACGGCTTATTCGTATTTGCTGATTGTGCTGTTATGCCGAATCCGAATGCTCAGGAATTAGCCAGTATTGCTGTAGCTACTGCTCAGACGGCTCGTCATATTGCCGATATCGAACCTCGTGTAGCTATGTTGAGTTTCTCAACAAAGGGTAGTGCTTCACACGAAATGGTTGATAAGGTTGTTGAAGCCACTCGTTTAGCGAAGGAAATGGCTCCTGATTTGAAGATCGACGGAGAATTACAGGCTGATGCTGCTCTGGTAGAAAAGGTAGCTGCACAGAAAGCTCCGGGAAGTGATATCGCAGGTAAGGCGAATGTGCTGGTATTCCCGACTTTGGAAGTTGGTAATATTGCTTACAAGCTGGTTCAGCGTCTGGGTGGAGCGGAAGCTATTGGCCCGATTCTGCAAGGAATGGCTGCTCCGGTTAATGACTTGTCTCGTGGTTGTTCAGTAGATGACGTCTATAAGATGGTCGCTATCGCATGTAATCAATCTATTGCTCTGAAGGCTTCAAAGTAATTTATTAACTCCATAAAAACACAAATAGGTATGAAGATATTAGTATTGAATTGCGGTAGTAGCTCTATCAAGTATAAATTGTTTGATATGACTTCGGGCAATGTAATGGCTCAAGGTGGTATCGAAAAGATCGGTTTGCCGGGAGCTTTCCTGAAACTGACAGACAAGAATGGTAAAAAGGTGATCCTGGAAAAGGACATTCCGGAACACCAGGCTGGTATTCAGTTTATCTTGAGTGTATTGACCGATGATACGTATGGCTGTATCAAAGATTATAAGGAAATTGATGCGGTAGGTCATCGTGTGGTACATGGTGGTGAGAAATTCGCTTCCAGCGTTCTGCTGACAAAAGAAGTATTGGATAAGGTCGTTGAATGTTCTGAATTGGCTCCGTTGCATAACCCGGCTAACCTGAAAGGTATTGCAGCCATGGAAGCATTGATTCCGGGTATTCCTCAGGTTGGTGTATTCGATACGGCTTTCCATCAGACAATGCCGGCTAAGGCTTATATGTACGGTTTGCCTTACGAGTTGTATCAGAAATATGGTATCCGTCGTTATGGTTTCCACGGAACAAGTCATCGATATGTTTCCAAACGTGCTTGTGAAATCTTAGGTGTAAAATATGAAGACCAGAAGATTATTACAGCTCACGTAGGTAATGGTGGTTCTATTGCTGCCATTATGAATGGTAAATGTATTGATACTTCTATGGGATTGACTCCTACAGAAGGTTTGTTGATGGGTACTCGTTGTGGTGATGTTGATCCGGGAGCTATTCCTTTCATTATGGAAAAGGAAGGATTGGATGCAGCCGGTTTATCTGATTTGATCAATAAGAAGAGCGGTGTTGCCGGACTGGTTGGTGGTTCTTCGGATATGCGTGATCTGGAAGCTGCTGTAGAGAAAGGCGACGAACGGGCAATCATGACACTGGATGTCTATAATTATCGTATCAAGAAATACATCGGTGCTTATGCAGCAGCCATGAATGGTTGCGATATCTTGGTTTGGACAGGTGGAGTAGGTGAGAACCAGTGGGAAACTCGCCGTGTTGTTTGCCAGGATATGGAATACATGGGCATGAAGATTGATGTAGAAAAGAACAAAGGTATGCGTGGTGAAGAAATGGTTATCAGCACACCGGATAGTAAAGTGACCGTAATGGTGGTTCCGACGGATGAAGAGTATATGATTGCTTCGGATACGTTGGAAATCTTAAGTAACAAATAATTCATCAACCCTCACAGCTTACAGAAAACATAAGTGAGTGTTTTGGCTGCCCCGACACCGGTTGGGGCAGCCTTTTTTATGGGAATCATTTGTATCTTCTGTTATTTCCCGGTCTGCATGATACCTGAATCTGAATCCTGATTACTTACTTTCTTACTGCCTGACTTGTAGTGGCGGCCGAAAGAGAAGTTATAACTCAGTGTGATAAATGCCATGTGTGAACTTTCTTGCAGGTGATTGGACTTACGGCTCGATGCATATTGGTTCCAGTTTTCACTGATGGTCTTGTAATCGTTGGTAAACGGGTTGAATACACCGGCTCCGATACGCAGGTCTTTCCATTTGTAGTTCAACATTAGGATTTGTGCATTTTCATCTCCTGAGACTGTTTCTCCTACAAGACGGTTCTGGTTGGTCATAATCTGATATATGAAGGTGAAATTCTTCCAGTTGGCTGATATGCTGGCGTCCATCCACCAGTTTGAATACCGGTGCTTGTAAGTATTGCCATTACTGATGTAATGATTCAATCCGCCACTGACAGAGAATTGAAGAATATTGGCTACCGGACCGACACGCAGCTGTACCATTGGTGTAAGGCTTTGCCAGTTCTTCTGATTGTCCCATGTCTGGATGATCTTGTTCCCTTCTACATACTTTTCGTCCATGATAGCGTTGGGCTTATAATTATAACTCATGCTGAAGTAGGTGTGGAAGATTCCTTTCGACCATTCACCGTCCAGACTTGTCCGATAATATAAATAAGATTCCAGATTTGGGTTACCACGTTGGATTTGCAGGGAATCAATCACCTGGTCGATAGCACTCAAGTTTCCTAACGAAGGCATTTCATTACTGATGGACGAACGCAGGCGTAGATATGCCCGATCGTTGAAGGTATATTTCAGTGTTAGTCGCGGATTGAAGGTATAATATTGGTATAAATCTACACTTCCTTCCTGACGATAGAACGAACGTGTTCCGCCAATACCCAGCATATAATCTAACTTCTTCGCCTTTCCCCGGAATTCTCCATACAGATAGGTCGAACCTTGTTGCATTTCCGTCCGGTATGTATGTCCGTTGATATAATCGTTGTTGGAAAAGGAATGCGTATGACGCAGACCAGCTCCCCAGCGGTTTCCATTGGCCAGTTTCTTTTCGTAGATTCCTTCGCCGATGATGGAATATTTCTTTCCATAGACCTTGTTCCGGATATTGGTCAGCATATTGTTTTCCCGGCTTTCCTGATAAAGGCGATCGGAAAATTCTTTGTTATAGGTTCCTACCACATCGAAGATCAAGACCTGGTCTTTCTTCAGGTTGCGTTGATAATAGATGTCGAGCGAAGGACGGTGGTAATGACTGCTGGTCTCGTCGAGCATATCTACATAGTCCGTTTCATTCGTCCGATTGATCAATTGTCCTTTGAAACGCTGGACAGGTACATTGTTCCCGGAATAATTGAGGGATACGTTGAATTGGTATTTATTATTGTCCTGCAGGTTGTAAGCTACGTTCAGCCATTGCTGCATCAGCTTCCAGTGTGAAGGAACTCCTTTTTCATATCGATGCAGTTCCGTTCCGTTTCCCAGATTGAAGTCTTCCTGATTATCCCGATAAGCGCCGTAGAAGTCGCGTGGTCCGCCCCAGTAATTGGCCGAGAATTCCGACTTCTTATGGTTGATCTTCATGCTGGCCTGGTAATTTCCCCAAGCGACATGCGGTGACTGCATGATGTCAATACCGAAGTTCCCGCCTGTTTCCGGTCGGCGGACGATGTAATCTATTACAATTTCGGCATTCCCGTAACGCAATCCGGGATTGTCATGATATTCCACCCGGACGATTTCATCCGGACGCAAGGCTCGGATTTCCTGGTTGGTTACTTTCACACCGTTGATTCGCAACTGTACTTCACCGTCACCCGGAATCTGAATGGTATTGTTTACCGGATCAACCTGAAGACGCGGGAGCATTAGTTGTTGCAGCAAATCAACGCCGTTGGCCGAGGCCTTTTGCTGGCGTTCGGATGGATAGACAATTTTCCGGTCTATTTCGCTTCGTTGTGCCGAAGCAGTTACCGTGACGTTGTCGAGAGCAAAGGCTTCTTCTGCTAGATAAATCTCACCTAAGTTACGGGACTGGTTCAAGTCGGTCAGCCAGATTTCCTGTGTCTGATAACCGACACTTGAGATGACTAGCCGGTACGTTCCGGCACTGATGTTCATTAATTCGAAATGCCCTTTAGCATCCGAAGAAGCGCCGGTGACCATACTTGAATCGCGTGTCTGTAAAACGATATTGGCAAATTCAATGGCCTGTTTATCTTCGTTCTTGATGATTCCTTTCAGTTGTATGGATTGTCCTAAACAACCCAAGCTCATACACAGTAATAATGCTGTAAAGAATGTTCTCATGATTTCCGTTTTTAATCTTATTTGTCCATAAGACGACGGTAATCGGGTTTGCGTTACAGAAATAATCTCTTTTTTTGTCTGCATATCATTTGCCTCCTTTTGGTGGAAGTCCGATATGCTTCTAAAATGGTTTTAATGAGTATTGATTTACAGCGTATTAGGAGAGCTGAAAATAGCCGGCGTATTTTGATGAATAGCCGGCGTCTTTTACTCAAAAGCCGGCGTATATTAGAGAAAAGGTAGGCAGGTTTTTGTGAAAAGGTAAAGGACTTGAAAAACAAAACCAACGAATATTGAAAATGAAACTCACGAGAATCATTTTGGATATTCGTTGGTTTTCTTTTTTATTGTGCCAGCGAGAACCGGAGACTGATTCCGTAATTGGAATTGGAAGTCGGATAGGACTCGCTTGATACTAACGGCTTGTTGATTTGTAAGTCGTAGAAGGCTCGCAGCGTCAAGGCTCGGCTCAACCCGTAATCGGCAGAGAACTGAATGGTCTTGGCAATGTTACCACTGGTTGCCTGCGTGAACTGTTCTTCAATCTTACGAATCAGCGACTGCGTCTTCCGGTATGAGAAGTCGAGACTTACGGTCAAGTCGTTGCTGAAGTTCTGGGTTTTCTTCATCTTCAAGACTTTGTTGAACTCAACAAACTTATATCCTAAACCGATGACAAACTCGTTGGAGTTGGATTCTACCAGCTGATATGACGAGATGTTCAGGTTTAAGTTCCGAGTTGTACGATATTCTACTTTACCGGTGATATTATTCAGCGCCGTGGCATCTACACCCAACAGCGGACTGAAGCCGTCGGTGATGCTGACTGCCGAGATATCATAAGGCGAAGAAGGAGTCGGATTCCCTGTCAATACACTACGAACATAACCCAATCCGTCTTGTCCGGCATCTACCCAGTTGAGGAAGGATGAGAATGAACCTACACTATACGATGCCTTGTACTGATGACTCAAGGTGATATCCTTGAAATACCGCTGTAAAAGCGGAATCTTGGTAAGGCCGTTATAAGTAATTCTCCAGTTCGGAAGCAGACTGCGGATCGACGGGAAAGCCGAGAGTTCTACCTTCGACGGGTCTTTTCCGGTATAAGCTGCCAAGAAGGCCGGAATCAAAACATCTGCCGAATTAAGACTGACGTTACCATTGTCCGGATTATACGGACGGTTTGCCAAAGCCGTTCCTTCAATGAATCCGGAATTCGGATAGGAAGTCCGTGCGTAGGCATTTTCCATTCGGGAAGCGATGATCTCCCGATAAGCCAAGAAATTATCGAATCTCTTGGACGCATAATTATTATCTGCGCTTCCGCCGCCTCCTAACGAGCCGCCCAATGCAATGGTTGTCATTGTGAAGTTACCACTATATGTTTCGGGCATGCCCGCATACATGAACTGAACCTCTGTATTTCGGGTGTCAACCCGGTTGGCATTCAAGTCGATCTTCAACCCAGGAATCGGTTCCAAAGTTGCATTGATATTCAAATTACGGGCATTGCTGATCATTGCCGGTGTGATGTTCGTCGAATCATTGGTGATCAGCCAGCCACGGTCGTTGGCATAGTCGATATAACTGCGATTTACACCTCCGAAAGCAAAGCCCAGTCCAGGAGCCATGCCGATGCTGGAGCGCGACTGTCCGAACATGTCGCCTACTTCCGGCAAGAAGCCCGGCAGCATCATACCGTCGCTGGTTGTATATTGAATGTTGATACGTCTTAACATCATGGCGAAGCGGGTCGCATATTCAATAGATTTGTTCCACATTTCCTCACTACCCGAAGGACCTGGCTTGATAGTCAGTTTCAGATGTGCCGTATCTTTGTTGAGAATCATCACCTGTGCATAATTAATCGGCTTGAATTTGATGGCATATACTTTACCGTCGGCTCCACGCGCCGTAATACGCAGTTTCTTGGTAAACATACCGTGCTGTACGATGGTTCCACTATCCGGATTCAGGACGATGTCTTTCTCCAGCTTTACCTCTTTCTTCACTTTCTTCTTCTGGTTGTTATTGCGTGAAGACGTATTGAACTTCTGGTTGATCTTCTTCAGATACTTGTTCTTGTTATACAGGCTCTGCAAGTTCAGGTTCATTTGTCCGTTAATCTGACGCTGATTCTTGACTACATTACCAATCGGATCGTCTCCTTCAATTTCAGCGCTTCGTTCCCAGTTGTAGGTAGCGTCATAAGTAACCGAACTGTTCACCCAGTCGAGTACCGGAATATATTGCAGTGGAAGATTCCAGGTTACTGTAAACTGCTGGTCGTATTTCAGCGGCGTACCCAGATCTTTGATACTTTGCATCACCGAGTCTTTCCACACTTTATATCCGTCCGGATTCAATTGCTTGTTGACTTGTACATACGGTTCCTCGATACGGGCATTCGTTCCTGACGTGAAATTAACCGACAGGTTATTGGTAAAGTCCCAGCGTAAGCTGAAAGCCCGGTCCCAATAAAACTCCTGACTGAATGAAACCGGAATATTATTCTTTCCTCCGGTATATTGCTGGCTGGTCAGATCGCGCAGCTGTAATTCGTAATAATTACGCATCAATGTTGTCTGGAAACTGATGTTCGAAGGCAGATAATTCAACGAGAACTGTTTGAGATATTTGGTATATCCGTTGTTCTGCTTCAGTTTCTGGAAAGGACGGAATGGTTTCGCATACGGTGTATAGGTATAAGCAAAGCTACCATTCCAGTCTTTAGTCCGTTCATATTCCGTTTCCGGATTCTGTTTACTATTCTCGCTATAAGAATAGCTGAGCGAGAAGTTAGCCGGATCATACGGCATCGGATTCTTGCTCTGCACATCTACGTGGACATTATTAAATGACACGCTCTTGATAGTCGTCCGGTCAATCGAATAATTCTTGATAGAATCTTTTTCAGCCTGTGTCTCTACGTTATCCAAAGCATCCTTCATCTTGATATCCTGATTTAACGGATCATACTTCGGAGTCGTTGTCTCCTTAGAATAAGCATAATAGAAAGGAATGCTTACCTTGGCTTTTTCGGGGAAGAATTTACCTAACTCCAACGAAGTAGAAACACTGTATTGAGAGTAGTCGTCCAATCGTCTTTCATTGACCGATTGATCCAACGCTCCGAAACCTGCCGTTTCGACGCGTCCGGCAAAGTTGACTGTACCCAGATCTGATAAGGCAACATTCAAAGAAGCATTAGCAGCCCAGCCGCCTTCTTCGTTGAAGTCGGTCAGACGTAATTCGTTTACCCAGATTTCAGCATTCTTGGCCTCACGCGAATTATTCCGGACACCGATCATGATCACTTTCACTTCAGCCAGACTTGGGTTACCCACGATGCTGATTTTATTACGGGTATTGTTCGGATCATATTCCGAATAAACCGTCTGATAAGTTACTCCGCTCTGGCCTTGTCGTTTGGCCCGGTTCCGGTTCAGCTTTAAGTTGGTCAGTGTCTCTAATTGAATGTCCAATAAGTTCTGAGACGGCCATACGGTTTCCGAACCATCGCTATACGTACCTGCAGGAGTCAGTTTCAGAGGAACTTCATATTCGTAGTAATTGTTCTTATAGTCTGAACCCAAACGCAAGAAGACGGATAGTTCACCATCGGCTAATGCTGTTGCATCATTGATGAATGCTTCGGCGTGGCTGAATAATTGCATCCGTTTGTATTGACGCAAATCGTAACTGGTACTCTTATAAACGGCCAATGCATCCTGAGAAGCTAAGTTAGTAACCTTTAATGACAAAGACTGCTCATTCTCTTGTCGGATCTGCGGTTGACTTGGGTCGCGCATACGAGATACGCCCGGCGGCAATACATAGTTGACCGGAGTTCTCTTGCTGTTCTCTTCAATGTTTACCGTAGAGACCTCTAAGGTTCCATCGGCTACAGGTACATTTGAATTAGAAAGATCACCTTCGTACGTACGCCATTCACCTCGAACCAGTTCAAAAGTACCAAAACGGAGAATGGTTGATTCCTTGAAGTTGGTCATATACATACGCATAAAGCGGATTGTCTTGAAGTCTTCGATGGAGCCGACCTTACGTTGGTATTGCTTAATAGGCACTTTAAACTGATACCAGTTAATATTTTCGGTTGTTCCGTTTGCTAAAGGAACTGATACCGGTTGGATATTGACGATATAATTCGATCCAACCTGCATATCTTTCGGACGAAGCGAGATCTTGTATTCAAAATACTTCTCGTTTGTATTTAATGTATTGTCCTGATTCAGGTCTTCTACATCAGGCGTTGTCCGGGAAGCCGTGTTGTATGCTTCCGTTGATTCTTCCGAGTTTCCTTCCGTACCATTATATCGTTTGTATCGGCTCAGGATGTCCAGTTGCTGTGCATCATAGTCTGAACCACGGAAATAATGGAACTTATCTCCAGATGGGTTATTCAGGACAGACAGCGGATCGCTTGTCATTTTCTCCAGTGTTTCAGCAGAAAGCCGGGGTGTCAGTTCCGACAAGAATTGCTGATAAGTCGGGAAGTTCAATTCTTCTTCAGATGACAGACCGTTTAATCCGACATCCTGCAAGCTTCTGGCGCCAGACGTATTATCGAAAGCATACACAGTACTTTGCTGTTTCGGAACTTTACCCCAGACGGTGGTGTCAACCTGACTCATATCTCCGTCTACCGGAAGACCGTTCTCGAAGAACTTCTTTTCATCTTTCAGGATATCTTCGGAAATATCTCCCAAGTTGAAATACAAATCACCTCCTTGCGCTGTATTGGCATTATAGATGAAAGGATCCATTAACCAGAATTCGATGTATTCGATATTCGCTGTCTCGAAATCAACCTGATCGATCTTTCTCATAATACCGCCCCAGCGTTTTTCGGGGTTTGTCAATGTACCGTCCGAATTAACACCTTGTGCATCTAGGTTATACGGACCGCGTTCATTGGGATAATAAGCGACGTTCAATACAGACAACTGATTGTCTTCATTGATACTGATATCCCGGTTCGGGAACAATTCGGTTGTCTGGACAGCTCGTACATAGTGATTCGACAAGTCATCTTTCGTAATATGACTCGGCAATGAACGGGAGTTTTTACGGGTAAAGATTCCATCTACATAATACCAGGCCATCAACGCACGATTCTTTCCGTATTCCACATCGTTGATTCTGCTGGCTTCCGGGAAGAGAGCCGTGGCCGCATCATCATACGGCGTACTTGCTAAGTTCCAGGGATAAGGATTCAGCAAATCGATTGTACTCTGGGTTGATTCGAAATCATCCAGATAAGAATACTGGCCTGTATAATCATTCTCGTAATGACCGGCAATTAACTGGGCAAATTCAGCATTAAAGGCAATCTGACTGGGCTTCGTTAAAGTGAGCAACGGCAACTTGTCCAGCATATTTGTCAGCCATTGACTTTCTCCTTTATACGAAGCATTTAATCCCCATAACGTATTCTTCACCGATTCGTCTCCCATAACCGTTTTAGTCGTCAGCGGCATTTCTGACATATGCATCAGGGTGGCTCCTAAACTGAAATCAGGAGTAAACTGATAGTTCAGGTCAACACCCATCATTGTCTTTCGTTGCATATTGTAAGTCGATTGGTTTTCAAGACTTACACTGACAGGAGTACCACTTGATATAATATTTTCATTCAGAATGGTAACGATACCTGAAGCATAATCGACTGTATAATCTACATTTTCCGTCAGCACAGCTCCTCCGGCTGTTACTTTTACCGAACCTCTTGCCACATTGGTTGCTTCGAGTTGTATTTCTGCTCCTGATGAGGCCTTGTATTCACCTTGCAGGATAAACTTGTTCTTTTCAGCAATCTGGCGGGCAGCAGTCAGGGTAGAATCATACAATTCCTGGAAGACATACTTATCAGCTATGGCATCATTCCCGATTTTCTTGCGGAGATGTGAGCCGAAAGGTTCCACCACCGGGAAGACGATCTTACCTTTATCCGCCATGATGGTATAACCGTCTACAAAGTCGAAGAAACCATCCGAGTGAGCTTCTTCTTGTGAATTCAAACGGTCCAAGTTCATGACTTTCAACAGAATCTGATCTTTGATAGCTCCTTCCGATATATAATTGACGGCAGTACCTACAGTATCGTTCTGATATAAGATGTTTAACTGGAATTTCTCTTTCTGGACCGAATAGGCATTCAGAGAATAGACGTTTTTCATCATCAAGTCCCAGAAAGGCATTTTCGGTGACATGTTGGAGCCTTTCAATAACTTCAGGTACAGACAGGTGGTTGTATTGTTGGTATTATCACTCGAAAATTCTCCCACCTGATATACTTTTCCGCCGCTGGTATATTCGTAGGCAATGGCCAAAATATCGTCCGGCTGTAGCTGGGTGTTTAAAGAAATGTATCCAAGCTGTTTGTTAATGGTATATTCAGACTCATTCAATAAGCGGGCACTTTCTATTTTCTCGTAATCACGTCCGCCTTCCAGCACACCATTGAAAGTCTGGGTTACTTTACTGATCTCACGGGCATCCGGATAGCTGTTAACAATCGTCTGATATAAAGTATTTGACTCGTTACTCGGTAATTCAGAACTTCCTTGCGGAGAAAACTGAGGATTACTGATGTGTCTGTTTTCTCCTAAATCGGAAAAGGCGACAATGTTGCGGGCCTGATCATAATTCCCCTGTTTATTGGTTACCCAGACTTCCACACGGTTGATAGTAACGGCTGAATTGACACGGGGCAATTTCTCCAGTGCCTGGTCATACCGGTCGCGGAAATATTGGGCAATGAAGAAGTGACGGTTCTCATCGTAGTTGTCGATCGTAATTTCAAATGGTTTCGTCTGTACGCCACCTTTGGAATTGACCGTTTTGGATTCGGATTCCTGTTGGGCGAGTAAAGCGTTAACACGTAACTTCCCGAATTGCAGATCTGCCTTCATACCGAACAACGCTGCTCCACCATTGATCAGCGAATTACTGGTTGTCATACTGACATTTCCGGCTTCGATCGACTTGATAATCTCATCTTCTTCTCCCGTATAAGCCAGTTTTAACTGCTTAGAGTCGAAGTCGAAAGAGGTTTCAGTATTGTAGTTCATACCGAAATTTACCTTACTTCCGACAGATGCCTGAACATTCAGCTGCACATCTTCGTCGAAATTGAATGATGTTTGTTTACGCGAACGGATCGGGAGTGACGGGTTGTCCGTCTTGTTGGTTTTCAGTCCGATAGACAACTGGGCAGAACCTTGTGTCTTTACTCGTACGCCTCCTTTACCGAAGATACGTTCAGCCGGTCCTAAGTCGAACTGCATATCGGTGATATTGAACTTCTTGTTGACTTCCTTCTCGAACTCTTCCGCATTCTTTTCACGGAAATAGGATTGCAAAGACTGCTGCATGCTATAGTCCTGATACTCTTCGGGGGTTAATGTCATTGGAGTACCCAATTCCATATCTCCTAACTTGGTGCGGACAATATAAGTACCGGTCTTGATATCATATTCAATGGTTGTCTTGATGTTTTCCGGGTCTTTCAGGTCGGCTGGCGACTTTTTCAGCAGATCCTGGTATTCTTCCGTTGTTGTTTTGGATACGGGGAACCGGGGAGGAATCGTATCCGGAACCTGGGGCGCAGGAGCTTCCAACTCAAATTCCGGCAAGAATCGGGATGATGCCAGGAAATCTGCGTTCAAGGCCCATAAGCTACTTATCAAGATAAACGAACAGACCAGTATGATATATTTGCTATTTCGTTTCATTAAAGCATTTTAAGTGCCGACTTGATTACCTGTTCGACAGGAGAAGCCGGATCATTTTTGAGGATTGACGTAACCACTTTCTGGGAAGCCGCTTTCTGGAATCCCAACATGACAAGGGCTGCTACTGCTTCTTCGGCTACTTCTGTTTGAGGAACAGCTCTTGTATTTGAGGTTGCTGCCGGGGCTAATGCCTCCATCGATTTCACTTTGTTTTTCAGATCAACCAAAATACGTTGGGCTGTTTTTAGTCCGATACCTTTGACGGAAGTAAGGGCTGTTTCATCCTTTGATGCGATGACCTGAATCAGTTCGGTCGGCTGAAAAGAAGATAATATCATACGTGCTGTATTCGGACCGACACCCGAGACGGACGTAAGCAACAGGAACAATTCCCGTTCAAGAACTGTCGCGAATCCATACAACAGGTGAACATCTTCGCGAATCACCTCATAGACAAAGATTTTTCCCTCCTTTTTCCCCTGATAGGCCGTAAAGGTGGTTAATGAAATGTTTATTTCGTAGCCTATGCCGTAGCATTCCATTACCATACGTGCTGGCGCTAAATCGGCAATTTCGCCTTTTATATAGTCAATCATTCTTTATTCCAGTTGTTTAGTCTTTCGCCCGAGTTCTCTTTATCCGTTAGGTTTTCCTTGCATTCATTTAAAGCAGGATGCCGACGAGCGATGGTTATATTTATGATTCTATCGTATAGTATATAACGGCAGAATCATTCAAAACGTATATCTTATACCAAAAAAATCAGTCGTTTTTCTGTCTTTTCCAAAATAAACGAGAATCGATTTGGAAATTCACGTATTTTGCTATCGGTTCTCGTTTATCTTGTATGTCAGATTCGTTGTTGCCAGGGACAAGGATTGTTATTGCTTCCAGAATCCAGGTAACAGGATGGTCAGTACCGTGAATATTTCCAGACGTCCGGTCATCATCACAAACGACAAAACCCACTTGCTTAAATCTGAATAACTGGAAAAGTTCCCGACAGGACCGTAAATACCAAGACCTGGTCCGGTATTGCTGACTGCCGAAGTAGCTGTTCCTACCGCTTCTTCAAATCCGGCTCCATCGAGCATCAGAAAGAATGCCGTGGCAAAGATTAAGGAAATATAGATGAAAGCAAATGCCAGTACCCGATTGACAATGTCGGTAGAAATAACATGTCCGTTTACACGTACGGGAAGTACTGCGTGCGGATGAGTTTGTTTCTTGAAGGCATTTACTACATTTTTCGCCAGAATCACAACTCGTCCCATCTTGAATCCTCCACAAGTTGATCCGGCACAACCGCAGACAACCATCAGCATCAGCGCAACCATCCAGAAGAACGGTCCCCAAGGGATAAAGTCGACAGTTGCATAACCACAGGTCGAAATCAAGGTTGTCACCTGGAAGAAAGATTCACGGAATGCTTCTTCCGGATCCGTAATAATACCTTTGAAATAAACCCACGCCATGACGATGAGCGTAGAAATAACTACGATGGAATAGAACCAGCGGGTTTCTTCATCCTTCAGTAATTTCCTGAATTTACCATTCATGAAAAAGTAGATCAAAGTCATGTTGGTTGATCCAATACACATGAAGATGGCAATAATATATTCAACATAGGCCGAATTCCAATAAGCAATGCTGGCATTCTTGGTGGAATATCCTCCGGTGGCCATACAGGTCATGGCATGATTAATCGCATCATATAAGTTCATCGGTCCGATCCAGAGAAGGCCGGTCAGCAAGAAGGTAAAGAATAAATAAATACCCCATAAGCGTTTGGCAACCTGGGTAATTCGGGGACGAAACCGTTCGTGAGTAATACCGGGAGTTTCCGCATCGAACATCTGACTGGCTCCACCGCCGAAGATAGGCATCAGGGCTACGGTAAAGACAATCATACCCATGCCTCCTTGCCATTGTGTCAGGCTGCGCCAGAAAAGTACGCCTTTGGGTAAGGCTTCAATATCGGTGAGGATTGTAGAACCCGTGGTTGTAAAACCAGACATGGTTTCGAAATAGGCATCTGCAATGCTGTCGACATAACCTCCTAAATAGAAAGGCAACATCCCGAAAAGGGAAAGCAGTGTCCAGGTGAGTGTTACAATGAGCATTCCTTCCCGGCGTCCGGCCGAATGTTCGTTGGCCCGTATTCCAAACAGGTAGAAAAGTACACCGAATCCGAACAGAATGCCACTTGAAAGGGCTAATGGTTCTACATCATCTCCTTGATAAATAAACGCGACGGCAAGAGCCATCAGCATGAATAAAGTCTCGAGGATAAACATCAACCCGAGCATCTTGAATATGAAACGTACATTCAACATAAGCGATGTCTTTTACGATCAGTTGAAGTAATCTTCCAGTTTGCGCATAGCTGTATCCAGACAGAAGACAACCACATGGTCGTAGGCTTGAATCTGGGTATCACCATCAATCATCATTGGTTTACCGTTTCGGATCAGTCCTCCTAACGTCATGTCACGAGGCAAACGTAAGTCGCGTACCGCTTTTTTCGTGATCTTGGAATCCGGCCGGGCAACCAGTTCGGCTACGTCGGCATTGGCAAAGGTCAGACATTTTACATTTGAAACGTCGGCATCCAGCAGAAATTGGTAAATATGACTGGCTGCGATCAGTTTCTTGTTGATGACCGAGCCAATATCCATGCTTTCTGCCAGAGGAATATAGTCGATATTCTCAATCTTGGCTACAGTCCGGTAAACACCGAACCGTTTGGCTGCCAGGCAGGCTAATATGTTCGTGCTTGAGTTTTCTGTCAGAGCGATGAAGGCTTGTGCGTCCTGAATGCCTTCGTGCATCAACAGATCCATATCGCGGCCGTCACCATTAATGATTAATACGTTGCCCGGCACCGCCTCAGCGATACGGTAACTCTTTTCCTTGTTCGTCTCAATTACTTTTACCCGGATATTATTCGGCAAGTACTGACAGGCACGTAAGGCGATACGGCTGCCACCCATGATGATCACCTTCTTGACTTCCGGATTCTTTTTCCCGGCCAGCAGGCGTACATCTTCTATATAGTTTCTGGTTGTTGTAAAGAAAAGGAGATCGCCCGATTCGATATGATCATTACCACGAGGAATGATAGTTTCATTCTTTCGCTTGATGGCTACGATGTGATAGAACTTCTGTTCCATCAGCAATTCCGAAAGCATTTTATTGACTATTTGAGCATTGTCACGGACTTTCACGCCAATTAGAATCAGGGCTCCGCCGAAAAGTTCCCAATATTGACGGGCCCACGGGCGCTTGACTGCCGTGACGATTTCGCGGGCAGCCAACATTTCCGGGTAGATCATCGAAGTAATTCCCAGCTTCTCAAAGAGCTCTTTGTTTTTGGGCTGTAAATACTCATAGTTGTTGATGCGGGCAAATGTCTTATGAGCTCCCAGGCTATGTGCCAGGATACAGGCGGCAATGTTGGTCGTTTCTTCCGGTGTGACACTCACAAACAAATCGGTCTTTCGGATACCTGCTTCCTCCAGATCTTTCAGGGAAGTAGGATTACCTACAACGGGAAGAATTTCCATTGTCGAACTCATCGTGCTGAGGCGTTCCTCTTTAGGATCCATCAGCACAATATCATGATTTTCCTGAGATAACATTTTCGCCAGGTGAGTTCCTACCTCACCGGCTCCTGCTATAACGATTTTCATACTTCATTTTGTTCTTAGTGTTCAAGGGTTGTTTTCTCATTGGTCGGATACGGTGCACATTTGCCGGATGACACCGGCAATGCTGTCTGCGTCCATGCCACATAGTTTATACAGTTCCGGTATGGAACCATGTTCAATAAAGCGATCCGGAACACCGATCCGTTTCACTTGGGGAGTATAGCCGTGATCTGCCATAAATTCCAGAACGGCACTGCCTAAACCTCCGGTGATGACTCCGTTCTCAATGGTAACCACGCGGCTGAACTTTTTCCCTACTTCATGCAGCAACTCTTCGTCGAGTGGCTTTAAATAAATCATATCATAATGAGCTACCGAAATACCTTCCTGTTCAACTTGGTTGATCGCCTTGATGGCTTCATTACCGATCGGGCCTATCGTCAGGACGGCAATGTCATGGCCATCGCGTAATTTCCTGCCTTTCCCGATGGGAAGGATTTGCATTTCATTCCGCCAGTCGCTTTTCTCTCCTTTACCACGTGGATAGCGGATTACAAACGGTCCGTCAGGAATCATATAGCCAGTATACATCAGGTTTCGTAAATCCCATTCATTCAGGGGTGACGAAATAACCAGATTTGGAATCGGACGCAAATAGGCCAGATCGAACACACCATGATGTGTTGCTCCGTCTTCTCCCACCAGTCCGGCACGGTCCAGGCAAAGAATCAGATGTAACTTCTGAAGAGCCACATCGTGAATGACCATGTCGTAAGCCCGCTGCATGAAAGAGGAATAGACGTTACAGAAAGGAATCATCCCTTCTTTTGCCAGTCCGGCGGAGAAAGTCACGGCATGTCCTTCGGCAATACCGACATCAAAGGCCCGGTCTGGAAATTCCTTCATCATATATGTCATGGAACAACCCGTTGGCATGGCCGGTGTGATGCCTACAATACGTTTGTCCTTTTCAGCCAGTTCTACCAGCGTGTGCCCGAAGACATCCTGATAGAGCTGAGGCTCATTCAGCTTGTGTACAATGATACGCTCTCCTGTTTCCTTGTTGAAACGGCCCGGAGCGTGCCATTCGGTAGCTGACTCCTCAGCCGGCTTGAAACCTTTTCCCTTCTTCGTCTTGATATGAAGGAGTTTCGGTCCCTGCATATCCTTGATGTCGTTCAGCAGTTTGACCAGATAACCTACGTCGTGTCCATCCACCGGACCGAAGTAGCGGATGCTGAAACCTTCGAACAGATTGTGCTGCTGGGTTAGCAGGGCTTTCAGACTATTATTGAAACGGAGAATATTATCCCGCCGGTCGTCGTCGATCAGTTTGATCTTCTTTAGGCCCCGATAAACATCATAACGCATCTTGTTGTATGCTTGGCTGGTGGTAATATCCACCAGATATTGGCTCAGTCCACCCACACTGTGGTCGATGGCCATATTATTATCGTTGAGGATAATCAAGAGGTTGTTGGGATTGACCGACGCATTATTCAATCCTTCGAAAGCAAGGCCGCCCGTCATGGCTCCATCGCCAATCACGGCAATCACATGCCGGTCTTCGTGTTTCAGGGCAGAAGCCACCGCCATACCCATGGCCGCCGAGATGGAATTGGATGCATGTCCGGCAATGAACGCGTCATATTCGCTTTCTGCCGGATTAGGAAATCCACTGATCCCACCGAATTTACGTAATGTATGAAATGCTTCCCGCCTTCCGGTCAGGATTTTATGTCCGTAAGCCTGATGACCTACGTCCCAGACAATCCGATCATACGGCGCATTAAATACGTAGTGCAAGGCGACAGTCAGTTCTACGGTTCCCAGGCTGGCTCCCAGATGTCCCGGGTTCTCCGACAAAACATCGATGATATATTGACGCAATTCAGCACAGACTTCCGGCAGCTGTTCTTCGGAAAGCTGGTGCAAATCGGCCGGATAATTGATCCGGTTCAAAAGATGTTCCCCCATATTGTCAGCCATATGTTTTTTATTTTTTGACAAAAATAGAGAATAAAGCGCAGATATCACAATATAGGAAAGATATTTCAACCGGAATTTACAGGTTTCTGCCTCCGGATATTTATCTTTTGCCAGCAGAGCAGGTCGTTTGGGCAGAGATTGAGAGGAACAGAATCAAGCTTTGCAGGCAGCAGATCAGGGTTTCTCTACCTGCAAAGTTTGCTGATGGAAGGTGATGCGTACCTTATCAGGTATTATAACTTGATAAATAAAAAGATGGAGTAAAACTAAGAAATCTGAATACGAAAAGATAATTGGCAGCGATATTTCGGTAAAATCAGTTAAAAAGATTACCTTTGTCACGTATTGAATGAATTAACGTAGAAGCGTTTCGATATTATCCCACTTTGGAATCTGGACAATTCTAATCAACAGGGATGATAGACAAGATAGTTTCTACGTCTGTGTTTGCATAGGTCTATCCTTAAAGGGTGGATTATATACTTACATTAGGCGTGGAGCTATTGTCTTATTATCTGTTGATAGGCTGTCCAGAGCCTCAAAGTGGTAATAAGCGATGGTCTCCGCGCTTTTCTTTTTTGTTTTAGAATCCGAACGATGGAGACACGGGCGGAATAATATTTGCATATGAGATCTTTATTTCTGTTTCTGTTTCTTGTGTATAGTACTTTTTCTAAGGCACAAGTTAATCGCTATGATACTCCGGCGCAGACCATTTATGGTAATATGTATGTTTCTCCAAATTATGATGCTCTATTGCAGTTGGGAGCTTTGGCTAAACAAAAGAAAATAAAAATACGAGAATTAATTCAAAAATCACTAAGTACATATAATTCTTATCCTCGTTATCCTAATAAAATAAAAGAGGGTTGGCATCAGGCTATATGGTTGTGTCAAAAAGAGGATTTATTAGTTGAGGTTAAGGCTTATGTAAATAACAATAATGAAATCGCAGCAGTAGATTTTGGAACTCAGTCTATTTCTGATATAGAGATAAAAATAGTGAATGGGAGGGCACAGACGGGAGATTATTATTTTTATTTTTTCGAGGATATATGGCAGTATAATAAAGATTATGAAACAAAACAAGCTCAGGAAGTTGAAAGACAAAGGGCTAATATAAACACTAATTTAAGTGCTATAGGTTTTGCTAAAATAAAATCAGATTATTTTAAAATGTTAGATATTTTAGTCTTGAGGTCAATGCCAAATCCTAATTCTTTTATCCTGTATAGACTCCAGAAATCAGATTTGACTGAACGAATCCAAGTTATTGAAGATGGGGAATTTTACGTGAAGGTAAATTTAAAAGGACATATCGGATACATATCTCGTACATTTTTAACAACAATCTAAATATAAAGTTCCTATGAAAATGAAACATTTTGCTTGTTTATTCTTACTGTTAAATTTTTTAGTTAGTGGAATTTTTGTGGCTAATGCCCAATCTGTAAATTCTTCTGTTCGGTATCAGAAAGGATATGTAAAGAAAGATGGAACCTATGTCCAAGGACATTATAAGACTAATTCCAATAAGACAAATCACGATAATTTCTCTACTAAACCGAATCGAAATCCATATACGAAGGAGAAAGGACTGAGAGCAAAGGATTATTCACGAGAGGCCTATAAATATGGAAAAGGAAAAACTATTCAAACAGGTCCGAAAGGAGGACAATATTATATAAATAATAAGGGGAGGAAAGTTTATGTGCCAAAAAGAAAGTAGTATGACGATAAAAGGACGACTATCTATATTATTAGTTTGTTTATTATCATGTTTGAACTTGTATTCGCAAAGTTCGGAGGATAGAGCTTATGGAGCTTATCAACAACTAGAAGATTTGACATATGATGCCATAGCTTCATTTTGTCAACATCCGAATGTTCATAAGAATACCTTGGTTGCATTTGAAACTTTAGAAAAAATAAGAAAACCTGTTAGTGACATATGTTCCATGTTTGCTCCTGATGACGCTATGGATTTATATACAAAGTATGAAAATCTTAATTTTCAAATAGATTGTTTTAGAGAATTATTAAAAGTAATCTGTGGTTATAATTCAGCAGGACTAAAAGATGATCAAATGTTTTTTGTGGTTGATTGTTTAAAAGGTATGGGCTGGACAGAGAAGGTGTTGGGCGTAGAGTGTGATAATGCCTATTTTGTAGAATATCAATATCAAGGGTTTAAAATGTTGTTCATAAAAAACACATTGCCGGCTAAGCAATATGATTATACTCCTGGACCCAGTAATTTGATAGAAGTTGATTTTACCTATGATCATTTAGGGTTAGGAGGTTCCTATAATGTTGGAGCTGGTAAATATAGAATGATTCAATATAAAGATGATGTAAAATCTGATTATTATAAAGTGATCAAGGCAACTTCTCGATTGGTGAATTGAAAATGTCTAAGTATTCAAATACCGCCTATAAATGAGAGTTTCATCACTATCGAAATTCCCATTTAGAGGTCTAAATTTGACTTTGCAGGCAGCAGATTAGGGTTTCTCTACCTGCAAAGTTTGATGATGGAAAGTGATGCGGGCTACACCCAGATCGTTCAGTGCGGTGACGACTTCGTTAAGAGAAGCCGTGCGAGGAAAACGGAAATGGATGCGACGCTCCAAGAAAGACTCTGATTGCGCTGTGATACTGACGTTGTACCACGTGCCGATATGTTTCATCACTTCTCCCAGTGGCATATTATCGTAATCGAAGAGGCCTTCGGTCCAACTGCCGGCTTGTTTCAGGTTTACGCTGGTGATATTCAAGTGGCGGTTGTCTTGCAATACTGCCTGTTGCCCCGGATGAATGTCGAGTTGTTCCTGCTGATGGCCGATTCGTACATGGCCTTCGTACAAGATGACCCGAGCACGACTGCCAGGATAGGCGTTCACATCGAAGACGGTTCCCAGTACTTCGGTACGCATTTCACCTGATATTACCCAGAAAGGATGATTGGCATCGTGTGCAACTTCAAAGCGAGCTTCGCCGGACAAGCGGACTTCGCGTGGAGCATCCAAGGCAAACGAACGAGGATATGCCAGACGAGAGTTGGCTCCCAAGACAATCCGTGTTCCGTCGGAAAGCCGGACTTCGGCTGTTTGTTCCGGTGGTGTGGAAAGAACGATGGAATCACCCGCTTCGACGGTTGTCGTTTCGGAAGGTACATCCAAGGCCGCATAGAGTTCGATGGGGCGCTCGTTCGTCCGTTCCCCAACGAAAGGAAGGCCTAAGACGAGGAGACAGACCACGGCTGCCGCCACGCTGGCCCATATATATCGGTTGTTCTGACGTTGCCGGTGTTGTTGCCGGAATTGCTGCCATACCTTTTCGGTTTCTTCGGCCGAAGGTTGCTCGCCTGCCGCCTCACCCAATACCTGAAGCAGACGCAGGTCTTCATCGCTATACATGTTCTTTTCTTCGTCGTTCATCGTTCATCTCCTTTCTTCCCCAAGGCTTCACGTAAGGCACGCAAGGCTTTGGAGATATGTTTCTTGACTGTATCCGGACTGATGCCCAGCCTTTCGGCGGCTGCCCGGT
Source organism: Parabacteroides sp. AD58 (assembly GCF_023744375.2). NCBI lineage: Bacteria > Pseudomonadati > Bacteroidota > Bacteroidia > Bacteroidales > Tannerellaceae > Parabacteroides > Parabacteroides absconsus. The sequence continues at coordinate 2,412,197 of NZ_CP146284.1, read as the reverse complement.
AAGTATTTTGCTCGAAATAGCAGAGGCGTACAATCGTCCGCGTGGGTTCACCTAAAGCTTCTACAACTGCTTCGGCTTGACGAAGCAGACGTTCGTGTTCCCAATACCGGGCTTGCAGATCGAATACCGTTGCTTCGCGGATGGCTTCCACATGATTGGTTACTACTTGCCTGTGCTTGAGCCGGTTAAGAGCCAGATGCCGGACCGTAGTAAAAAGCCATGAGGCACGTTGTGCTTCAGCCAATGTGTCCCACCGTTGCCAGGCTTGTTCCATGGCTTCGCCCACCACATCCCTTGCTTCTTCCGGATCGCCCAAAAGCTGCGTGGCATGCCGTACCAAAGGCGGGTATTGCTGACGGAACAAACCCTCGAAAGCGGTTGTCTTATCGTCGGTCTTCTTTTTCCAAATCATTCACATTCGTTTTCTGTCCGGCGGCAAAGGTAGCGTTTTTTAGTTGACGAGTTGACAAGGTAACGAGTTAACAAGGTTTTCTCAAGTAACCAAGTCCTTGTCAACTTGTAACCTATAATCGGCTCTTCTCGCTTTGTCCGGCTCCTGAACCTTTGTACTTGCTCTTAGTCGCATTGAATTTATAGCTGACACGTACTCCGATGCGTTGGCTGTCCATGTAACCGTCGGCATACGTGTTTGTTCGGTCTCCATAGATATGTTCGAAACGAGTACGTTTGGCCGTGCGGAACAGGTCATATCCTGCTAATGATATTTGTAAACTTTGGTCCGGCAGGAATGTTTTGGAGATGCGGAGATCCACTCTTCCTTGCCGGTTGAAGATGGCGTAACTCTGCCTAGCTTGTGTATTGATACTTCCAGTCAGGTTGATATACCAGCCTTGAGGCAGCAAGAAGTTATTGTCGAGTCGGAAACTAAACTGAGGCTCGTTCCAATACTGCTCGATTCCTAACGAACGTGCATCCGAGTGAAACCAGAAAACATCAGCACTGATGTTGGGTTGCCAACAACCGATTTTAGGACTGGCGTAGATTCCTCCACCATATGCATAGGTATGTGGAATACTTGCTTTTGTATGAAGAGAAACGCCCGGATGGGTTTCATCATGGTAAGGCTTGAGGTATGAGGTGTACATATCCAACGTATGATCATAAAATAGGGAGATATTGATCCATTTCCAGCCGCCATCTAAGGAAAGGTTCCGATGTATTTGCGGAACCAGATGCGGATTACCGTTGCTGTATTGATACTTGTTGATATAAGAAATGGCACTTGATAGCATAGTATAATCCGGATTGATTTTGTTTAGCTTGAAGCCTAAACCGGCATTCCAGTCGCCTTTTCGATAGGAAACAGAAATCACCGGCAAGACATGATGATAGTCCGGACTTTGTGAGGGCTGAAAGATACCTGCTTCGTAATAATGCGTCTTTTGGTATTCATACCGTAATCCGGCTTGCAGACTGAATGTTCCTAATTCCAAGGAATAATCAGCAAAGGCAGAAGCAATGGTTTGCTGGATATGGTCGTCGGCATCGGCCGAGAAGCCGTCTTGCTCAAAACGGTCGCGGCGGTCGGTCCAGGTTTCTTCTGTTCCAAAGGAGAGATTTCCTTTCCATACGGATGTGGTGGCGATCAGCTTGGCGGCAACCAGACGATTCTTGATCCGGTTGGTCGAAGTGGCATCTGTTTCACCATTGTTGAGGACAATCTGTTCGTTTCGGTTTCTCCCTTGGTAGAAATCGGCATTGAAGTCGATATCCCATTTCCCGAAAGTCCCGGTATAATAAGCATTGACCGCATGTTCCAATCCTTTCTTTCCGGTATTACGGGCATCCGATTCCAGTTGGTCAACCAATACGCCGTCCCGATACATATCGGTGGAACTGATAGAGGTGTTCTGATATTCGCCGATGTTCTGTTCCGGTGCATATCGTACTCCTAGAGACTGATTCTCGTTCAGTTCGTAATTCAATCCGATTTCCCCGTTGAAGTAGTTATTGCGTCCGGTCGTTTTTTGATCCGAATGGCTTTCCCAAAGAGAAGATGTCTGCATTTGGGTGATAGTTTGGTTGGTACTATACGAATTAGATTCCTGAAAATAAGTCTTGGCAAAGATGTCCAGTCCGCCGGTTCGGTAATTCAAAGTGATGCCTTCGTTTCCTTTTCCTGCATGGCCTTGGTTATAATCCGCATAAAAGCTACCGCTGAGTCCTTGTCCGCGCTGACGGATGGTGCGGATTCGGATAACCGCCTTGACATCTGACGCATACCGGGCGCCGGGAGTGGTAATGATTTCTGCCGAAAGGATTTCATTGGCTTGTAAACGTGAAAGCTCAGAGGTGTCACGCACCTTTCGTCCGTTGATATAAATCTCAGGCGTACCTCGTCCGATGACCGAATAATTCCCGTCTGATCCCGTCACGAAAGGCAGATGTGCGATCATATCTGCTGCTGAACCCATCAATGAAAGCGGTGTGCCGGTGATATGTGTCAGATAAGCTCCGTTCTTCCTTTCTACCAGTGGGCGGGTTGCCGTTACGGTGACTTCTTTCAGTTGGTTCTCTTGCGGCTGCATCTGCAGATAATTCTCTGCCAAGCAAGTAACCGTTTGGGACTGATAACCTACATACGTTACCCGCAATAAATAATGATCGGCGTACGGATCGGGTAGGAGAAATGTTCCGTCGTCTTCCGTAACGCAACCGTTTACAAAGGTAGAATCTCCGGCATGTAAGACCAGTACATTGGCATACGGAATAGGTTGCCCTTGTTCGTTGACAACCTTTCCCTGGATATATTCTACTTTCTTGTTTTTATCCATCCGTTGTACAACGAAATAATCCTGCCGTTCCAGGCAGATAAACGGCTTGTCTTTCAATACGAACCGGATAGCTTCCGCCAATGGCTGCTTTTGGATACGGACCGTTACCCGGTAAGCTTCTACTTCATCATTGACGAACAAGATATTCTTTCCTCCTTCACGTTCCAGCTGGCGTAAGGCTGTTGACAATGGAACTTCGTTCAGTTCCAGGTCAATCAGTCGTTTTTCCTGTGCCTGCAGGAACGGAATCCAGGATAAAAAGAGTGCGATGCAAAGGATACTCCGTACCCAGCTGTGTATTTCAAGTTGTTTCATTCTTTTTCGTGTTTGTTGTTCTACATAAGTTAGGTCGTGCATGCTTGACTTTTTATCTATATGACAACCGAAACAGGCAATCGGGTACGGTTCTATGAAATTATTTTTTATTTGCTGTCCGATATTTTGGGGGAGAAATATAAAAAATCCGTTAGAAAGTAGCTTTAGCACAGTTGTCGAAAAGCTTTTTCATATCTGTCAAAAAGCTTTACCACATATATGATAAAGCTTTACCACAGCTGTCAAACAATTAATTTACTACGGGATTTTAGGATAAACATGCCTTGTTCCCGAAATAAGTTCAGTGTATTGGGGCATAAAAGGCATCTTCGATATGCTCTTGGACCGAGTAGCGTCCGTTTTCTTTCTGCATTGTAATAATATCGAAGCGAACGGGAAGACGATAATTGAAATACCGGATATAAGCATCTGTAGCCGCAACGATGCGTCTGATTTTCTTGCGGTCGACAGCTTCTTCGGGAGGCAAAAGGCAACCGACGGAACGGGTCTTAACTTCTACTACAATTAATTCTCCGTCGTAAACAGCCACAAGGTCCAGTTCGTAGTGATGAAAATGCCAGTTGGTATGTAGAATCTGATATCCTAGCTTTTCCAGATAGGCACGAGCTTCCGATTCGCCTTCTTTTCCTGTATTATTTCTTTCTGCCATAATCGGTTTTTCGCAAATATACAGATTATTCTTTTGTATTTCCACGAAGCCTTGTACTTTTGCAGCATGAAACGGACAAAGAAATATTCAGTGGCACAGCCGAATCACCCCAGGATTCATAAGATTACGTTTATGCTCAATGATGATGAGTATAAAACCGTGCTGCGTTATCTTGATAAATACCAGATAGAAAATAAATCACGGTGGTATCGGGAGACAATTTTGTCTCATATTTTACGTACACTGGAAGAAGATTATCCGACATTGTTTAATGAAAATGAAATGAGAAGATGATCAATCCTTATGATGATACCTATTTTATGAAGCAGGCACTTCAGGAAGCGCAGGCAGCTGCCGAGGAAGGAGAGATTCCGGTAGGTGCCGTCATTACTTGCCAGGGAAAAATCATAGCTCGGGCACACAATCAGACAGAGCGCTTGAATGATGTTACGGCACATGCCGAAATGCTAGCCATTACAGCAGCCACCAATGTGTTGGGAGCAAAATATCTGACGGGTTGCACCTTATATGTGACTGTCGAACCTTGTATTATGTGTGCTGGAGCAATCGGCTGGTCGCAATTGTCGACGATAGTATATGGAGCATCGGATGAGAAACGCGGATATAGCCGGTTTGCACCGCAGGCTTTTCATCCAAAAGCTGTTGTCAAGAAAGGTATTCTGGAAGAAGAATGCGCGGAAGAAATGAGGCGTTTCTTCCAAGGGAAAAGGAAGTAAGTCTTTCTCCGAATAGCCGGCGTATTTTCAAGAGAAGCCGGCGTAAATTGACAAACATACGCCGGCTTCTCCTCGATTGCTTATTATCGTTTTCTAGAGTTCTTTTTTTATCCTATTTTTTCATTAAAGCATCCAGGTGCTTGTAAAACTCAGGATCTTCTCCTACAACCGTTTTTACGATATTGCCCTCTTTATCCAAAATGATCTTGGTTGGGAATCCTTCTATTCCGTAAAGCAAAGTTACATCCGGATTACCTTCGTTGCGGACATGAATCCACGGTAAGGCATGTTTCTCAACGGCTGCTTTCCATTTCTCTTCTGTATCATTGCAGTCAATTCCTACGATTTCCAGCTGACCCTTATATTTCTCATAAACTTGCTTCAGATCCGGAATACCTTTGATGCACCATCCGCACCAACTTCCCCAGAAGTCCAGGATGACATATTTGCCTTTCAGGGAAGAAAGAGTGAAGTCCTTTCCATGAATATCTTTCAGCGTGAATTCGGGAGCAGGAGCACCTTCTTTAATCTTTTCTTGTGCTTTCCGACGTTCTTCCTGTTTTTCGTACGCTTGTTTGATTGATTGATACATGGGTGCCATCACGCCGTTGCGTACTGGTTCGGCAATCAAGTCAAGTAATTCCTTTAATTCATCATCTTTCAGAGCTCCATGTGTCAGTAAATAAACAGACACATCCTGATCAGCATGATCTTTTATAAAACGGATATAAGTATCCTTGATATCTTTTTGTCCTTTTTCAATTTGGGCTGCAACCTTTTGAATTTCTTCTTGAGAAGCACCTTCCTGCGTTTTCTCGCGATATGCAGAATACAAGGAATCCATCTTTTGAACGATCGGTTCCATTTTAGTATTCAACTCATTCAAAGATTCATAGAAAGGTGCGCCGCCTAATTTATATTTATGCAATGAGCCTTCAATCGTTACAGATTTTCCCGGTAATAAAACGAGAGGAATTACTTCCATAGACACCGAAGGTCTGCTTCCATCCGGATTGGATTTAGAGGAAGGAAATTCTCCAATTTGAACATATCTTAAATCTGTACTATTTCCCAAGTTCAATGAAAACTTTCCGTTTACTAATGGAACGGTATCTGTGTATAATTTCGGACGTTCGGTACTTGCCAGATTCATAACGAACGAATGAACAATTAATGTGTCACTTCCAACTCCTGATAATGAACCGGAAATCTCACCCGGTTGATGAGATGAACAGGCTGCCAATAAGCAACAAGCTATGAAAGAAAACAACTTTTTCATGCTATTATGATTATGTATAGTTCTATTTATTGTTATTTGACTTCTTCATAATCCACATATTCTCCTTCATCCCGTCCGTAGACTTTCCGGTGTCTTCGATAACGAGGCGGATCATTGTCTACTTCTTCAGCATTTACGTATGAATCGGAAGACGATGTGTTTTGAGATCGAGAACTATACGTTTGGTTTTGAGATTGCGAGGTTGTTCTTCGTTGGTAAGTTTGTTGTCTTTGGTTTCCGCCATCTCCAAATAAGAATCTTTTCAGTCCGCGCAGTAAGGAAAAGCCCAATAAGAAAACGAGCAGAAAGAAAAGAAACACTATAAAAAATAAGAATTTAAACATAAACACTATATAGAATTAAGTACACAAACAGAAAACAAATACTCACGAACAGAGGTTTACTTATTCCTGTTAAAAAGAGACAAGATAAAATAAAGGACAATTGCTCCTGTCACTCCTAAGTATCCCCATAGCGTGATAAATAAAATAGCGGCCAGGAGCAGGATGTATCTGTATTCGTTCCCTTTCCAGGCAACAGACTTAACCTTCATGGAGAACATCGGAATTTCGGAAATTAGCAGATAAGAGGTTAAACAGGCCAGAATAATTCCTCCGTAGAGCAGCCAGGAAGCGTATGTTGGCAGCCAGGCTTGTACAGAATAGGCGAGTGAACCCCAGAATAGAGCATGCGCCGGAACGGGCAATCCGATGAAAGAAGAAGTCTGCCGGTCATCGATATTGAATTTCGCCAGCCGTAAGCCTGAGAATACAGGAATTACAAAGGCAAACAGCGGAAGTAATACGGCCCAATTCCCTTGTAATTGTAACTGCATTGCTGCTTGGGAAAAAAGAGCGTAGACAATCATTCCCGGAGCTACGCCAAAGCTTACCACATCCGAGAGAGAATCCAGTTCTTTACCCATCGGTGAATAGGCTTTCAGCAGACGGGCCGCAAAACCGTCCATAAAGTCGAATATAGCTGCCGATACAATCCATAAGAATGCCGTGTGCAGATCGGCATTGGCAGCAGCTACAACAGACATACACCCTGAAAATAAATTCAGGCAAGTAATCGTATTGGGAATGTGTTTGATTAGACTCATTTCTTTAGGTGTTTGATTTACCCAAACGCGCAATAGGCGTTTGGTTTCCCGTTACTTTCTGGTCCATTTCTACCAGGACTTCTGTTCCAACAGGCAAATATACGTCAACTCGTGAACCGAACTTGATAAAACCCATTTGTTCATCTACGTGACATTTGTCGCCTGGTTTGGCATATGTAACAATTCGACGGGCCAACGCTCCTGCAATTTGCCGTGCCATGACTTCTACTCCACTACGTGTTGTAATGACAACGGCAGACCGTTCATTTTCTGTACTGCTTTTAGGTAGATAAGCCGCCATGAAACGTCCGTTATTATGCGAAACATATTTAACCGTTCCGTTTACAGGGAACCAGTTGGCATGTACATTGAAGACAGACATGAAGACGGAAATCTGCAGGCATTTGCGATGCAGAACTTCATTCTCCATCACTTCTTCGATGGCGACGATTGTGCCGTCGGCCGGAGCAATTACCAGCCCTTCGGAGTCGTAGGGGAAACGCCGGAAAGGACTTCGGAAGAAATTTAATATCAGCAGAAAGAAAACAGTAGTTACGAAAGCAACGACATAGAAAAGACCGCCCTTGCCAACCGTATGGTACAAGGTAAGATTTACAATAAAGAATATTGTAAATAACGTAAGTAATAAACCGGTTCCTTCTCTGTGTACCTTCATTTTTCTAACTGAATCTATTTTTGTTATGGAATGCAAAAGTATTTATTTATTTGGAATATCCCAAATAAAATCACGCTTTCACCGGCTCAATGCGGGATAATGTGATGTACCATAAGTATCCGGAAACATTTTTATATCCCATTTGCCGGATCAGACGAATGTAATTACGCATTTGGGTTTGGTGATTCCGGCTGATTTTCCCTCCGAACTTGTAATCAAGGATGATAACTTCCTCCGGATAGATCATAACCCGGTCAGGACGTTTGGCTTCACCTTTTCCGAACAGAATGTCGACTTCATTTAATATTTTTGCTTGTCCGTCGTACCAGCGTTGCACTTCCGGTTGTTTAATATAGGCCTGCAGTTGTGCATTGAGCTGCTTTTCTTCTTCCCGGCTGATCACACCTTGTTCCTGATATCGGTGGACAGCGGCCGGAATATCGTCTGCTACGCGTACAATGCTCAGTACTTCGTGCATCAATGTGCCTTGTTTGCGTTGCGGGTTATCGAAGAAATAATTCTGTCCGCGCAGGCGCAGATGCAGGCGGTTGTCTGCTGAAATAGAATGCAGTTTCCTTAAAGGAAATTCCTGGATCTTCATATCTGCATTCTTTTGTTCAGGTTTCCACCAGGTCCCTTGTTCAAACAGGTTGTTTGCCCAGTCAAAAGATGCGGCAAGTGGAACAAGCGCTTCTCCTTCTGCTGTATCAGGAATGGACTGTTGTAAGCAGCTCCATAATAAATCGGCTATGCATCCTATCTTCTCCAGCGAACCGTCGTCTTTTACCTTCTTTGGGCGGGGCGAGAAGACAATCAGTTCTTCCTTTGAACGGGTGAATGCTACATACAAGGTATTCAGGTTATCAATGAAAGCATGCAATTTCTCCTGAAAGTAATCCCGGGCAAAGATTGTGGATCCAAGGGATGAGCTGTAGCGTACAGGAACAAGATGCAACTGGTTGAACGGTGCTTTCTCCGGATGACACCAGAGAACGACCGGCTTAGAAGGTTTATGATCAATCTCCCAATTGGCGAACGGAAGAATAACAGCCCGGAAACCCAATCCTTTGGATTTATGTACCGTCAGGATTCGGATGGCATTCTGTCCGTCGGGCGTAGCAATTGTTTTACGGATACCCGATTCGTCCCACCAGTTCAGAAAGTGTCCTAAGTCGGTGTTTTCCTTCTGTACATAGTCTGTTATCAGATCGAGGAAGGCAAGGACAAAAACCTGCTCTTTTTCGCTGATATAAGGACTGAACAACCGATATAACCCTTCCGCCATTTCGTATAAAGGCAAGGTGGAAAGACGTTTCATCTCCGCTTTCTCTGCAGGCGTAAAATCGGTGCGTTGCCAGTCTGACGTCAGAATCCGATAGGAGAACAGAAGCATTTGTGTCCAGGTCTGGTTTTCCGGACTTTTCAGGTGATGCAGAATCGTAATGAAGAAACGTACCGCTACTGAGCTATTCACATACAGCGCTTCGTCGGAAATGATATCATAGTTGAATCCGTCGTCAGGATGTTCTTCTTTGTATTGCAACAGATAATTGGCAACTTGTGCGCCTTCTCCGTTTGTACGTACCAGGATGGCAATGTCTTTCAAGGCATAACCATTGGTTTGCAGCTGCTGCAAGACGGCAGGCAACCGGTTGAGAGCGTTCTCTTTCCAGTCGGAATCTTCTTCTTCTGATACAAATTCAATACGGACATGTCCGTCTTTATCCTGGAAAGGAAGAGGAACCCGTTGAAAACTCCGTTGATATGCCGCCATAATGCGGGTCGAGAAAGCTGCTTGTGCTTCGGCATTCAATGACGATTGGCTCAAGTCTTCATTATAAACGGTCTGTAACAGGTAAGGAGCAGCCGTAAAGAGCGCATTGTTGAATTCGACGATATGGCGACAGCTGCGCCAATTGTCTTTCAACGTCTCTTCTTGTATTTCATCAGCAGAGAAATCACGGGCTACTTGTTCATCCAGCAGCTTCCAGTCGGAGTTACGGAAACGGTAAATACTCTGTTTAACGTCTCCGACAATCAGGTTCGGGCGGTTATGAGCTAAACTTTCTTCAATCAGCGGACGAAAATTTGCCCATTGCATACCGCTGGTATCCTGGAATTCATCAATCATGTAATGGTCGATGTGAGTTCCTGTCTTTTCATAGATGAAAGGTGCGTTGCTTCCTGCAATAACTCGGTTAAGAAGTTCTGTCGTGTCAGCGATCAGCATGACATTCTTCTCTTCCCGATATTCGGCAATCTTATTGGAAATATCAGTAAGAATGCCTAACGTATAATAATAGCGCGTGATTTCACGGGCTGTATTGTAGTCCGTCAGCTGTTCAAAACGGGTAATGGCTTTCTTGACATAGTCGTTTAACCCATTCTCAAAGGCTGCTCCAATGATGGCTTTCTGTCCTGCATCCATTTTCTTGGTAAAACAGGCTTCCAGGTTATCGGCGAATTTGCAGAATGTAGGCGTAGGCGGCTTTTTCTCGCCAGCTGCCCAACGGGAGAAATAAAGCATTTGTGAACGGTTTCCTCCACTGAAGTCGGTCGGTGAAAGACCGAACTGGCTCATGATCGCTAATCCTTTTTCTCCGATTTCCTGTATTTCCTTTTCTACTGAACGGATGATGCCATAAAGTGCATTCTTGTAGGTCTCAAGCGCATTCTTATCACTGATGTCGTGGGCGACTTCTTCACTGAAAGCTTTGTAACTTTCCTTAAATACTTCACGTCCCAGTGCAGTAATGTCTTTCCGTAAGTCCCATTCTCCGCCTTCTTCTATCTTTTCTTCCCCAAAACGGAGCAACCAGCCCAACAGTTCCTTGTTTTGAGGTTGGTCTAACTCGCTTAATAAGCGGTCGATGGCTTCAGTTAGTACTAATTCCTGATCCATTTCGATTCCATAACCGCCTTGCAGTCCGATCTCACGGGTAAAAGCCCGCATGGTCTGTTGGAAGAAACGGTCGATCGTACTGATATTAAATGCTGAATAATCATGCAGAATGGCGATCAGAATCTTCCGGGCTTGATGGCGGACTTCCTTTTCTGTCAGTGAGTAAGCAGAGACCAATAGAGGTATATAATCTGACTTTTCTCCAGAGGCCAGATGGTATAATTCTTCTACGATACGACTTTTCATTTCATCGGTGGCCTTATTCGTAAAAGTCACGGCCAAAATACGGCGGTACGCTCCCGGCTGGCTGAAGAGTAACAATAAATATTCGCCAGTCAGCTGATGAGTTTTTCCGGCTCCAGCAGATGCACGATAGATCGTCAGCATGGTAGAAATGTTTAGGGATGAAATATCTTCAGCGGATTACTTTTACTTGTGTATATCCTTCTTTCCGCAGGATTTCGTCTACTTTTCCCCGGAAATCTCCTTGGATGATAATTTCGCCGTCTTTGGCTGAACCGCCTACTCCGCATTTTACTTTAAGAAGTTTTCCTAAAGCTTCGAGATCGGAGGTCGTTCCGCAGAAGCCGGTGATGAGTGTTACTACTTTCCCGCCTCGGTTTCGTTTGTCGAGGCTTACGCGTAACTTCTGTTTTTCTTTAGGCAGAGTTTCTTCTTCCGGTTCCTCGTTTGTCTCATATTGAAAGTCCGGGTTCGTCGAATACATCACTCCCAGACGGCTTTTCCAATCGTTATTTTTCATGTTGAATTTCTTTTCTGGCGTAAAGCTACAAAAAGCCGGCCTATTTTAATGAAAAAACGGTATGTTTTTGGGAATAGTTACGCCAAACGCTGGATTAGGACGGTTGCATAAGCAGCCATGCCTTCTTGCCGCCCTGTGAAACCCAGTTTCTCTGTGGTTGTCGCCTTGATGGAAATATCGTCTTCATCCACTTCCAGTACAGAAGCCAAAACACGCTTCATCTCTGGAATATGCGGATTCAATTTCGGTCGTTCGGCTGCTACGGTCGCATCTATATTTCCTAATTCATAGCCTGCATTTCGAAGCAATGCCATTGTCTTGCGAAGAAGAATCTTACTGTCGATATTTTCGTATTCATGAGCTGTGTCAGGAAAGTGATAGCCGATATCACGCATATTGGCTGCACCAAGCAGGGCATCACAAATGGCATGAATTAATACATCTGCGTCGCTATGTCCCAATAAGCCTTCCGTATGTTCAATCTTGATGCCGCCCAACCATAAATCGCGTCCCGGCACCAGCTTATGTACGTCGTATCCAAATCCTACTCTGATCTTCATGTTTGTCTCTTATTTGAATAAGTTCTTGATTCCGTCCATATCGAATGACAGAGAGAAACGCAGGGTCTGATCCAACGGGTTGCTTGGCACGGTGCTGACCAGATAAGCTGCATCCAACTGGAATACACTCATACGGAAGCCGGCTCCGAATGAGAAATACTGTCGATTACCCATATTCTCATTCTCATAGTAATATCCGCCACGTACGAAGAACTGTTGATTATAACTGTATTCAATACCGATAGATGCCATGATTTCCTGTAATTCTCCTTTAAATCCTAACGGAGAATCACCAAATGATTTAAACATACCGGTGATAGACGACATGGAGTTGTATTCTTCTACCCGGTTGTTATAATCTTGTTCGTCTTCCTGTGTAGTACCTGTCCGCTGCGGTTCACTTGGAACCAGGTATTTACTCAAGTCTACATAAGCTCCGATCTGGTTATAATCGTCAATCGGGTATAATAGACCTGTACCGATCGATAATTTGGTTGGCAGGAACTGGTTGGTTCCGCCACCGTCATAGGATATTTTGGTACCGATGTTGGATACATTGAATCCGAAGCTCCACAACGCTTCTGCCTGGCCCATGATGACATAGCGTTCCAGATATCCGGCAATATCTGCTGAGAAGGCATTGCCCGGAACCATTTCCGCTGTCGGGTCAGCTCCTTGATCGGAACGGATATAGCGTAAGGCAACTGCCATAGAAAAGGCTTCCGATAACTTACGGCTATAGCTGACGTCTAAAGCCATTTCGTAAGGATTCAGAGTCATCAGTGTGGCACCACTGTTCTCGTCATTGTTTTGTACTTCACCAAAAGAGAAATAACGTAGAGAAGCTCCGATTGCCTGGCGGTCATCGCTACCTAATTTATAATAACCGGACAGATTTACTAAAGCCACGTCGTTGACCAACTTACGCAACCAAGGTGTATAGGAAAGTGAAACGCCGGCCTGGCTGTAGTTGAATACGTATTTGGCCGGATTCCAATATTGTGAATTCACATCGGGAAGCGTTGCCACACCATTGTCACCCATACCGCCACCACGTGCGTCTGGAGCAATAGACAAGGATGGAACAGCCGTATTGATTGGGGCAAATTGTGCCTTAACATTTTCCTGTGCGTACAGTTTGGTTGCCGAGATAAATAAAAGTGCGACAAGACTCCAAAGCTTCAAACTACGATTTTTTATCATCTTTATTTCAATATAATCTTATTACGAATCACTTATATAACTACTCTTTTCTCCTTTTATTGTGCAAGGATAATCATTTTATTCGCTCCCGTTGCCGTTTGGGAATTACCAGACCGCAAAGAAGCCCGGTAAATATATACGCCCGGACGCAGACGGGCATTGCCGTTGCCCATCATATTCCATTCCAATTGATAATCTTTAAAGGCTTCTGACGAACCTGTTTCTTCGTGGCTCCAGCGCAAACGGCCTGCCATGTCATATACTTCTATTTTGACTGTCAGCTGTGATTCCGGGAAATTGTGCTTCAGGTGGAAAGTCACCTGTTCACGTGCCGGAACCGGTGTCGCATAGACGGAAATCAGATTCGGCTTCATGTCTTTTACCACCTCAAAAGTGAATGTCTGTGTCGTTGAATTATTCAGAACATCCCATACTTTGAATTCGGCGGTATGCAGGCCAGCCTCCAGTTGCGGAATCGAGAAGATCACTTGCCCGGCACCGTCGTTGCCAACCAGCTGATAATAATCATTCAGGTTATAGCTCTTTGATGTCTGATTGTCGATAATCAGCATCATGTCGTGACCAATGCTGCTGCCTGTAATGTTGATACCGCTTTTGTCCCAAAGCGAAGCCACAAACAGCGGAGTGGAATTGACTTGTCCTCCGTCTACAAAGGTTGTATCGTTCAGATACAGATAACGGATCTCGGGACCTTCTGTATCGTCACCGCCCGTATCGGATGTGCCACCCACGCGGAAATCCATGAAAGAACCTTGTGCCTCGATAGAATCCTGGTTGTTCAGGGCATAGAAGTTCATTTTACCGAAGTCGTTAGAGTAGGCGATGTCTTTCGGAACCGTAAAGGTAAAAGAAAATTCCCCGTTACGAACCGTATCATTTCCTATATATAACGTATTGGGATAATCTTCATACTGGAATTTTGTTCCGGTACTGAAATTATCCAGCGTTGTGATTGTCGATTTGCTGTCGAAGATAGTTGATTGCAACGGCCCTGTAAACCCACTATCTTTGGTTCCGTCCGGTTTCCGCACTTCGCCTTTGATGGTAACTCGTTCCAATGCTTTGATTGTAATATCTTCGGACGAATCTAGCTGCTTTCCATTGATTTCTGTTACAGCAATACTATAATCGGGGAAAGTCAGCGTCAATGCAGGGTCTCCAATCAAGGTGAAGTTTAATTTGTTGGAATCAGTTTCCATACTTTGCTTGGCTTTCATCATCACTTCGCCCAACGTGTAACGCCGGTTGCCTTCTCGAGAGAACAGATTACGGATAATAGCCTGGTTAATGACCGCATTGTCTTGTGAAAAGACGGCACGCGTGGTGGTAAATAAGGCGATACCTCCACTTTTCTCGTTGAGGAATACGGATTCGCCTGCCGAAGTAGCCAGGGCATCAAAGCGGGTAAAGTCGCAAGTCGCTGTAATCCATAAAGGCAAATACGGATAAGTGGCCTGCTGAATATATGATTGCGTCATTACAGCTTCGTCACTCCAGCTCGTCGTATTGCCATGTCCTGTATAATTCAGTACCATCAGTCCGTTTTTCAGCTGCTTCTGTAAAGCCGTTTCTACATCCGGATAGGACGCATTTCCGCCTGTACGGTCTTTCGTATACGCGTCGAAGTAAAGCTTGTTGATGCGGAACTCCGGATGATTTTCTTCTACAATTTTTGCGAGTGCATCAGCCTGCTTCATATGTGCATTCTTGTCAGGATCGGCATTACTTCCGTCATCAGCTACAAATGTAATGTTGTTCTTCCAATTACCCGGAAGTGTATTATCCATGTAGGAAATGATTTTGTCGACCGCTGCTTTGGCTTCATCGTTCGTGCGGATAGGAAAGCGGCCGATTCCCACACAAAGTTTGGCCGAAGCTAATGAAGCGCCACTGCCGTCTTCTAGGAAACCAAAATAATCGTCGGTTGTATAAGAATAGATGTCAATTGAGTTCTGCGACTGGTAGGTGAGGAGCATATTGGCCAATAGCGAACTGTTCTGCTGCCATTCGCGAGTCAGTCCGCGATTATCATAACAGCCGTCGCCGAACAACAGCAGGTATTTCAGCTTCTCCGGGTTCCGGTCGTAAAACATTTTCATTAGGCGGCGGTAAGCTGTTGCATCTGGTGTTCCACTTGAAAACTCGTTGTAGATAGGTTCCGGGTTGATAACTTCAACCGTCAGCCCGTTGCGCTGGCGATGTGCTTCTGCCAATCGTTGAGCCTGTGCTGTAAAAGCCGGAGGAACGATGATCACCATGTTCGGAGTTTCCAGTCCGTGCAAGTTTTGTGTGGAAACTTCGCCTATGATTTCCGGTGTATCGGTCAGTTTATTCTTGTCGAATGCAATATATTCCTGTAATTGACTGGAAGCAGCCGCCGTGAAAGAAAGGTTTGTTCCTTCCAGCGTGGTCTGCATCCGTTTCGGATTCGTCACATCGGTTACGTTCAGTACGACAGTCGACTCGGAAGCATCAGCCAACTCAAAGCGGGACACATTGTTGATGGCGTCTACGCTGCGGAAGGCGGTCTCTGTTCCGTAAAGTTTCAAGGCACGTTTCATCTGGAAACGAATATAATCCAGATATACATTCTGGTCGCCCGTTTTTCCGTAGGTGACTTCCATCTTGACCGACTCGCTTTTCTCGCCTTTCCACGTCACATTCCCTGATGCCGCTACGGCTTTGGTGTAACTGGCATTCGAGGTAGGAGCGGAAATGGAAAGAGAAAGGACGGCATTGCCGACGGTAAGCGTTACAGGTGTCCGGCTGGTGGTACGGGCAATGAAACGCATCGTCACTTCGGCGTCGTCGGAGGTGATCCCGGGAACAGAGAAGGTGAAATTACGGGTTGTCGTCGAAATGAACGATTCCCCGAACAATTCGCGTCCGGATTCATTGACGGCCACTTCGTCTTTTTCCCATACCTGGTAATCATCGAAGGTGGAAATCTGTCTGACGGCTCCTTCTACCGAGGCTTGTTCCGGCATGTCATGTGTCTCTGTCGCGTCGGTTACAAAATAATACCCGGCGGTAGCGTAAGGATTGTTAGTATGAACGAACAGCTTTTTATTCTCTTGTGTATTTACCGTTTCATAATCCCATTTGACGGTTCCTCTTGCATAAAAATAAAGCGTTGAGCCGTCTCGCCATACCGGAACGGCAGGCAAGTCGTCGTGATAGGCCGAGTCTGAGAATTTCTCGTCGAGTATCCAGCCTCCATATCCGTAAATGGAAACTTTCGACGGATCAGAAAAGCCCATCTTGCTCAGGTCTGAGGCCGTCAGTTTGTACACTCCGTTCTTTGTCACTTTGATTTTTACCCAGTGACCTGAAGAAAGAACCGACTGTGATGTATAGTTCCCGACAGCCCAAGCCGACGAAAATGACAAAAGAACAGCTATAAAGAAAGACAAAAATCGTTTCATACTACATACTTCCAAAAAATTGACAATTGAAAATGACGAATAATCAGTTGTTAATTTTTACTTGTTAATGGTTGCTTGTATGAGCCTATCAACGTACATGGAAGTCCAGTAGTTTCCGTTCGCCTAAATATCCTTCCAGGTGATCGCCAATGCTGACCGGACCGACGCCGACGGGCGTTCCGGTATAAATCAGATCGCCGATTTTCAACGTAAAGAAACGGCTGACATAGGCAATGATCTTGTCTACTGGAAAGAGCATATCTGCTGTATTTCCCTGTTGTACCGTCTTTCCGTTAATGTCCAGATGAAACGATAGCTGATTAATGTTACCAGCTTCTTCCAGTGGAATGAAAGTGCCGATTGCCGCAGAGTTGTCGAATGCTTTGCTGATTTCCCACGGCAGACCTTGTTCGCGCAAGCGCCGTTGCAGGTCTCTGGCCGTAAAGTCGATGCCAACTGTTACTTCGCTGTAATAGCGGTGAGCAAAGCGTTCAGCAATATTCTTTCCCAACCGGTCAATCTTCACTACCAGCTCCGTCTCATAATGAATCTCCGACGAGAAATCCGGAATGAAAAAAGGCTTTCCGTCTTTCAATAACGAAGAATCAGACTTCATAAAGATGGTAGGCTCTGTTAATTCTAACGTATGATGCAGCTCTTTATTGTGGGCCGCATAGTTCATTCCAACGGCAATTATTTTCATTTTAGTGATTTATTGAGTTCAAACGATTAAACATCACGGCCAGATGGGCGTACATGGAGGTATTTTGTATGACGATATTTTCGGGTACTCGGATGCGGAACGGTGTAAAATTCCATAATCCCTTGATGCCTCCGGCTATGATCTGGTCGGCTACTTCCTGGGCTCTGTCGACGGGTACGGTAATTACTCCGATGGTAGCACCCAGCTGTTCACGCATTTCCGGAAACCGGTCAATATGATAAACCGGAATACCGTTGATCATTTGTCCTTCAAGTTCGGGGCGGACGTCAAAGCCGGCTACTATATCCAGACCGTATTGCTTTAGTCCGGTGTCATGAAGCAGGGCCGCTCCTAAGCTTCCCACGCCAAACAGGAAGGCTTTGTGCGATGAAGTGAAACCCAAAAAATCTTCCAGCTCTTCTACCAAGGCATCAATTTCGTAGCCGACGCGGGTTTTCCCCGTTACATTCACGAATGATAAATCTTTGGCAACCTGACTGGAATCTACATTGATTTCCTTTGAAATCTGGGTAGACGAGATGACAGTTTCTCCTTTTCCTCTCAACAGCTTCACAAAAGCCAGATACCAGGGTAACCGGCGTAATGTCGGTTCTGGTACCTTTGTTATTGTTCTTATCTCATCACGGGTCATTTGTTCAGTCTTATTCATTAACCTCGGCTTTGTGTCAAAACAGATATGGCTAAGAGACCTGGCAATACAGGGCATTCTCTGTTTTTGTGAAACTCTGTACGGATAAATATCTGTTCCCGACATTTCCAAACCGATTGCAAAAGTACGATTTTTCCTCGACTTAAGCAGAATCGTATGGTGAGTTTTTAGACGGATTACATATTCACCTCGTGATGCAGATGCTTCTCGATGTACATCTTCAGGATATGAATGGCAATTTCGTTGTTCCCGCCTTCTGGAATAATCAAATCGGCATATCGTTTGGTTGGCTCAATGAACTGCTGATGCATGGGTTTGAGTACTCGGGTATAACGCTCCATCACCGCTTCGGCTGTCCGTCCGCGTTCCACAACATCCCGCTGGATGACACGGATTAACCGTTCGTCGGGATCGGCATCCACGAAGATTTTCAAGTCCATCATGTTGCGTAAATCCGGATCGCATAAGGCCAGAATTCCTTCAATAATAATCACCGGACGCGGTTCTACATGAATCGTTTCTGCCAGTCGGGAACTTGTCTGGTAGTGATATACCGGTTGTTCGATGCTTTTCCCTTCCTTCAACATCTGAATGTGTTGTAGCAACAATGGCCAGTCGAAGGCATCCGGATGGTCGAAATTGATCTGTTGCCTCAATTCTGCCGGTACGTGGCTGCTGTCTTTATAATATGAATCCTGTGGAAGGAGCACTACTTCTCCGGGTTTCAGACTGTTTACTATTTTTCTTACCACGGTCGTTTTTCCGGATCCGGTTCCACCTGCTATGCCAATAATAATCATACTTTTGCTTATTTGAATCGTTTTGTTACAAAAGTACAAAATATTACGAGGTAATCTTCATAATCAGGCAAGAACTTCCGGCATAATTCGCAGCGGCATGGCTGGTTAGCTTTTTCTCCATATAAAGTCTTTACTACGTCAACCTCTTTTATCTATAAAGAGATTTTAAGTCAACTAAATCCGTTCAATGATACAACTAAGTCCGTTTGAAGGCATATTTTTATCGTTCCACGACTGTGGAACGATCGTATCACCTACGTGGAACGATCGTTTCACAAGGGTGGAATGATCGTCCCACCCAGGTGAAACGGTAAAAAATAAGGCAGTTTGACTAAAATAGCCAACTGCCTGGTATCTTTTATTTCTGCGAAAACAGTTTAACGGATAACTACCTTGCGGACGGTTTCTCCGATACGGATAATGTAATACCCCTTGGGAATATTAACGGGATATTCTCCGTCGGAAGAAGTGATTTTGATCTCTTTGACTTTAATGCCTACAACACTATAAATTTCCAATACACTACCGGTCGGCGCGTTTTTTACCCGAATGCAACTGTCGTAAGCGGAGATCTCAATCGACTTTGGCTCGGTCTGATGAATGGCAGGGACAAAAGGAATTGCCTTCTCCGCATACGCCGATGGAAGAATAGCTGTTGCCCATAAGATAATTCCATAAATGATTTTCATACCTCTCTGCCTTAAATTCGTACAAATGTACGAAGTTTTACATAACTATCATAAGATTAATGAAGCATTTTTCCAAGAGTCGGCCGAAATCATGTATCTTTGAATCGTCATTTTTTACGTTATGGAATTCTATACACAACTGACATACCCGAAGCCGCTTTTTCAGTTTTCTTACCAGGATCCGGTCTTGCTGCTTGGTTCCTGTTTTGTGGAAAACATCGGGACTCGCATGACAGACCTGAAGTTTCAGACCGATGTCAATCCTTTCGGTACACTTTACAATCCGGCTTCCATCAGTCATGCTATCCGGCGGTTGATTGAGCCGGAGCCTTATCGGGAAAAGGATTTGTTTTCTGCCAATGGGCTGTTTCATAGTTTCGATCATCACAGCCGTTTTTCGGCACTCTCTGTTGAAACTTGCCTGGATCAGATTAATACCCGGCTGGATGCTTCGGCCTGTTTCTTCCGCCGTTGCCACCGACTGATTATTACCTGGGGCACATCGTGGGTTTACCGGCTAAAAGAAACCGGAGCGATTGTCGGGAATTGCCACAAACTGCCCGAGCGAAGCTTTGTTCGTCAGCGTCTGTCGGTTCCTGATATTGTAGATGACTGGAAAGCCTTGCTGGGTGAACTGCTACACATCAATCCAGAACTGAAGGTCCTCTTCACCGTCAGTCCGATTCGCCACTGGAAAGACGGTGCTCATGGCAATCAGCTCAGTAAAGCGACTTTGTTGTTGGCGATTGATGAGCTGAATCAGTTGTTTCCTGAAGAAACCGCCTATTTCCCTTCTTACGAGATTATGATGGACGAGTTGCGGGATTACCGTTTCTATGCCGACGATATGCTGCATCCGTCGGCCCAGGCGATTGAATATATCTGGGAACAATTTGTCGCTCACTTAGTTGATGCGGAAAGTCAGGCTGTATTAAAATCGTGTCAGGAAATACAGAAAGCCATTGCTCATAAACCTTTCAATCCGGAGAGCGAAGCATACCGGCAATTTATTCTTCAAACTTTGTTAAAGATTGACCGACTTAACGAGAAAATGACTTTCTTTGACTATACAAAAGAGCGAAATATTTTAAAGTCTAAATTGAAATAGGAGATGGAATACGCAATACAAGACGTAGCCCAGATTATCGGGGCTAAAACCAATACGTTACATGATTGCACAATTAGTATATTATTAACAGACAGCCGGCGCTTGTCGTTTCCTGAGTCAAGTCTGTTTTTTGCGTTAGAAACGAAGACAAACGACGGACACCGCTATATTCAGGATTTGTATAAGCTGCGAGTGCGAAATTTTGTTGTCAGCAAGATGTTGCCGGAATTTGCGCAAATGGAAGAAGCCAACTTCCTGCTGGTAAAAGATGTGCTGGCTGCCTTACAGAAACTGGTAGCTTATCACCGGAAACGTTTCCAGATCCCGGTCATCGGTATCACGGGAAGCAACGGAAAAACCGTTGTGAAGGAATTCCTCTATCAATTACTGCACAATGAATTTGATATCGTCCGTTCTCCGCGAAGCTACAATTCACAGATCGGCGTACCTCTTTCGGTCTGGGAAATGAATGAAAAGAATACGTTAGGTATCTTCGAAGCAGGTATTTCGCAGCCCGACGAAATGGAGAAGTTGCAGCCGATTATCGCGCCGACCATTGGTGTATTGACCAGTATTGGCGAAGCTCATCAGGAAAACTTTATCTCAATCAACCAAAAGTGCCTGGAGAAGCTGATGCTTTTCAATGATAGCGAAGCCATCATCTATGATGGTGACAACCCGTTGATATCAACATTAATTGAATCGGCCTGCCTCTCACATAAGGCTATTGCTTGGAGCCGGACCGATCGCGAAGCACCCTTGTTTATCGAGTCGATCGAGAAGAAACAGGATGAAACTGTCATTCATTGTACGCTGTTGGGCTTCGACCGGACCTATACGATTCCGTTTGTCGATGATGCTTCTATCGAGAATGTCATTCACTGCCTGGCCGTCATGTTGTACTTAAAGCCTACAAGCGTAAACGACACTGAAAAGTTTGCACATCTCGAACCGGTTGAAATGCGTCTGGATGTAAAAGAAGGCATTCAAGGATGTCTGCTGATCAACGATACCTATAATTCAGATATTAATTCACTGGATATCGCCCTCGATTTCCTGCAAAGCCGGAAAGTAGCCAAGAATCTGAAATCAACCTTGATTCTTTCTGATATTCTGCAGTCAGGGACGTTGCCCAAGTCATTATATAAGAAAGTAGCAGATCTGGTAGAACGGAAGAAAGTCAACCGCTTGATCGGCATCGGAAAAGACCTGAAAGAGTTTGCTTCGGTGTTTGGTGAGCAGCTGGAGAAATCATTCTATCAGACAACCGACGAGTTTATTGCTTCACCCGAAATCAAGAAGTTTAACAACGAAGTTATCTTGTTGAAAGGTTCACGTCATTTCCACTTCGAACGGATCTCAGAACTACTGGAAAAGAAAGTACATGAAACGATCTTGGAAGTCAATCTGTCGGCCATTGTTCACAACTTCAACTTCTACCGGTCGAAACTGAAACCGGAGACGAAGATGGTCTGCATGGTAAAAGCCTTCGGATATGGCAGCGGTTCATTTGAATTAGCTAAGACGTTGCAGGAACACCGGTGTGATTATTTGGCAGTAGCTGTGGCCGACGAAGGAGCCGCCTTGCGGAAAGAAGGTATTACCATTCCAATCATCGTTATGAATCCGGAATTCAGCAGTTTCAATACCATGTTTGAATATAATCTGGAGCCCGAAGTATACAGTTTCCGTCTGCTGGATGCTATGATCAAGGAAACAGAACGTCGCGGTATTATTGCTTATCCGATACATATTAAGATCGACACTGGTATGCACCGTTTAGGATTTCAGCCTTATGAAGTTCCTCAGCTAATCGAACATCTGAAAACGCAAAGTGGTGTCAAAGTACGTTCGGTTTTCTCACATCTGGCAGGAAGTGATTCCTTCGTATTCGACGACTTTACGCAGCAGCAACTGGAAAAGTTTAAGGAAGCAGCCACTTCTCTGGAAAACGGCTTAGGACATCCGGTTATCAAACATATTCTGAATACGGCCGGAATCGAACGGTTCCCGCAATGGCAGATGGATATGGTACGATTAGGTATCGGACTATATGGCGTAAGTGCATCTGGTATTAACGGATTAAGAACCATCAGTAAGCTGAAAACGACTATTCTGCAGATTCAACATGTACCAGCAGGCGATTCAATCGGATACAGTCGCCGAAGTTATGTAGAACGAGACTCGCGAATTGCCATCATACCAATCGGATACGCCGACGGATTAGACCGGCATTTCAGTAATGGGCACGGAGAAGTAGTAATTCGGGGCAAGCGTTGTCCGATCATTGGTAATATCTGTATGGATGCTTGTATGGTAGATGTTACTGATACCGACGCGCAGGAAGGCGATAGTGTGATAGTCTTCGGAGAAGAATTGCCTGTATCCGAACTCTCAGACCGGTTGAAGACAATTCCTTATGAAATCCTTACATCTGTTTCACCTCGTGTAAAACGGGTTTATTATTGGGAGTAAAAAAAGATGAGGAGCAAATAAAAACACGAATTGCACCAATTGACAGGAAGTTAATCTTCCTGTTAAATTGGTGAAACCCGTGTCCTCTTGTAAAAAAGTTTATAAAACCTGTGTACTTTCTTCGCGGAACATATCATCGGCAGTCGGAGTAATCAGCTTATATCCTTTACCGTGAATATTAATGATTTCGATACCCGGATCATCTTTCAATAACTTACGCAGCTTTGTAATATATACATCCATGCTTCGTGCATTGAAATAATTATCGTCAACCCAGATTGTCTTCAAAGCATAGTTACGTTCCAAAATTTCATTGGCATGAGCACACAGCAAGCTTAACAACTCGCATTCCTTAGTCGTCAGCTTCGTTACTTTTTCACCAATGGTCAATGTCTGTTTTTGCGTATCAAACAAGAAGTTTCCTAACTTATAGAAAGGAATATCTTTCATCTTCTTACCTTTAACACGGCGCAAGATAGCTTCAATACGCAGTAATAATTCTTCCATGCTGAAAGGTTTTGTCAGATAATCATCAGCACCGATCTTGAAACCTTCCAGAATATCCTCCTTCAGCGTTTTGGCAGTAAGGAAGATGATAGGAATATCCGGATTAACCGAGCGAATTTCCTGAGCCAGCGTAAAACCATCTTTCTTAGGCATCATCACATCCAACACACAAAGATCGTATTTCGCCTTTGTAAACCCTTTGTATCCTGCTTCTCCATCACAGAAAAGGTCTGTAACATACCCTTTTGCCTGCAGATATTCTCTCAGAAGCATTCCCAAGTTTTCATCGTCTTCACAAAAGAAGATTTTCATTTTTTCTTCCATAACTAACTTTTTATAAGAGGTAAAGTAATAATAAATTTTGTCCCTATATTGTTATTGCCTTGTTCTGCCCGGATAGAGCCTTTGTGATCCTCAATAATTTTCCTCACATAAGCCAGTCCTAAGCCAAAGCCTTTTACATCATGTTTGTTGCCTGTCGGTACTCGGAAGAAACGGTCGAATACTTTCTTCAAGTATTCTTTCTTGATTCCGATACCGTTATCTTCTACCGAGATATGCAGTTTACCGTTTTCATTCCAGGTTCGAACTACCAAGGCAAGCGGAACGTCCTGGCGACGGTACTTAACTGCATTATCCATCAAATTAAACAACACATTCGTAATATGCATTTCATCCACATAGATTGTCGAATCCAACGCTTCTAGATCCAGATCCAGTGTCCCGCCATACTTTTCTACTTTCAGGGCAAAGGTATTGGCTACTGATACGATCAGATCATTGGCATCCAGCTCCTTTAACTTTAAGGTTGCTTTCTGACGTTCAAACAACGACATCTGCAATACCTTTTCAACCAAGAATCCCAAGCGTTTGGTTTCATCGTTAATCACACCAGAAATATGCTTGAATACTTCCGGACTCTTCGTGATATCTGAATCCTTCAACATCTGAGCCGCCAGCGAAATGGTAGAAACCGGTGTCTTCAGCTCATGTGTCATATTGTTGATGAAATCATTCTTCATTTCCGACAGACGCTTCTGGCGGAATACAATGTAAATGGTAAAGATGAATGTAATCAACAGAATCATCGAGAAAATAACCGACGGTACAATAAACGTAATTGAGTTGGAGATGTAATCTCCTTTTGTCGGAAAATAAACCTTCAGATAATTCTGCTTGGATGGAGGATCATTGGGGAACAACACTTGCGTAATAATATCAGAAGCGAGCGGCTCGCCATCAATCTTTCCACTCCGATACACTTCGTTTCCATCTTTGTTTATGACTGAAAAAACAAAGGGAAGGTTTAATCCACTGTTGATAAATTCATTCTTTAAATAACTGTTCAGCTTCTTGAAATCAACTCGTTCCTGAATCGGTCTCAGATTTGCTGTATATAAGATGTTGTAAATCACTTCATCGATCAATCCTCCTTGATACTGATAACGCTGCTTCAGCGTTTTCTGTAAATCGCGTGATGTATTGACGATCGAATTAGTCTGTTGATTACTCAACGAAGAACGGGGTTGAAACTTCTGACTGCTGAAACTTTGTAATTCAATCTGCTGTACGCCTCCGTCTGAGTCAGTAATAATGACATTCTGATATAAGAAACTGTTCTGATCGCGGTTAATGTCGTCTTCCAAATAACGACGCGTCTCATCTAATTCCAGATTCTTTGAGACTTGATGCAAGCATTGCTTGACTGTTTCGTCAAACTGCTCGCTCCGTGTTTTCAGGATGATATCAACATAGCTAATTTGCAAATACAACAATCCTGCAAAAGCAAACGCCATCACGACTGCAAGTAACCAAATTGTTGATTTCTTCATCTTATTTTTCCTTTCTAATATCTAACGACAAATAACGCGTCTTTTGGATAAATATTTACACAAAAAAAGTAAAAACAGAGCGCTTAAAATGTTAATAATACTTTGTCTATTCTCATTTTGCTAATTATATCTTTAAAATCCATGCAAACCGTATATTTTCGTTATCAAACCTTCATCCATTCTATATAACAGTTTATTCCTTCCTTCTGTTCTGAAAATCAGCAAGAATCTGTCTCTTTAGTCATTTTTATACGGCAGGCAGGCTCATTCCCGTTATTTTCCGGTATAAATCAAGGGCATATACATCTGTCATGCCGGAAATATAATCTAATACGCACTGTATTTTTCCATAAGTTCCCGGAGCCTTTACATCATACTGTTCAGGAACTCGCTGTAACAGTAACTTGCTATAGGCATGATTCGGATTCATTACGGCTTCTGTAAAGCTATCGATCAGATGGCTGAATATATGATAACCGGCCAGTTCCACATCCAATACTTCCTTTGAACTGTATATTTTCTTGTAGGCTGTAGCGGAACAGGCTTCATAGGCCAGCTTTGCCTTTCCTGATATATGCTCAATCAGGGAATTAGGAAATGTCCCGTTCAGGAAATCATCTTCATGTTCCAAAAAGATCCGGCTGCATTCGTCGACTAACAGACCGATGATGCATGAGCGCAAATAAGCTATCTGTTCATTCGTATCATCTACCATTTTCATGATTCGCTGGATATGTTCCAGGCGTTCTCCTTCAAAGAAGTTTAGCAGGAGCTGAATCGCTTCGTCGGCCGTCAGTATATGTAATTTGCAGGCGTCTTCTATATCCATGATCTGATAACAGATGTCATCGGCCGCTTCAACGAGATAGACTAACGGATAACGGGCAAACTTCCTCGGATTCTCCGGATCAGGTTCAATACCCAGTTCCGTCGCAATGCGCCGGTAAGATGCTTCTTCCGACTGGAAAAAGCCGAACTTTCCTTTTCTGCCGGCTTCGGTTGAAGCATAAGGATATTTGACAATAGAGGCCAGTGTACTGTATGTCATGGCAAAACCGCCTTTACGCCTCCCAATAAACTGATGCGTCAGTAGACGGATCGCATTGGCGTTGCCTTCAAAATGCAGGAAATCTTCCCATCGTCCTCCTTCTTCGCGTACTTTCTCTTCCCATTTCATTCCGTTCCCTTCGAGAAAATAAGCTGTAATAGCCCGTTCTCCGGAATGACCGAAAGGTGGATTTCCCATGTCATGCGCCAGGCAGGCTGCCGAAACGATAGAACCGATCTCCGGAAAATTCACACTTCCTCCCGGATATTTCTGTATCAATGCCTTTGCGATATTATTACCCAACGAACGGCCAACACACGAGACCTCCAAACTATGAGTCAGTCGGTTGTGCACAAAGATACTTCCCGGCAAAGGGAATACCTGCGTTTTATTCTGCAAACGGCGGAAAGGTGAAGAGAAAATCAGCCGGTCATAATCTCGCTGAAAATCGGTTCGCTCATGTTTTCGCTCATGGTATTCTTCCAGTCCAAAGCGTTTTCCGGAAAGTAGTTGTGTCCAGTTCATACCTTCATAGTTATAATTGAGTTCAAATATACGGAATTTTGGCAAGAATGTCTATCTTTACTCCAGAATATAAATGAATATCCAGATGAAAACACGAAAGTATGTATGTTGGCTGCTGGCTTTACTTTATTGTCTGCCGGCTTTTTCCCAAACTCCGATAGCGGTGCAACGGCCTGATGCCGGAAGTAAAATTTGTTTGCACGAAGGCTGGTATGCGCGGAATGTCCGTGAAATAGGAGAAGACGGAAATCGCCTTACTGCCAAACCTTTTGAATCAACCGGGTGGATGAAAGCCAAGGTTCCCGGAACAGTTTTAACCACTTTACTCGAGAACAAGATCTATCCGGCTCCCGAATTCGGACTGAATAATCAGTTGATTCCAGATATTTACCAGGTCGGACGGGACTTTTATACCTATTGGTTTGTATGCCCGTTTACCATGGATACTTTACAGCCCGGGCAACACGCGTGGCTGAATTTCCGTGGCATTAATTATAAAGCTGAAATTTACCTGAACGGCAAGCGGGTAAATGCCACTACGCACGAAGGTATGTTCCTGCGGAAGTCGTATGACATTACTCCTTACCTGAAAGGGACGGAATCTAATGTCCTGGCTGTTTTGGTCTTTCCTCCCGATCATGTCGGCAACCCGAATGGAGGACAAGGTGGAGACGGACAGATTGCCCGCAATTGTACCATGCAATATACGCCGGGCTGGGATTGGATTCAGCCGGTACGCGACCGCAATACGGGTATTTGGGATGAAGTTTCCATTGCTGTTACCAAAGATGTCCGGGTGCAGCATCCGTATGTGGTAACAAAAGTGCCCGGTGTCCGGGTTCCAAGTGCAAGCAAACAAGAACCTGCTTATCTGGAAACCTCTGTCGAATTGGAGAATGTATCTGATCAGGTCCAAAAAGGAACGGCGGTTGCTGCTTATAATGGAAAGGAGCTTCGGGTTCCGGTCTCTTTGGAACCGGGCGAAAAGAAGCTTGTTTCTTTCCCCAAAGAAACGATCCGTAATCCTAAGCTATGGTGGCCGAATGGTATCGGACAGCAGCCTTTGGAAAAGATTCATTTCTCCTTTATTGAACAGGCTTCGCAACAAGTCAGCGACCAGCAGTCGGTTCGTTTCGGTATCCGGGAAATCCAGACCCGAAAGAATGAACAGAATGGCGGACGTGAATTTTACGTCAACGGACAACGGATTTATATCACGGGCGGAAATTATATTGATTCCGACTGGTTGCTCCGGCTTTCTCCCGAGCGATACGACCATGAAGTCCGCTTCCATGCTGAAATGAACTTACGTATGATCCGTGTCTGGGGCGGTGCCTTGCTCGAACGCCCAGAGTTCTACCAGGCATGTGATAAATATGGTATCTTAGTCTTCCAGGATTTATGGGGAAGCGGCGACTGTAACGGCGCCTGGGAAGACTTGACAAAGCTCGATTCCCGCGAACGTCGCTGGGAATATCCAGATAATCATGCCTTATTCTTGCAAATGGCAGAAGACCAGATTAAGATGATCCGTAATCATCCGAGTCTTTGCCTTTGGTGCGGTGCCAACGAATGGCCTTTGGCAAAAGATATCGACGAAACTTTGAAGAACGATATGTTACCCCGGCTCGATCCTAACCGTTATTTTACCAGTTGCTCTACCGATTCCGTATTTACCCGTAATTATTTAGGGGATAATGGCGACGGTCCTTACGGTATTCAGGAACCGGAATGGTTCTTTACCTTCCATTCGCATCCGTTTAATCCCGAAGCCGGTTCTGTCGGTTCGCCGGAAGTAGAAAGCTTCCGGGCATTCATGCCGGAAGATGCTTTGAAAGCCTTTCCCAGAAAGAGTCGGACTCGTAATCCCAACTGGATTTATCATAAAGACTTAGGTTATGGAGATCATCTCGAACGATACGGAGAATTACAGACGATTGAAGACTATTGCCGATATTCCCAGTTGGTCAACTATGACCAGTACCGCAGTTTCATGGAAGGTTGGGCTTCGCATATGTGGGATTGGTACACGGGAATCCTGATCTGGAAGACACAGAACCCGTGGACAGCCTTACGCGGACAAATGTACGACTGGTATCTTGATGTAAATGCTTCGTTGTACGGCACGAAGAAAGGATGCGAACCGCTTCATCCTTTCTATAATTTGGTGACTAAGCAGGTGCAACTGTTAAATACTACGGTAGAAGCCGTAAGCAATCTGACTGTAAAGGCTGAAATCTTCAACCGCGAAGGAAAAAGACTATGGGAACAGTCTGCTCAGGCAAATGCCGAAGCGAGTCAGGTAAAAGATATCTTTGCCGTTCCGGTTCCATCAGAAGTAAGCGGTGTTTATTTCCTGAAACTTTCTTTATGGAACGGACTGGAAACAGAACTGACCCGCAACATTTACTGGCTGACAACCACGCCAAAAGATTACCGGACGCTGCACGAACTGCCGAAGTCATCACCTGATATAAAGACAACTTTCACGAAAGACGGCAACATGTATACAGGGAAAACTGTTTTTACAGGAGATGCTCATATCAGTTTCTTCAATCGGATCAAAGTATTCGATAAACAAACGGGTAAACGCATCCTTCCGGTACACTACTCGGATAATTACATTACTTTGATGCCGGGCGACCAGCAGACGGTAACATTCAGCTTTCAGTCTGAATTGCCCGAAAGTAAGATCGAGGTCGTTGTGGAAGGATTTAATAAGTAATCATCAATTAAATAAGAATATATGAAATTTATCTCTTGGAACGTCAATGGAATCCGGGCGTGTTGCGACAAAGGTTTCCGCGATGCCTTCAAATCGCTGGATGCAGATTTCTTTTGCCTGCAGGAAACCAAGATGCAGGAAGGCCAGCTGGACTTATCGTTCGACGGCTATCAGTCGTTTTGGAATTATGCCCAGAAGAAAGGGTATTCCGGAACCGCTATCTTTACCCGCCATCAGCCGCTTCAGGTAACGTATGGACTGGGCTTGGAAGAGCACGATCAGGAAGGTCGTGTCATCACGTTGGAAATGGAGAACTTTTATTTAATAACCGTCTATACGCCTAATTCGCAAGATGGATTAAAGCGATTGGATTATCGGATGACATGGGAAGACGAGTTTCGGGCTTATCTGAAAAGACTGGATGCCCACAAGCCGGTGATCGTCTGCGGTGATTTGAATGTAGCCCACCGGGAAATCGATTTGAAGAACCCGAAGACGAACCGCATGAATGCCGGCTTTACCGATCAGGAAAGGGAAAAGTTCCAGACATTGCTGGATGCCGGTTTTATTGATACGTTCCGTTATTTCTATCCCGACCGCGAAGGTATTTACTCTTGGTGGTCTTACCGGTTCAAAGCCCGTGAGAAGAATGCGGGCTGGCGTATTGATTATTTCTTAGTGTCCGAGCGATTAAAACCACAACTGACCGGCGCTGAAATCCATACTGAAATCTTCGGTTCCGATCATTGCCCGGTAGAAGTTACTTTAGCTTTGTAAATACGGCTATATATAAAAGGAAAGATTCGTCTTTCCTTTTATTTTTTTATCGTTTCACCTAGGTGGAACGATCATTCCACCCTTGTGAGACGATCGTTCCACATAGGTGATACGATCGTTCCACAGCTGTGGAACGATAAAAATGTGCCTTCGTTCAGATATAGAAATAAGGAATTTAATTTATATAAATATTAGCTTTGATATATTACGTGTTATTAAAACAATTATAAATCAGATTGTCTGATGAAGGCAAATTGGAAATATATCTTTTCACAGAAGAGGATATTTTTTATCTTAATCTTCCTATAATTATATGTATAATAGAGTATTACAGAACTTTAACCGCTTCTTTTGAATGATTTTTTAATATTGGCAGGAATATTTTATTTTAAAAAATATTCGCATTGTTATTGTTTTTAATTCAAAAATATATATGTTTGCAAAAAGCATACTCTGTTTTTATCGTTGGGAGTGGATATATAGTAAGATACCTGTTGGCGGAATTAATTTAGTGCATACTTAATTCTGCCAATGGGCTTGTCGTTAATGAAGTTTACGTATTGCAGAATGGTAAGTGCACTAATTTTGCCAATGATTCTGGCAAACAAACCATTCGTTATTTTCGCGTAGTTCCTGATGACCAAGAACTGGTCTGTAAGTTGTGAGAATATTGTCTCAATCCTCTTTCTTGCCTTTGCAAACGGAATGAATGTCGGTTTCCAATCCTTTTGGTTGAGCCGATACGGACACTCCAGTCTTATGTGTGCGGTTTCGAACAAGTCAAGCTGTACGTCAGCTCCAATATACCCTTTGTCACCATAGATGCTACAGTCGTGATAAGTATGTTTTACATCCTTCATATAATGGAGGTCAGCCACACTTGCCTTTGACAGATCATAGGAATGGATAACTCCACTTAACCCACAGAGAGCGTGTAACTTATAACCAAAATAATACGTGTTCTGCGAAGCACAGAAGCCGAAGTCGGGAGCTTGCGAGAAATTGCCGGCACGCCCCATCTTGCAACGTTTTCCTCTTGCAACCCTACAGACCTCTATCGGCTTGGAGTCAACAAAGAATTGTTCCTCTCCGCCATCCATTTCCATGGCAATCCGCTTGCGCAGTTCCTCACACAGGCCTGACGTTTTCTTCCTGCGGTCATTGAACTGTCTCCTTGATATGAGATTGGGAATGCTGTCCTTGTATTCTTGCAATTTATAGTCGAACAACCACTTCTCACTATCAATGCTCTCGGTCTCTGCCGTCAGGGATAGCGCCACCACTTCCAAATCCGAAAACTTGGGAACAGGACCACGACGTGGAACATTACCCGAATCATTGACGAGATTTTCAGAGAATTGCTTGCATATCTCAAGTATTTTGACGAATTTTGCATAAAGGTTGTACATACGATGGTTTGAACTTAATGTTTTAATCACCACTAAGTTACTAAAAATCAGCGACATGTACAACTTTTTACTCATATTTATCAACTTAAATTAATTCCGCCAACGGGTTAAGATATAAAAATAACAAGAGTATAAGTGTTAACTAATTAGAGAGAGAATGGATATGAAAGAAAGGTTACTCATGCCATTGACATGCATTGTCTTGAGTATAGGATCTGCATGGGCACAAAACCAGTCTGTTTCGGGTATTGTTATCTCCGAAGAATCAGGTGAACCAATTATTGGAGCCTCAGTATTGGTAAAAGGTACTACACAAGGTACGGTGACGGACATGGACGGTAAGTTTACCATATCAAACTTACCAAATTCAGCTAAAGTATTGCAAGTCTCTTATGTCGGAATGGAGGGGCAAGAGGTTTCCATCAAGAATGGAATCATAAAAATTGTCCTGAAATCAGACACCGAGTTGCTGGATGAAGTGATGGTTGTCGCTTTCGGAACGCAGAAGAAGTCGGCTTTTACCGGTTCTGCATCGGTGGTGAATGCCGAAGCTCTGTCGAAGCATGTGGCAACCAATGTGGCAAACGCTTTAGTCGGATCGACACCCGGTCTGCAACTTCGCGGAGGTTCTGGTGCTCCCGGAGCTAGTCAGGGAAATATTAAGATTCGAGGTATTGCTTCTTTGTATGCGAATACGGATCCGCTGATTATTGTTGACGGAGCACCTTACAGTGCTTCATTAAGCAACATCCCGCAAGAAGATATTGAGTCGGTTACCGTATTGAAAGATGCGGCTTCGGCGGCTTTGTATGGAGCCCGTGGAGCTGCCGGTGTCATACTGGTAACGACAAAGAGTGGAGCCAATAAGAAAGCTCAGGTAAATGTGGATGTAAAATGGGGAGCCAACAGCCGTGCCATTCAGGATTATGAGACGATTGATGATCCGGGCAAGTATTATGAAACGGTATAATCTCAGTACAACCGCTATTATATGGCTCAGGGACAGGATGCGGCAACGGCCAACGTCAATGCCAATACCTTGATGCTGAATCATCTGGGTTATAATATCTATACTGTTCCAAACGGACAGCAACTGATTGGAACCGACGGTCGTTTAAATCCGAATGCTACCTTAGGCCGTGCCTACGAAGCCAACGGGGAAACCTATTATATGATTAATGACAACTGGCGGGATGCGGCTTATCGAACAGCTCTTCGGCAGGAATATACCGTGAGTATAAACGGAGCGAATGATAAAGGCTCGTTTTATGCGAGTGCCGGATATCTGAACGAGGATGGTATCATTGAATTCTCAGGCTTCAAGCGCTTTTCGGCCCGTTTCAAAGCCGATTATCAAGCCAAGAAATGGCTGAAGATCGGAGCTAATGTAGGATATGTCAATTCGACTACTGAATCGAACCCGAATCTGAATACGTCGTTCAACAGTACCAACCTGATGTATTATACTTCCCGTATTGCTCCTATCTATCCGATCTATGTTCGAGTGTTGGATCAGAAAGGGAATCCGGTAATCCGTACCGATGAACATGGAAATCCGCAATATGATTATGGCGTAGCAACAACCAACTATCCGGGAGCGCAGCGGGCCTTTTCGCCTACAGGTAATCCCTTGGGAGCGAACCGCTATAACGAAACGGTTTCGAAAGGAAACAAACTGAATGGCACATTTACGCTGGATGTGAACCTGACCGATTTCCTGAAAGCGAATGCAACGAGTACAATCGATTGGGGAAATACGGGTGAATCCTGGCTTCAGACGTCGCTTTATGGTCCGAAAGTCTCTGTGAATGGGCAGATTGATAAGGCACAGACCAATACCATCCGTCAGAATCATGTGCAGACATTGACTTATTTTGATGAGTTTGGTAAACATCATGTTAATGTCATGATCGGTCATGAGTATTATGATACGAAAACGACATATCTGTATGCCTATGCGCAAGGTTTGTTCTCTCCGGAAATACCGGAAATCAATGGTGCAGCAAAACCGGTCAGTTCCAATTCATATACGACGGAATACAATGTAGAAGGCTATTTTGCGAATGCCCAATATAGTTATGATGATAAGTATTTTGCTTCGGCATCTTATCGTCGGGACGCATCTTCCCGTTTTGCGAAACAGAATCGTTGGGGTAATTTCTGGTCAGTGGGCGGAGCCTGGCTGATCAATAAAGAAGATTTCTTCCGGGCCGATTGGGTCAATCAGTTGAAAGTAAAGTTGTCGGTTGGTCAGCAGGGTAATGACAATATTCAAGACTTTGCTTATACAGATATGTATACGCTGGCACCGTCTTCTGGATCTTCTATGTCTGCTTCCTTTTGGCGGATTGGTAATCCGGATATCACGTGGGAAACAACTACCAATACCAATGTGGGTGTGGAGTTCGACTTGTTTAACAGTCGCTTGACCGGTACTCTCGATTATTATTATAAGAAAACAACCGACTTGCTGTTCTGGCTTTCTGTTCCTGAATCAGCCGGTTCACGAGGCTATTATGGGAATATCGGAGACATTCGGAACTCGGGTGTTGAATTGAGTTTGCAAGGAAATCTGATCCGCACGAAGAATGTGGATTGGAGTATTCAGGTGAACCTGGCACATAATAAAGATAAGATTCTGAAATTGCCGAAATCCAAAACAACAGAGCTTGGTGGATTTATCGATGGTGGTATTTGGTATAAAGAAGGCGGATCGATCTACAATGCATTCCGGGCTGAATATGCCGGTGTGAATGAGAAGGGAGAAGCCCTTTATTATGTGGATAGCAAATTGGGTGAAGGAGTGACGAATCGTCCGGGAAAGAACCGGGATGCGACGACTACAAATTTCAATAAAGCTACAAAATATGAGCAGGGAAGTTTGCTCCCCGATTTATATGGAGGTTTCGGAACGTCTCTTTCTTTGTATGGATTTGATGTCTCATTGACATTCGATTATCAGTTGGGAGGAAAGATCTATGATAATCAATATGCAGGCCTGATGTCGAATATCTCGGATGCCGGTGGAGCCGGTAGTGCCATTCATGTGGATGCCTTGAAAGCCTGGACAGAAGCAAAACCGAATAATGCCATTCCTCGAATGCAGTTTGGCGATCAGTATACGGCAGCAGCTTCTACCCGTTGGCTGACAAGTGCCAGTTATCTGAACTTCCAGTCGTTTACGGTTGGATATACGTTGCCTAAGAATTGGTTGTCAGCATTAGGAATCAGTAGATTGCGCGTTTATGCTTCGGGCGAAAACCTTTGTTTCTGGTCTGCTCGCCGGGGTTTAGATCCTCGTTATTCTTATTCAGAAAATGCCTCTGTGGATGTATATTCACCAGTCCGGACAGTCATGGGCGGACTTCAATTGTCATTCTAAATCCAAAAGTTAAAATGAATATGAAAAGTAAAGTAAAAATATTGACATGGGCTGCTGCCGGTTTAGTCCTGTTGAGTGGCTGTATCAAGGAAATAGATCCTCAAACTTCGAATGTGACTATCGATCAGGCGAACAATGCTCCCGGTGCTTTTGTGAATTTTGTGTCGGCAATTACAAATTCGCTGGCAGGATCATTTACATACAGTAAAAGCAAACAGCATCCTTATGACTTCGGGTATCCGTCATTTTTCCTGATGCGGGATGTGATGGGACAGGATATTGCTTTGGAAGACAAGGGAAACGAATGGTATACAACTTGGTATGCTTGTGGCGTAGGCCTTGGTCCACAGTATGCTGTTTCGCAATATCCCTGGACTTATTATTATGGCTGGATCAAGAGTTGTAATATTGTGATCTCCATGGCCGGTGAAAATCCGGACGGTGAACGGATGGTCGGTTCGGGTATAGCGTATGCGATGCGTGCTATGTTTTATATGGATATCGCTCGGATGTTTGCACAGAAGTCTTATGCAATGGATAAAATGGCGGAAACGGTTCCTCTGGTATTGGAAACAACCGGCTTGGAAGCCTTAGCCAAGAATCCGCGGGCAACCAATGAAGTGATGTGGGCACAAATACTGTCGGATTTGGATAAGGCGGAAGAAAGATTGCAGGATTATCGGCGTTCGGATGTTTATACACCTGATTTGTCGGTTGTTTATGGCCTGAAAGCCCGGGCATATCTGACGATGGAAGACTGGGCGAAGGCTGAAGAGTATGCTAAGTTGGCGCAGGCTGGTTATTCTGTAATGGATGAGAGACAGTTCACCGACCGGAGTACAGGCTTCAATACGCCTAATGGATCATGGATGTTTGGTTTAATCTATAAAGATACTGATGAGAATGTGCTGGCAAATGATGGTGACAGCAGCTGGGGCTCGCAGATGATTCTGGAGATTTCAAGTACGGGCTGCGGTTATGCTGCCAACTATGGAACTCCCAAACGGATTGACAAACATTTGTATGAGACGATCCCTGCTACAGATTTCCGGAAGAACAGTTTTGTCGATTTTGCGATTGATGGTTATAAGGACAATGACCAGGAGAAGGCGATAGAAGCTTTGTCGGCTTATTCTGATGAACCCAAAGGATTATTGACAACAGCAAGTTCTACTGGCTCAAAAGCGGTGGGCGGACTGTGTGTCAAGTTCCGTCCGAAAGGCGGTGTTCATGATAATCAGTATCAGGCTTATGTGGTAGCTGTACCGATGATGCGGGTGGAAGAAATGAAGTTGATAGAAGCAGAAGCGGCCGGTATGCAGAACGAAGGTCGGGGTATTGCCTTATTAACGGACTTTGCCAAGACGCGTGATCCTCAGTTTGTTTACGGGCAGCATAAAGATGAAACTTATGGAAGCAGCTACGCGACTTCATTCCAGAATGAAGTATGGTGGCAGCGCCGTGTGGAACTGTGGGGCGAAGGCTTTGCGACCTTTGATATTAAGCGGTTGGATAAAGCGGTTATCCGCAGTTATCCGGGAACTAATCATCCATTAGGTATGCGTTGGAATAAGGATTTATATACGACCAATACGGGAAATATTCATCCTGACTGGATGGATCTTTGTATCATCCAGACTGAAACGAACTATAATACAGCCTGTACAAACAATCCTACTCCGGTTCGTCCGCAGGGCGATTCGCCGGAATATAAATGGTAAATGTATTTTATGAATTAACCTTTTCATTCATAAATACACGAGACAACCATAAAAAAGAGTGGTTGAATAAAAAAGATGGGAGGAGCATGCTTGTGAAAGTGTGCTCCTTTGCCATTTGGAGCAGGAAGAACTTATGCGCTTTATTAATAAAGTCTGATTGCATACAAACATTTCATTTTTTGCGTAAGTTTGCAGGAAAAGAAACAATCCTCATGAATCAGATGAATGAAGAAAATTTGCCTAAATTGATCCATATCTCAGAAACAAGTTCGACGAATACATACATGCATGACTTATTGGCCCGGGAAGAAGTGCCCGAAGGCTCTTGTGTGTGGGCTGACTTCCAAACAGCCGGTCGGGGACAGATCGGGAATGTGTGGGAATCAGAAGCCGGAAAGAACCTGACGTTTAGTATCGTATTGTATCCAACCTTTTTACCCGCGAACCGTCAGTTTTTGATCTCGGAACTTTCAGCTTATAGTGTGAAAGAATTATTGGACAGGTATACTTCGGATATTACGGTCAAATGGCCAAATGATGTATATTGGAAAGACCGGAAAATATGCGGGATGCTGATCGAAAATGATCTGGCAGGGCAGAATCTGTACGCTTCTGTATCAGGTATTGGTATTAATCTCAACCAGCCGGAATTTCGGGGTGATGCGCCGAATCCGGTATCGTTATATCAGATTCTGGGCCATGAAGTAGACCGGGAAAAGCTGATGAAGGAATTTCTGGACATCTTTTATGCCAATTATTTGTTAATACTGGAAGGACGAGAAGAAGAGTTGCAGGACAAATATCTGAAGTCTCTGTATCGTAAAGACGGATTCTTTGTATATGAAGACGCTAATGGTCGTTTTGAGGCGGCGTTTGACGGAATAGAGCCAACCGGGCATCTGCTGTTGAGACTGAAAGACGGTAGCCGTCGCCGGTATGAGTTTAAGGAAGTGAAATTTATTCTTTCTGCTTGAATATTTCGAGTGGAAATAAAACGCTTTCTAAGAAAAACTACTACAGAGACACTGATGGAATCGTTATATACGAACAGGCCGTGATGACCTGTTGATAACTTTTTTGTTCTTTATTTGGAAGGTAAATAAGTAAATATGTAATTTTACAATCTGAAATCGGCAGATGTTTACAAATCAAACAGGTACGCCGATTTCGAGAAGTAAAGTTTTAACATAGAAAAGGAACCGAAATGGAGGAGCAGAAGATGGTTTATCATGTGCCGGTGCTGTTGCAGGAAAGTCTGGAAGGCATGGCTATTCGTCCGGATGGCGTCTATGTAGACGTTACCTTTGGAGGCGGAGGACACTCTCGTGAAATTCTGCGCCGCCTGGGAGATAACGGACGTCTGTATGGCTTTGATCAGGATGCAGATGCCGAGAAGAACATCCCGGATGATCCGCATTTTACGTTTGTACGAAGTAATTTCCGGTATCTGTATAACTTTATGCGTTATCATCAGGAGATAGGTAAGGTTGATGCCTTGTTGGCAGACCTGGGCGTTTCTTCTCATCATTTTGATGATAAAGAACGTGGCTTTTCATTCCGTTTCGATGGCTTACTGGATATGCGCATGAATACACGCGCCGGGAAAACTGCGGCAGATGTATTGAATACTTATACAGAAGAAGCTTTGGCTGATGTGTTCTATTTGTATGGGGAGGTAAAAGTGGCCCGGAAATTAGCGTCGATGGTTGTCAGTGCCCGTGATGCCAAGCCTTTTGCTACGATAGAAGATCTGCTTGAGGTTGTCAAGCCTTTTATTAGCCGTGATAAGGAAAAGAAATTCCTTGCTCAGGTATTTCAGGCTTTGCGTATAGAAGTAAATGATGAAATGCGTGCTTTGCGTGAAATGCTGATGGCTACACTGAAAGTATTGAAACCTGGTGGGCGGTTGGTTGTGATTACCTATCATTCTTTGGAAGATCGTCTGGTTAAGAACTTCCTGAAGAGTGGTAACTTTGAGGGTAAAGCTGAACAAGACTTCTTTGGAAATGTGCAGTCTCCTTTCCGCCTGGTGAATAATAAAGTAATTGTTCCATCGTCGGATGAGATAGAACGGAATCCACGATCAAGGAGTGCCAAACTGCGTATCGCAGAGCGAAAATAAAAATGAGATTATGAGTATGGAAGCAGACAATAAAACTACGAATAACCAGGAGAAGAAGAAAAAACATTTTTCTTTTCTTTATGTATTGGGTGGAGGTTTTCTGAAGGAAGATTTCTTCACTCGGCATACACGTATGATTGTGTTGGTAGTAATTCTGATATTTTTCTTTATCGGTAACCGATATACTTGTTTGCAGAAGTTAAGAGAAATAGACCGTTTACAGCAAGAGTTGAGGGATGTCCGGTTTGAAGCGCTTTCCATCTCGTCTGAACTGACCGGTAACAGCCGTCAGTCACAGATAGAAATGCTGATAGAAGAACAGGGTATAGATTTGGAAGGAGCCACAACTCCTCCGTATGAATTGAAGAAATAA
This sequence comes from Parabacteroides sp. AD58, assembly GCF_023744375.2. Lineage (NCBI taxonomy): Bacteria > Pseudomonadati > Bacteroidota > Bacteroidia > Bacteroidales > Tannerellaceae > Parabacteroides > Parabacteroides absconsus. The sequence continues at coordinate 2,372,880 of NZ_CP146284.1, read as the reverse complement.
CATGGCTGATGATACTAACATAGAAGATAAAAAGGTCAAGGACGGCAGCATCTTCTTTTCTTATTTGGTGGTGGTGTTTTTCTTGGCTGTTTTAGCTGTCTTTATCGTAGCAAAGGCTTTAAATACAGCCTTTGTGGAAAAAGACCGTTGGCTTGCTTTAGCGAAAACACAGATTATGCCCGACAGGACTGTTTTACCGAGTCGTGGTAATATCTATTCGTATGATGGGAAGCTGATGGCTACAAGTGTGCCTCGTTATTATACATATCTGGATTTTAAAGCTGATGGCTTTTTGCTGGATACCTTTTTATATTCTAAGCGGAATGGTTTGGATTCGCTGTCAATTTATTTGTCTCGTAAGTTTAAAGACCGTAGTCCTGCTGGTTATAAAAGTCATTTGTTACGGGGTTTGAAGTCGAAGAGTCGCCAATATCCGGTGCACGTAGGGAAAGTTTCTTATTCTGACTTGAAGGAAATGAAGAAGTTCTCGTTCTTACGTTTGAATCGCTTTAAGAGTGGTTTCTATACAAAGGAGATGGTTGACAGGCAACGACCATTCGGAACCTTGGCAGCCCGTACTATTGGTGATGTTTACGGAGAGATAGATACCTCTGGAGTTACGAAAGGAAAGAACGGACTGGAGTTGCAATATGATTCATTATTGCGGGGAAAGCCTGGCGTTAGCTCGGTTCGTCGTATAGGTGGCCGTTGGACAAACGTGATTGAACAGGATCCGGAAGAGGGAATGGATATTCGTTCAACCATTGATATAGATATCCAAGATATCACGGAGAAATCTTTACTTGATATGCTGAAGAAGATTGATGCGGCTTCAGGAACAGCGGTCGTTATGGAAGTAAAGACCGGAGAGATAAAGGCCATTACCAATATGGGACGTATCCGGGAAGGCGTGTATGGAGAAACGGTGAATCATGCAGTAGCTGATGAAACGGAACCAGGTTCGACATTCAAGGTTGCGTCTATCATGGTCGCTTTGGAAGACGGCGTTTGTCAACCGGGTGATACCGTTGATACGGGAAATGGTATATATATGTATAAAGGATCCCGTATGACGGATCATAATGCGAATAAAGGTGGATATCATAAGATCTCGGTTGAACAGGCTATCTGGTACTCATCGAATATCGGTGTGGCCAAGACAATTCTGAAGGGATATGAAAACAATCCGACAAAATTCGTAGAAGGCTTGTATCGTATTGGTATGAATGCTGATTTGCAAATTGATATACCTGGAGCAGGACGGGCGAAGATTCGCCGGCCGGATGATAAGAATCATTATTGGTCAAAGACAACTTTGCCTTGGATGTCATTTGGGTATGAGACGCAAATTCCTCCGATTTCGACTTTGGCATTTTACAATGCAATTGCCAATAATGGAACGATGATGCGACCTTATTTCGTCAAGGAAATTATGCATCGGGGAAAAACTGTGCAGAAATTCTCACCGCGTGTTATAATCCCTTCAATTTGTTCAGAGAATACGTTGCATATTATTCAGAAAATGTTGGTAGGGGTAGTTGAGCAGGGTACAGGAAAAGCCGTGCATTCGGATATTATTCAGATAGCGGGAAAGACAGGAACGGCTCAGATTGCTTCGGGCGGCGTATACCGACAGGCCGGACATCAGGTCGCTTTTGCCGGCTATTTTCCTGCTGAAGATCCGATGTATAGCTGTATAGTCGTGATTCGTCAACCAAGAATCGGGTATCCTTCCGGTGGAACCATGTCTGGTGGTGTTGTAAAGGCTATTGCCGAGAAGATTTATTCGAGCCATATCTCTATTTCAATTGATGAGATGAAACCCGATTCAACAGCTGTCTTTTTGCCAATAGTTAAGGGTGGAGAAAAACGGGCTGTTGAGAATGTGCTGGATGAATTGGATATAGCTTTCGTAAGTGACAGTGCAGAAACTGACTGGGTGAAGGCAACAAGAGACAAAGAACGGAACCGGATTGTATTGGAAGACGTTACGATTCGGAACGGTTTGGTTCCGGCCGTTTATGGTATGGATGCGAAAGATGCTGTCTTTTTATTGGAATCCGCAGGTTTACGGGTTACAGTATCAGGTGCCGGTCGTGTGACAGCTCAGAGTATTCCTCCGGGACGTCGTGTTTCAAAAGGACAAACTATATTATTAACATTGAAGTGACTATGGAATTACAAAAACTGATTCAAGTATTGGATGCTCCTGTAGTAACAGGAAATCCGCAAGCGGAAATTACAGGAATTCAGTCCGATTCCCGTCGGATAGAACCGGGCTTCCTATTTGTCGCTGTTCGGGGAACGGCAGTGGATGGTCATACCTATATTGCCGGAGCGTTGGAGAAAGGGGCTGTTGCTGTTGTCTGTGAAGAAATACCGCAAGGCTTGAATGATAAATGTATATTCGTGGTGGTAAAAGATTCTGCCGAAGCGCTTGGTAAGTTACTTTCTGCCTGGTATGGTAATCCGTCAGACAAATTGGTTCTGGTGGGTGTTACTGGCACGAATGGAAAAACGACCATCGCTACCTTATTATATCAGATGTTTCGGAAATTGGGACATAAGGCCGGTTTAATTTCTACAGTTTGTAATTATGTAGATGGCGAAGCAATCCCGACCGAACATACAACTCCCGATCCGATAACGCTTCATGCGTTAATAGCACGGATGGTTGAAGCCGGTTGTGAGTATGCTTTTATGGAAGTTAGTTCCCACTCGATAGATCAGAAGCGTATCAGCGGTCTTTCTTTTAATGGTGGTATTTTTACGAATCTGACGCGTGATCATTTAGATTATCATAAGACCGTAGAGAATTATTTGAAGGCGAAGAAAAAATTCTTTGATGATCTGCCAGCAACGGCTTTTGCCTTGACCAATCTGGATGATAAGTCGGGAATGGTGATGTTGCAGAATACTGCAGCTAAAAAACTGACTTATTCGTTGCGTACATTGGCTGATTTTAAGGGAAAAATATTGGAGTCTCATTTTGATGGAACTGAATTGCTGATTAATAATCGAGAAGTCTCAGTACATTTTGTAGGGCGTTTTAATGCTTATAACCTGCTAGCTGTTTATGGTGCCGCAATCACATTGGGAAAAACTCCGGAAGAGGTTTTGGTGGTGTTGAGTACTTTGCATTCTGTCTCTGGTAGATTTGAGACCATCCGTTCGCCTAAAGGATACACGGCGATTGTCGATTATGCTCATACACCGGATGCTTTGACAAATGTATTGAATGGTATTCATGAAGTGCTGGATGGTAATGGAAGAGTAATTACCGTAGTCGGATGTGGAGGAAATCGGGATAAGGGAAAACGTCCGATGATGGCAAGAGAAGCCGTTCGTTTGAGTGATCAGGTTATCCTTACTTCCGACAATCCTCGTTTTGAAGAACCAGATGCAATCATACAAGACATGGTGGCAGGATTAACTTCGGCTGATATGGAGAAGACTCTGTGTATCACGGATCGTGAACAGGCAATTAAAGCGGCAGTGAAACTGGCTCAGAAAGGTGATGTAATCTTGATAGCTGGTAAAGGTCACGAAGATTATCAGGAAGTGAAAGGTGTGAAGCATCATTTTGATGATCGGGAAATAGTAAGAAACTTGTTTGCTAATCAACAAGCATAAAAGGACATGTTGTATTATTTGTTTAATTATTTGGATCAGTTGGATTTTCCGGGAGCGGGCATGTTTAAGTATGTGTCGTTTCGTTCCGGATTGGCGTTGATATTGTCTTTGTTTATATCAACGGCTATAGGTCGGAAAATTATTGATCGGTTGCAATATTTACAGATCGGAGAGACGATCCGAAACTTAGGACTTGAAGGAGAGTATAGTAAGAAAGGTACGCCTACTATGGGAGGAATTATCATTATTATTGCAATATTGATTCCTACCTTATTATGTGCCCGGTTAAGTAATATTTATGTATTACTCATGCTGGTTACTACTCTTTGGTTAGGAGCATTAGGTTTTGCCGACGACTATATTAAGGTATTTCGGAAGAATAAAGAAGGAATGCATGGACGGTTCAAAATCGTTGGGCAGGTTGGTTTGGGATTGATAGTTGGTCTGGTATTGTTCTTGAGTCCGGATGTGGTCATCAAAGAAAATATGGAAGTCCGTCATGATAATGTGATTGAAACAGTAAAATTTCATACATTAGAAAAGAAATCTACCAAGACGACCATTCCGTTTGTTAAGAACAATAATTTCGATTATGCGATGTTGGTCGATTGGGCCGGTAAATATAAACAGGAAGCTGCTTGGATTGTGTTTGTCGCTATGGTAATCTTTGTAGTGACGGCTGTTTCTAATGGTGCTAATTTGACAGACGGATTAGACGGATTGGCGGCGGGTACATCTGCTATTATAGGAGTAGCCTTAGGTATTTTGGCTTATATGTCGTCGCATTTCCAGTTTGCCTCATTCCTGAATATCATGTTTATTCCTGGGGCAGAAGAACTGACTGTATTTGCTTCCGCCTTTATTGGGGCGACCATTGGGTTCTTGTGGTATAATGCATATCCTGCTCAGGTATTTATGGGTGATACGGGAAGTTTGACATTGGGTGGTATTATAGCGGTGTTTGCTATTATTATCCGGAAAGAATTGTTAATCCCCATTTTATGTGGAATCTTTTTGGTGGAAAGTTTGTCTGTCATCATGCAGACTTTCTATTTTAAATATACGAAGAAAAAGTATGGAGAAGGACGACGAATCTTTAAGATGGCGCCTTTACACCATCATTTTCAGAAAGCAGGTAATGCTGGTATTCAGGCATTAATACAAAAGCCTTTGAATAAAGTGCCGGAGTCGAAGATTGTAGTTCGCTTTTGGTTAATCGGCATTATTTTGGCCGTTATTACGATTGTTACGTTAAAGATGAGATAAAGATGAGTAAGAGAATTGTTGTATTGGGAGCTGGAGAAAGTGGCGCAGGTGCTGCTGTCTTGGCAAAAAAGGAAGGTTTTGACGTTTTTGTATCAGATCTTTCTGGTATCAAGCCCAAATATAAGGAGCTGCTGGATGCCCATGCCATTTGCTGGGAAGAAGGACATCATACGGAGTCTGACATCTTGAATGCCGATGAAGTGATCAAGAGCCCGGGAATCCCGGATAAGGCTCCTATTATTCAGAAACTGAAGGCGCAGGAAACACCGATTATTTCGGAAATTGAATTTGCAGGTCGTTATACAGATGCGAAGATGATATGTATTACTGGCAGTAATGGAAAAACAACGACAACGTTGTTGACTCATCATTTATTGACAGAAGCCGGTGTGGATGCCGGCCTGGCTGGGAATGTAGGCAACAGCCTGGCTCTGCAGGTCGCAGAAAATCCTCATCCAGTATATGTGATAGAGTTAAGCAGTTTCCAGTTGGATAATATGTATAATTTTAAGGCCGATATTGCTATTCTGCTAAATATAACTCCTGATCATTTGGATCGTTATAACTATGAAATGCAGAATTATGTTAATGCAAAGTTCCGTATAATACAGAATCAGACGGAAAAAGATGCTTTCATCTTTTGGAATGACGACCCGATTATTGCTAGAGAAATCAAGAAGCATAATCCGAAAGCTACTCTTTACCCTTTTGCTGAAACGCATGAAGAAGGCACAAAGGGGTATGTGGAAAACAACCAAATTATTGTAGAATCAGAAAACGGAACTTTTACAATGGAACAAGATTTATTAGCGTTGACAGGTAAGCATAATTTGTATAATTCATTAGCTGCAACTATCGCTGCGAAGATCATGGATATTCATGATGATAAGATCCGTGCTTCTTTGAAGAACTTTGCAGGTGTTGAACATCGTTTAGAAAAAGTTGCCCGTGTGCGTGGTGTGGATTATATCAATGATTCAAAAGCGACAAACGTCAATTCTTGTTGGTATGCCTTGCAGTCGATGAAGACTCCGGTCGTTCTGATCTTAGGTGGTACTGATAAAGGGAACGACTATACGGAAATAGAAGCTTTGGTAAAAGAAAAAGTGCGGGCTTTAATTTTCTTGGGGGTTGATAACCGGAAGTTGCACACATTCTTTGATGGTAAGATTAATCAGATAGAAGATGCTGGTTCAATGGAAGAAGCCGTGAATAAAGCTTATCGTTTGGCTCAGAAAGGTGATACGGTACTACTCTCTCCATGTTGTGCAAGCTTCGATTTGTTTACTTGTTATGAAGATCGGGGGGATCAGTTTAAGGCCTGTGTTCGTAATTTATAAGATTTGATTTGAAAGGAGCTGATTATGGATTTGGCGAGTAGATTATTTAAAGGAGACCGTGTCATTTGGGTGATATTCATGTTCCTGTGTTTGATCTCGGTGATAGAGGTGTTTAGTGCAACCAGTACGATTGCCTATAGAAATGCGAACTATTGGATGCCGATTATTCGCCATGCTTCTTTTCTGCTGATGGGTTTTGCCGGAGTATTGATATTACACAATCTTCCTTATAAAGTCTTTATCGGTTTTGGCCTTTTCCTTCCAATTGCCATTTTTTTATTGGCTATAACTCCCTTTGTCGGTGTTGAAATTAATGGAGAGCCTCGGTGGTTGGAAATTTTAGGAATACGGTTTCAACCTTCTGAGGTGGCTAAATTGTCTGCTGTCTGTTATATGGCTTTAGTATTAAGTAAGCGAGATAAGCTGACAGATGCTCAGATGTTTAAATATATCCTGATCGGAATAGGTTTGGCTTGTGGATTCATTTTCTTCAATAATGGATCAACAGCAATACTTCTTTTTACGATTATGGTGATGATGATGTTTATCGGGCAAATTAAGGTTCTACGGATATTTAAATTGCTGGGTGTTTGTGTGGCAGCTTTGGTCCTGTTGTTGACAGTCTTATTTGTGACTCCAGATTCGATTATGAATTACATGCCGAATCGTTTTCATACGTGGAAAGCACGTATTGAACGGTTTTCTTCTTCTGATGATCGTTTGGATACGAAAGAAGGTAAGGTATTGACTTTGGACGATGAGCATTATCAGGAGGATCATGCAAAAATAGCTATTGCCCAAGGAGGTTTATTAGGGAAAAAGCCTGGACACGGGCAGCAGCGTGACTTTTTGCCACAGGCGTATTCTGACTTTATTTATGCTATTATCATTGAAGAGATGGGCCTAGTTGGGGGCTTTTTCGTTTTGTTTCTTTACTTGGCCTTATTGATCCGTGTAGCGATGATAGCCCGAAGATGTCATACTTTGTTCCCTAAATTCCTGGTGCTGGGCTGTGGCCTGCTTATTGTTACTCAAGCATTAGTGAATATGGCGGTGGCAGTTGGAGTCTTTCCGGTGACAGGTCAACCTTTACCATTAATTAGTCGAGGAGGAACTTCTACGGTTATCAGCTGTGTCTATATTGGTATTATATTAAGTGTTAGCCGTTTTGGCGCAAACATCGGTAATGAGGAGGATCAACTTCCGGAGGAAAAACAGGAAACTTCTGAAACGACATTGCCTGGAGTTTCGAAGGAAGAAATAGATAATTGGGTTCCGGATGTCGACTCGGGGAAAAAAGAACAGCTTTCAGAATGAACGCAACAAAAATATAATCATGAAACAATATAAAGTAATCATCAGTGGTGGTGGTACGGGAGGTCATATCTTTCCTGCTATATCTATTGCTAACACGTTAAAGAAAAGAATTCCGGGCGTACAGATCCTTTTTGTGGGAGCAGAAGATCGGATGGAGATGGATAAAGTTCCTGCAGCCGGATACGAGATTGTTGGCTTACCTGTAAAAGGATTTGATCGATCTCATTTGCTAAACAACATAAAAGTAGTTCGTTGCCTGTTGAGAAGTTTATCCTTGGCAAAGAATACAATTCGGGATTTTCAACCGGACATTGCTGTTGGGGTTGGCGGATATGCCAGTGGACCTACGCTTTGGATGGCTTCATCTTTAGGTATTCCAACATTGATTCAGGAACAGAATTCTTATGCTGGAGTTACCAATAAATTATTAGCGAAGAAAGCGGACCGAATTTGTGTTGCTTATGAAGGCATGGATAAATTTTTTCCAGCTGAAAAGATTGTTGTGACCGGAAATCCTGTTCGTCAGGATTTGGAGGAAGCTCGGGGAAAAAGAGAAGAAGCTTTGAATTTCTTTGGCCTTTCGCCGGAGAAGAAGACGGTTTTAGTTGTAGGTGGAAGTTTGGGCGCTCGTACTATTAATCAGAGCATCCAAGGTGATTTGGATAAATTCTTTGCATCTGATGTACAGCTGATATGGCAGACTGGGCGTTACTATCATGAAGAAGCAATTAGACATTTGAAGGCTTATAGGGGAATACCGGTTTGGTGCTCCGATTTTATTTCACGTATGGATTTTGCTTATGCTGCGGCAGATTTGGTTATATCAAGAGCTGGGGCCAGTTCTATTTCAGAATTATGTATATTGAAGAAACCGGTTGTATTGGTTCCTTCTCCTAACGTAGCGGAAGATCATCAGACAAAGAATGCTCTGGCTTTAGTTAATAATCGGGCGGCCGTGATGGTTACAGACAAAGATGCTCCGCAAAAATTAGTGGATACGGCCTTATCGTTGATCCATGACGACGATAGACTATCTTCTTTATCACAGCAGATTGGGAAAATGGCCCATTTTCATAGCGCAGAACAAATTGTCGATGAAATTATGAAAATAATAGAAAGAAAATCGTAATTTTGAATCGTTAGTATAGAGGATTGAATTATGGAGATGCAAAAGATTACATCTGTTTATTTCGTAGGTGTTGGAGGAATCGGAATGAGTGCTTTGGCCCGTTATTTTGAGGCGAAAGGCAAACATGTTGCGGGTTATGACAAGACTCCTTCTGATTTAACTGCAGCATTGATTAATGAGGGTATTCGTATACATTATATGGGTGATGTAGCGTTGATTCCTGCGGACTGTAAACAGGTTGATTCTACATTGGTAGTTTATACCCCGGCAATTCCTGAAACACATGCAGAATTGAACTATTTCAGAGAAAATGGTTTTACCTTGATGAAGCGAGCTCAAGTTTTAGGTGAAATTACGAGATCAGAAAGAGGTTTGTGTGTAGCGGGTACGCATGGTAAGACAACCACTTCGTCCATGTTGGCTCATTTACTGAAACAGTCGCATGTGGATTGTAATGCTTTTCTTGGGGGGATTCTGAAGAATTATAACAGCAATTTAATGCTTTCGGATAAAAGTGATTTGGCGGTGATTGAGGCGGATGAATTTGATCGTTCATTTCATTGGTTAAATCCTTACATGGCAGTAATTACAGCCGTTGATCCTGATCATTTGGATATTTATGGAACACCGGAAGCCTATCGGGAAAGCTTTGAACATTTTACCTCTTTGATTCGTCCAGACGGCTGTTTAGTTATGAAAAAAGGTTTACAGCTTCAGCCACGTTTGCCCAAAGGCGCTAAGCTTTATACATATTCAGCTACAGAAGAGGCTGATTTCTTTGCCCGGAATATTCGTATAGGTAATGGTGATATTGTATTTGACTTTGTGACTCCTACGGGCTGTATTGAAGATGTAAAATTAGGAGTTCCGGTTAAGGTTAATATAGAAAACGGAGTTGCAGCAATGGCTCTTGCCCAATTAAATGGTGTCACTGATGAAGAAATCAAAAGAGGAATGGCTTCTTTTGCTGGTCCGGTCAGACGTTTTGACTTTCATTTGAAGAGGAATGATATCGTTTTATTGGATGATTATGCACACCATCCGGCTGAACTGAAAGCAAGTATCCAGTCGGTGAAAGAGCTGTATCCGGATAAAAAGATAACCGGTATATTTCAGCCACATTTATATACGCGTACGAGGGACTTCGCTGCTGATTTTGCTGCCAGTCTTTCTTTATTAGATGAGTTGATATTATTGGATATTTATCCGGCTCGAGAAGAACCTATTCCTGGAGTAACGTCACAGCTTATCTTTGATCAGGTAACTCTGAAGAAGAAGCGAATGATTAAGAAAGAAGAACTGTTGGATTTGGTGAAAAAAGAAGCAGCAGATTTTCAAGTTGTACTTATGCTCGGAGCCGGAAATATAGATCGGTTGGTTGAGCCTGTAAAACAAATATTGGAGAAACGGTGATTCGAGTTTTATCTATCATATTAGCCGCATTGTTGTCCTGCTATGTGCTGGTCGTAGCCTTCATTTTTCGGGATTTTAAAGAAGATGGATTGTGTGAAGGTCTGGAGATCGTTCTGCGGGATAGTTTGGAAAAGCATTTTGTGACAGAAGGTGATTTGGTTTATTTGCTAAAACAGGCAAAATTATATCCGGTAAAGACTCCTATGAGCGAAATTAATACCGAGAAAATTGAAGAAAAGTTGTTGAGTAATAATATGATCTCAAAAGTTGAGGCCTATAAGACACCTTCTCGGATAATTAAGTTGGAGATTGAACAGAAAATGCCTATCTTGCGGATTAATAGTCCGGCTGGCAACTATTATGTAGATAATTTGGGCAGTGTAATGCCTCTGAGCCGGCATTATGTAGCCCATGTTCTGGTAGCAAGCGGACAAATAGATGAGAAACTTGCTTTGGGAGATTTATATAAGTTCGCTCTCTTTTTACAGGAAGATGATTTCTGGAATGACTGGATAGGGCAAATTTATGTAGATGCTGATAATAATGTAGAGTTGATTCCACGTGTAGGTAATCACAAAGTTATTTTGGGATCATTTGATGATTATCTGACAAAGTTGGAAAATTTGCGGCTCTTTTATGAACAGGCTATTCCAAAAGTTGGTTGGGATAAATATAGTGAGATAAACTTGAAGTATAAAAACCAGATTGTTTGTATTAAAAGATAATAGATATATGACATACACAGACTTTATAGCGGTAATAGACTTAGGCACATCCCATCTGGTTGGAATGGTGGGAACGAAGAACGAAAATGGCGTTCTTTCAATTATAGCCTATGATGTAGAAAAATCAGAATCCTGCATTCGCAGAGGATGTGTATATAACGTTGAGGAAACAGCCAATAAAATAAAACGTCTGATCTTGAAGTTGGAGAATAAATTAGGCGGTAGTAAGATTGGCAAAATATATATCGGCGTTGGATCCAAATCTATTCGGACGATTGATCATACAGTATCGAAAGTGTTAGGTGCTGAAGGCGAAGTTACTTCGGCTGTATTGAGACAGTTGGAAGATGAATGCAGGGCTTATCAACCTTCTTTGCTGGATGTGTTGGAAGTGACATCTCCGGTTTATTTATTGGATGGAAAAGAGGAAAGCGAACCGTTAGGAATTTCCTGTTCCCGGATTGAAGCACGATACAAATTAATCGTAGCGCAACCAACGATCCGCCGTTCTATCATGACGAACATTGCAGATCGGATTAAATTGCCCATTGCCGGAATTATTGTTGCTCCGTTGGCTTTGGCTGATTTGATTTTAACTCCAGCTGATAAACAAGGTGCCATCCTGATTGATTTTGGGGCAGGTGTTACTTCTGTGACCATATTCAAGAATGGACGTCTGGTGGCTTTGACTGTAGTCCCGTTGGGCGCAGGTTTGATCACGCGTGATATCATGTCTTTACGGGTTTCTGAAATGGAAGCCGAACGATTGAAACGAACTTATGGCAGTGCGCTTCCGTTAGACAGGGGTAAGGAACAGCAGAAGATAGAGATCAATAAAATGGACGATTACCGGTCTCAGGAAATGTCGTTGGCCGACTTGAATGAAATTATAGAAGCCCGTTCTCGTGAAATTGTTAAGAACGCATATGCTCGTGTGGAAGATGCTGGTGTTGCTAAAGAGCCAGGTTTTTCTGTTACTATTGCAGGTTGTGGTTCTGCTTTAAGTAATTTGCGGGAAGCTGTCAGTGAATGTTTTGATATGGAAGTGCATTATCCATTAATCCGTAAAGGAACGATAGATAGCAGTGTTGAAATGATTGCCAATAATCCGGAATTTACGACAGCTGTTGCTCTGTTGCTGCATGGAAAGGAAAATTGCGCACTACGCCAGGAACCTAAAGCCGAACCTAAAGTAACGCATGTACAGCCAAAAGTACAGGAGGAAGAACCGGTTGCTCCGAAGAACGACCCAGTTAATTCTGTAAGGTTTGGTAATGAAACTTCATATCGTCAGGATAATCAAACTCAATCTCAGAAACAGACTTCTCAGTCTAATCCGAATCAGGGACAAACTGTAAATCCTCCTCAGAAGGAGAAGATCAGCTGGTGGGAAAAATTGAAGAAGAAAGCCGATTCAACAGCGGGCGATTTATTTAATGGTGAAATCTAATAACACAAGAACATAATGGACGACAATTTGATAAACTTAAATATTCCGACAAATCCGGATGCTATTATTAAGGTAATCGGTGTTGGCGGTGGTGGTGGTAATGCTGTCACCAATATGTACAAGGAAGGCATACATAATGTTTCATTTGCTTTATGTAATACAGATCAGCAGGCATTAAATGGCTCAGATGTTCCGGTGAAGTTATTGTTGGGACGAACAACTACCTGTGGATTAGGTTCTGGTGATCAGCCGGAACGTGGCCGTGCAGCTGCGGAAGAAAGCGAGGAAGAGATCCGTCAGATGTTGAGCGATGGTACAAGAATGGCTTTTATTACAGCTGGTATGGGTGGTGGAACTGGTACGGGAGCTGCTCCTGTAGTTGCCAGAGTTTCAAAAGAAATGGGAATCTTGACGGTTGGTATCGTGACAATTCCATTTGAGTTTGAAGGTCAGTTTAAGATTGTTCAAGCTTTGTTGGGTGTAGAAGAGATCTCAAAGAATGTGGATGCACTGCTGGTTATCAATAATGAACGGGTTCGTGAGATTTATTCCGATATTGGCATGAGTGCTTCTAAGGCTTATGCGAAAGCTGATGAAACTTTGACTATTGCTGCAAAGAGCATTGCTGAAATCATTACGATCAGAGGTGTTCAGAACTTGGACTTTGCCGATGTGAAGACAACCATGAAAGATGGTGGCGTTGCCCTGATGAGTAATGGCTATGGTGAAGGAGAAGGCCGTTTGCAGCAGGCCATTGATCAGGCTTTGAGCTCTCCGCTTTTGAATAATAATGATGTTTATAATGCACAGCGTATATTGTTCAATATTTATTCAAGTCACGATAATGAATTCCGTATTGATGAAATGGGCGAGGTTCATAAATTTATGGCTCGTTTCCGTACGAAGTTCCGTGTAAAATGGGGATTTGCCTTTGATGATACATTGGGCGATAAGATTAAAATTACAATTCTGGCAACAGGGTTTGGTCTGGATGATATTCCGGAAATGGCACAACAACACCGGGCTGCTCAGGAATTGCGTACGGAAGAAGAACAACGGATGGAAGCCGAACGTCGTGCCCGTGAAGAGTCTGAACGGAATTTGATGAAGAAATATGGCTATTCGGTAAATCGTCTGCGTTCGCAGGTTGAAGTGGTAACACTGACTGCCGATGAGCTGGATGATGATACCTTGATAGTCATGCTGGAAGATTCTCCAACATATAATCGGGATATACGGAAAATCAACCAGCTGCGTCGTGGTGGTGGATTTGATGCTCCGGAAGTAAATACGACATTCTCATCTGCCAATACCAATACAGCGTATAAGAAGTCGGATAATAATACCAATTCAGTGATTAGTTTTAGATAAATATAGATATGGATTTGTTTGAAAGAGTCAGCGAAGACATTAAAAACGCAATGAAGGCAAAAGATAAAGTTGCCCTTGAGACTTTGAGAAATGTAAAGAAAGTATTCTTGGAAGCTAAAACAGCTCCGGGAGCGAATGATACATTAGCGGATGCAGATGCTTTGAAGCTGTTGCAGAAATTAGTGAAACAAGGAAAGGATTCGGCAGCGATTTATGTACAACAAGGCCGACAGGATTTGGCCGATGCCGAATTAGCTCAGGTTGCTGTTCTTGAAAAGTACTTACCGAAGCAAATGTCTGCGGAAGAATTGGAAACCGAACTAAAGAAGATTATTACAGAAGTGGGCGCTACTACCGCTAAAGATATGGGTAAAGTAATGGGCGTTGCTTCAAAAGTATTGGCAGGAAAAGCCGAAGGCCGTGCTATTTCTGAAGCCGTAAAGCGTTTATTGGCTTAATAGAGGAAATTAAATAGGGGAGAAAGTGGTGGAAGTGTATGCAGTGTGCATTTTCATCACTTTTTCTAATTGAGCAAGCTTAACTTTAATTTATAAACACTATATGAAATGATTTCTTTTACTTGTTGTTTTATTGCCCTTATTGTCGGTTATTTTGTTTATGGAAAATTTATTGAGAAAATCGCTGGTATAGATCCGAAACGTCTAACTCCTGCTTATGCCAAGCAAGACGGTGTAGATTATCTGCCTCTTCCGACCTGGAAGATTTTCATGATTCAGTTTCTGAATATTGCCGGGTTAGGCCCGATTTTCGGTGCTATTCTGGGAGCTAAATTTGGTTCGGCTTCGTTTCTTTGGATTGTTTTAGGAAGTATTTTTGCTGGAGCCACGCATGATTTCCTGGCCGGTTTCTTATCTTTACGTAAAGATGGGGCCAGTCTTCCTGAAATCGTAGGTATGTATTTGGGTGATCGTTTCAAGCAGTTCATGCGTGCGTTTACGATCGTTTTGATGGTTCTGGTCGGTGTTGTCTTTGTAGCTGGTCCTGCCGGCCTATTAGCCAGTCTTACACCTGAATCTCTTGATACCATGTTTTGGATTATTGTGATCTTTCTGTATTATGTGCTGGCTACTCTGTTGCCAATCGATAAGATTATCGGAAAGGTTTATCCGTTGTTTGCCATCGCCCTTCTGTTTATGGCAGTTGGAATCTTTGTGATGCTGTATGTTCATCATCCGGATTTGCCTGAGTTTACAGATGGCTTTGCCAATACTCATCCGCAAGGATTACCTATTTTCCCAATTATGTTCGTAAGTATAGCATGTGGAGCCATTTCCGGTTTTCATGCGACTCAAAGTCCATTGATGGCCCGTTGCCTGAAGAGTGAGAAACATGCTTATCCTGTCTTTTATGGAGCCATGATTACAGAAGGAATTGTAGCCTTGATCTGGGCGGCAGCTGCCACTTACTTTTTCCATGAAAATGGAATGGGAGAAAACAATGCGGCTGTTATTGTTGATTCAATTACGAAAAACTGGTTGGGAGCAGTTGGTGGTATCTTAGCTGTTTTAGGTGTGATTGCAGCTCCGATTACTTCGGGTGATACGGCTTTCCGGTCGGCTCGCCTGATTGTCGCTGATTTCTTGAAAATGGAGCAGAAGAGCATGGCTAAGCGTTTGCTGATCTCTGTTCCTCTTTTCTTAATCTCCATCGCCATTCTGGTTTATTCTTTGAAAGATCAGGCGGGTTTTGATATGATCTGGCGTTATTTCGCCTGGACAAACCAGACATTGGCTGTTTTCACCCTGTGGGCTTTGTCGGTTTATCTGCGTCAGGAAGGTAAGTTATATATCGTAACCCTGATTCCGGCCCTGTTCATGACAATGGTTTGTTCTACTTATATCTTTGTCGCTCCTGAAGGTTTTGGTCTTCCTTACACATTATCGATTGTGATTGCTTCGGTCATCACCTTGGCTGTATGGGCCTTGTTTATATATAAAGGAAGGAAATAATTCTCTTTCATCGTTTGGAGAATTGAACGATAAAAGATGCACCCGTAAATCTGTCTTTCGGATAAAGGAAACGGATTTACGGGTGCATTTTTATGTAGGAAAGAATTGACTTAGAATTCCAAGAGAGCCATGTGTGGGTTATGATCACTCAAGTAACCTGTTTTTGTCTCCGGATTCTGACATATTTCTGTATTTAATACCTTGATTTGGGGAGTAACAAAAATAAAGTCGATCTTTTCTCGCTTGTCCATTGGATAGCGGCCGAAGTCATGGAACGTATAGTTCGGTCCTGTTTTCTGATCTGTCATCTTATAAGCGTCTTTCAGGACAAATTCGTTGGTTGTAATTGTCTGATAGGCTTCCGACTGGTCGTTTACATTGAAGTCGCCTGTCACAACAGCTGGTTGGTCTCCTACAATCTCCTTGATCTTTTTGATGATCAGCAGGGCGCTTTCGCGGCGGGCTTCAACTCCGACATGATCAAAATGGGTATTCACACCCATGAAAATCTTACCTGTCGCCTTATCCTTAAACTTGGCCCAAGTGGCAATGCGGGTGCAGGCGCCGTCCCAACCGATGAAGCCGGCACTATCCGGATATTGCGACAACCAGAATGTATTACTTTCAAGTACTTCATATTTATCTGACCGATAAAACAAAGGCGAATACTCTCCTTTTTCTTTCCCGTCTTCACGTCCAACACCGATAGCGGCGTAATTCGGTAAACCTGCTTTCAGATCTTCCAACTGATTGTGCAGAACTTCCTGCATACCGATGATATCCAACTTCTTGGCGAGGATATATTTGCAAACAGTATCTTTCCGATACTGCCAGTTGTTGAGGCTGTCGCCCGGATTATCTAATCGTATGTTGAATGTAGCCCATTCGATTTGCAATGATGAGGCCGGTTGAGCCGTTTCGGCCGGTTGCTGTGTCTTTTTTCCGCTACAGGCCATCAGCATGATGGCACACAAGGCAGCACTTACGAATTTCTTCATGATTTATTTCTTTGTTAGTAATTTTAGAGTAAAGGTAGAGAATAATTGTGATAAGTGAACAATATCGAAGGAAATCCTTGATGAGTTTATTCTTAATCGCTAAAATTATAGGTATTTCTGCTTGTATTTTTACCGTTTCACGAATGTGGAACGATCGTTCCACCCTTGTGATACAATCGTTCCACCTGGGTGAAGAGATCGTTCCACCCGGGTGAAACGATAAAAAATAGTGCCATTTAACGAATTTGGTTGACTTGGAAAGTTCTTATCGCCAATGGCGACTTTTATTTTAATACACCTTTTCCCTGGCGGACAATCTCGAAATCGTCGGTTGTACAATCTACTACGGTTGAAGGTTCTAAACCACCGTAACCGCCGTCAATAATCAGGTCTACCCGTCCTTCATATTTTTCTGCAATCAGTTCCGGGTCGGTAGAGTATTCAAGAATTTCATCATCGTCGTCATGTACTGACATGGTAAGTAACGGATTGCCCAATTCTTGAACGATAGTCCGGACGATGTTATTGTCGGGTACACGAATGCCGACTTCTTTCCGGTTCTTGTAAATCTTGGGTAATTCGTTGCTGGTAGGCAGGATGAAGGTAAAAGGTCCGGGCAAATTTTTTTTCATCAACTTGAAGGCCGCATTGCTTACTTTGGCATATTCACTCAAGTTGGACAGGTCATAACAAATAATCGAAAGGTTACTCTTTAGAGGATTAACTCCTTTGATCTGGCAGATTCTTTCAACAGCACGTACATTCAAGGCATCACATCCGATGGCATATACCGTATCTGTCGGGTAAATAATCAGACCACCGTCTTGCAGTGTTTTGATTACCTTAGCTATCTCCCTCGGATTGGGATTTTCTTCATAGATTTTCAGTAACATATTCCCTCCCTTATTATTAAAAAGAAAAGTTGACAACAGCTTTTGTGATAAAGCCGGTCAACTTTTCTGTATGGATTTATCCGTAGATAATATGTCCGTTTTCGTCGGTATATTCTTCGAAACCTTTACTGTATTGGTTCATGGCACGAAGACTCATACCCATACTTGAGAAACCTCCGTCGTGATATAAGTTCTGCATCGTTACCTTGCGAGTAAAGTCAGAGAACATCATAACGCAGTAATTGGCACATTCTTCCGCATCGGCATTTCCCAGCGGACTCATCTTGTTGGCGAAGTCCATCAGGTGTTCCATTCCTTTCACACCATTACCGGCTGTTGTCGGAGTCGGAGACTGAGAAATAGTATTGATACGTACATTCTTTTCGCGGCCATAGATATAACCGAAGCTGCGGGCAATTGATTCCAACAAACTCTTGGCATCAGCCATATCGTTATAACCGAAGAAAGTACGTTGTGCAGCTACATAAGTCAGAGCTACCACTGAACCATACTCAGCAATGGCATCCTGCTTTTTGGCAACCTGCAACATTTTATGGAAAGATATAGCTGAAATATCCAAAGTCTTTTCCAGCATGTTATAATCTAAATCATCATATGTACGTTTTTTACGAACATTCGGACTCATTCCGATGGAATGCAGAACGAAATCAACCGGTCCGCCTAAGATCTCAACTGATTTGGAGAAGACATTCTGCAAGTCTTCTACGCTGGTAGCATCAGCCGGAATTACCTGAGCATTCAATTTCTTGGCCAATTCGTCTACTTGTCCCATACGAACAGCAATCGGAGTATTGCTTAAAGTGATGGTCGCTCCTTCTTCCACAGCTTTTTCTGCGACCTTCCAGGCAATAGACATATCATTCAGTGCACCAAAGATGATACCTTTTTTGCCTTTTAATAAATCATGACTCATATATATAACCTTAAAAATTTGGCACAAAGATAGTGGAAATGTGCAATATGACAAAGAGTTTGTCTTCTGTATGAGGATTTTTAATCTTCGTCAAGGCCTTTGGCAGGGTTTTTCTCCGGATTGTTGTCTACATAATATTTCTTTTTAAATGTACTGGGAGACATTCCTTCTTTCTTGGTGAAAAACGAAGAGAATTGTGATACGGTTTCAAAGTTCAGCGCAAAGGCAATGTCGGAAATACTCAATTGTGTTGTGCAGAGCATTTCCTTGGCCTTTAAATACCGTAAGTTCAGATGATACTGTGTGGGTGAAATACCTGTATAGGCTTTAAAACGGCTTCGCAGCCATGAGTAACTTACATTCAGCTGCTTCGCAATGCTTTCTGCGGATATCGGCTGACTGATATTTCTTTTCATGATGGTTTTGGCTTCATTGATTTTACGGACTGTCGTCGATTCTTTAAAGGCCGAGTTCTTTACCTTGAAATAAATTTCTCCCATTAAGTATAAGACAATGCTGGAAATGAGCTGCTGGTATCCGGCATCTTCTTTGGAAGCATAGGCATCCATATCTTCATATAAGCCGATGATCGTAGAGCTGATTCCTATCTCGAAGACCGGTTTTTCTTTCAGGAAGAATTTGTTGGCAATCCAGTTCTCAATCATATTACCTCTGAAGCCTACCCAATGTTCGTACCATCCGTTTTCTTCCGGATAATACGTGTGCCATTCATCCGGGAAGATTAATAACATGGTTCCGGCTTTTATCTTTTGCTTTTTACAGGAAGCCGATTCAAAGAACCCGGAGCCTTCCGAAATATATACTAACTGATATTCCGAAAGCGTACGGCCATTCTGAGGATTGAATACGTAGCCTTGCGGATGTTGTTTGGCTGATGGATACGTACTGTGGGCCGGAATGCGTTGATAGCCTACGGTGGTTACTGTCAATCCCCATTTTTCATCTAAGGGACTACTACCTAAATATTGAATATGGTTATGAGTTGTTCCCATTTGCTGTTCAGATGAAATAATTCTTTTACTTGATTTCTCAAAGTTAGTGTTTCTGGAATGACTATCGTATGCGCTTGGGGTTAAAAAAGAAATTCCATCAGAAAATATGTCATTTTTGATATATTCGAGATCAATAAATACAAATAAAGTTGCCTTGAAAAAGGCATATTTGCATATAGACTACAGATAATATAAAAACGAGATAATATGGAAGAAAGAACGGTGTATGCAGGATTAGTTGGAGTGGGGTTGAATACGTACTGGCCTCAGTTTGCAGGATTGTATGATCGGTTATGCGGTTATCGGATGCAAATTGCAAAGCGGCTGACTCATGAGCATGTTTGTATTGTGGATGGCGGAATGGTAGATGAACCCGAAAAAGCAATAACAGTTGCAGATGAGCTGGGGCGTCAGTCTATTGATATATTATTGGTGTATATTTCAACCTACGCTCTTTCTTCTACAGTTTTACCATTAGTGCAGCGATTGAAGGTTCCTGTACTATTATTGAATATACAGCCAACACCTTGTATTGATTATGCGTATCTGAACAGTTTGGGAGATAGAGGTCTGATGACCGGTGAATGGCTGGCCAACTGTCAGGCGTGTTCGGTTCCTGAGTTCTCGAATGTATTCAACCGTTCCGGTATCCGTTATGAAATCATTACTGGGTATCTGGATGAGGCATACGTTTGGGCGGAATTGGAAGAATGGTTAGAGGCGGCTGTGACCAAGAAAGGAATGCAGAATAACCGGATGGGCGTTTTAGGTCATTACTATGGTGGTATGCTGGATGTCTATTCTGATTTGACTTTGCAGTCTTCTACCTTTGGAACCCATGTTGAATTGTTGGAAATGTGTGAGTTGAAAGCCTATCGGGATGCCGCTTCTTCGGAAGCAATAGAGCAGAAATTAGCCGAGTTCCGGGAGCGTTTCGAAGTGGTTAATGAGTGTGAGGAGAGTGAATTACTCCGGGCAGCCAAGACGTCTGTGGCCTTGGATAAGCTGGTAGAAGCGCATCACTTAGGTTCGATGGCTTATTATTATGAAGGGTATGCCGGCAATGATTATGAGAATATCGTTACTTCGGTGATAGCCGGTAATACGTTATTGACAGGAAAAGGAATTCCAATTGCCGGAGAATGTGAGATTAAGAATGTACAAGCCATGAAGATCCTGTCTCTATTGAATGCCGGAGGCTCGTTCTCTGAGTTATATGCTTTGGATTTTAAGGATGATGTTGTTTTGTTGGGACACGACGGACCGGCTCATTTCACCATGGCAGAAGGACGGGTTAAGCTGGTTCCTCTTCCTGTTTATCATGGAAAGCCGGGAAAAGGATTGTCTATCCAGATGACGGTTCGTCATGGTGATGTTACTTTATTGTCGGTTTGTGAGGGGAAAGACGGGCTGTTCCTGTTGGTGGCAGAAGGAGAATCTGTTCCTGGTCCTGTGTTGCAGATCGGAAATACCAACAGCCGTTATCGTTTTGCCTGTGGTGTTCGCTCGTTTATAAATAATTGGAGTAAAGCCGGTCCTTCACACCATTACGCGATCGGAATCGGACATGTGGCTGGAAAGATCAGAAAACTGGCAAGTCTGCTGGATATTCCTTGTGTGGAAGTAAAATAATATAATAAAATCTATGCGTATGAAGTTATTGAAATATACCCTGCTTGCTACCAGTCTGTTCCTGTCTGGTATGAATCATTGGGCAAGTGCTGAGGAACTGAAAGATATGAAACGCTTGTTTGTTACACCTCCTGAATCAGCACGGCCTGGCGTTTATTGGTACTTCATGGATGGAAATCTCTCCAAAGAAGGGATGACCAAAGATCTGGAGTCCATGAAACGGGCAGGAATCGGATCTGTCGTTTTCCTGGAGGTCAATGTTGGCATACCTCGTGGGCATGTAGATTTCTTAAGTGCCGAATGGAAAGACTGTTTTAAGCATGCCGTTAGGGAATGTGAGCGCCTGGGTATTACGATGATTTTAGGAATTGGTCCGGGTTGGACTGGCAGTGGAGGTCCGTGGGTGAAAGGCGAAGAATCAATGCGACATCTGGTTTCCTCCATTACGCGTGTAACCGGAGGCAGTAAGCAGACGATTCCTTTGGAGAAACCTTCACCGAAGCCTCCTTATTTCGGAGAGGGAGCATTTACCCCGGAATTAAAGGAAAAATGGCTGGATTATTATGAAGATGTGGCTGTTCTGGCTTTCCCGGCAACGAACGGAAAGGTCTCCATAAAGGACATTGAAGAAAAGGCCCTGTATTATCGGGCGCCATACAGCTCTGTTCCAGGAGTGAAACAATTTATTCCGCGGGAGGAACAGGAGAAGCCGCTGGAACCGGGAGATGCGATTGCTGTTGACGAGGTTAAAGACCTGACTTCTTTATTAAAGGATGGATCTGTTACGTGGGATGTTCCTTCTGGTGAATGGATGATTATGCGTTTTGGCATACGTAATAATGGAGCTGTTACTCGTCCGGCACCTCTTCCTGGTGTTGGCTTTGAATGTGATAAGACGGATACAACGGCTCTGATGGCACATTTGCGTACATTTACAGGATCGTTGTTTGACTTGTTGGGCGAAAGAGATACCACGTTGGCCGGAGGTCTTAAGATCCTGCACATGGATAGCTGGGAAATGGGGGCTCAGAACTGGAGTCCGCGGTTAAGAGAAGAATTTAAGAAACGTAGGGGATATGATCCGCAACCTTATTTCCCGGTTTATGCGGGACTGGTAGTAGGGGATAAAAATATCAGTGAGCGTTTCTTGTGGGATTTGCGTCAGACAATGCAAGAATTAATGCTGGAGAATCATTCTTTGTTTGTCAAGGCTTATGCTCATCAGCATGGTATGCAGCTCTCCATAGAACCGTATGACATGAATCCGATGCAGGATTTGGAGTTGGGCGCTTCTGCTGATATCCCGATGTGTGAGTTCTGGAGTCCGGGTGGTTATAATACTTCGTTTAGTGCCATTGAAGGCAGTTCTCTGGCCAATATCAAAGGGCAGCGGGTGGTTCCTTCGGAGGCTTTTACGGCAGCGGGCGATGGTTGGCGTCAGCATCCGGCTTCTATGAAGAACCAAACCGATTGGGCTTTTGCGGCTGGTATTAACCGGCTGACTTATCATACGTTTCAACATCAGGCCTTGCCGGATAGTTTGCGTCCGGGAATGACCATGGGACCGTATGGAGTCCATTGGAACCGTAATCAGACATGGTGGCCGTACGTGGATGCATATCATACTTATGTGGCGCGTTGTCAGTATCTGCTGCAGAAAGGTCAGACGGTAGCTGATATTCTTTATCTGGCTCCTGAAGAGGCTCCTTTTGTTTTCCGTGCGCCGAAATCCGCTTTGACGGGAGATTATATGGTGGATAAACGGGAATATAATTTTGATGCCTGTCCGCCAAGCCTGCTCTATACTGCTTTTGTGGAAGACGGGAAAATAAAGTTCCCTTCGGGTATGGAGTATCGCCTGCTGGTATTGCCTGCCTTTAAGACGATGACGTTGGATTTGCTGAAGAAGATAGAATCGCTGGTGAATGATGGAGCTGTTGTGATTGGTTTGCCTCCTGTGCAGACTCCGGGGTTAACCGATTATCCAAATTCTGATCAGAAATTGCAGCAGGTAGTAGTAAAGCTTTGGGGTGGAAACCAGCTGCCGGAAGGATTGATGTTCCATACTTATGGCAAAGGCCGTATTGCCTGGGGAACAGATATCCAAAACCATTTGGACAATTTGTATCCTGATTTTGATTTGACGTCAAAGGTGTTGCGCGAAATGCACGTACCGGTTGACTTTCTGTCTGATCAGGGAACGGTTCGGTATATTCATAAACAGGTGGATGATGTGGATTATTTCTTTGTCTCTAACCGGATGGATAAGGATATGTCGGTAAATGCTCATTTCCGTGCTTCTGGTAAGCAACCTTATTTATGGAATCCTGTAACCGGAAAGACTTCCCTGATTCCGGTTTCAACGGATAACGGAAAACAGACTTCACTCGAATTGGCGTTCGCTCCTTATCAGAGCTATTTCGTATTCTTTTCCGGAGATCGGCAGCCTGCTTCGACTGCTTCAACAAATATCAAAGGAAAGAGAATATTGATGTCATTACAGGGACCTTGGAATGTCGCATTTGATCCGAAGTGGGGCGGACTGGCACAGGTGGAATTCCCAACATTGCAGGATTGGTCAAAACATACAGAACCAGGAATTAAGTATTATTCGGGAACAGCTGTCTATACAAAGCAGTTTGATTACAAAGAGACCTTGTCGGGCTCCTTGTTCCTGGATTTGGGTCTTGTAAAAAATATAGCCAAAGTCTGGTTAAATGGTCAGGATTTAGGTACGATCTGGACTTCACCGTGGCAAGTTGATATATCAGGCGCCTTGAAGAATGGAAAGAATGAGCTGAAAATAGAGGTGACCAATTTATGGGGCAATCGGTTAATCGGAGATGAACAGAAGAAAAATGACGATATTGTCAATGGTCAATGGCCGGAATGGCTGTTGAAAGGAGAGAAACGACCCAGTGACCGTTATACGTTTACCACATATCCGCATTACACGAAGGATACACCTTTGCTAGAATCCGGTTTATTAGGCCCGGTACATATCATTCAAGTATTGGAGTGAAACGATCCGAACATTATCCAAAAACACGCCGGCTTTTTATAAAAAGGTAGGCAGCTCTGAAGGAAAAACTGGCGTGTTTTCAAAGAAAACTAACGAGGATCAAAAACGATTCTCGTTAGTATCATTTCTGATTCTCGTTTGCTTTGAATTCTGTTTTCAGTAGTGGATTGCCGAGTAGAAGATTTCTTTGGAAAAAGATCTTTCACCATCTTTCTATCTGGTTGATAATCTACATAATGCAGTGATTCAAAAATTTCTGAAGAAAAATATCAATTTTGACAACTATCAGGTCATTTTTATAATCAATATGGTGTGATTGTTGGATACATTTGTAAAAGTGTATAACCTTAAAGTCTTTTTTATGAGATGTCGTTTTTTCTATAAATGTTTAGCATTCATACTTTTTCCGATGGCTATGTATGGGAAAGCAGATTTTTCAGTCTTTAATCTTACCTGTGAGCAAGCTGAGAATCCCTTGGGAATAGAAACACAACAGCCTCGGTTCAGCTGGCAGATTCGTTCTTCGGAACGGAATTTTGTACAGTCGTCGTATGAAGTTTTGGTAGCTGATTCGCCTGAAATGTTGGAAGATAATAAAGGGAATGTGTGGAGTAGTGGGAAGACGGATTCGCAAGAATCAATTCTGATACCTTTTTCGGGGACAACCTTGAAAGCCGGAACAACGTATTATTGGAAAGTACGTATTTGGGATCAGGAGGGAAATGTATCGGCTTGGAGTCCGGTAAATGAGTTCTGTATGGGACTTCTCACTGAAAAGGATTGGAATAAAGCCAGTTGGATCTCGTTGGAAAAAGATAAAAAGGACGAGATTATTACAACAGGTGTGCATGGATTGGGCGAAGTGGATCGTAGGTTCCGACCTGATCAAAAGATAGGTATGTATGCTTTGCCTCAGTTCCGTAAAGAATTTGATGTGAAGAAACCTTTGAAACGGGCTATCGCGTATGTCTCCGGTCTTGGGCATTTTGATATGTTCCTGAATGGAGAGAAAGTAGGAAACCACTTCTTGGATCCGGGTTGGACGAAGTATGACCGATGTGCTTTGTATGTTCCTTTTGATATTACCCGACAGCTTCATTCAGGAAAGAATGCCGTAGGAGTGATGTTGGGAAACGGTTTCTTCAATGTCCCGCGTGAACGTTATTTTAAGCTGATAACATCGTATGGTGCACCTCGTTTGCTGATGAATATCCGTCTGGAATATGTGGATGGAAGTATAGAAAACATTGTGACGGACAAATCATGGAAAGCAACTGAGAGCCCGATTACATATAGCAGTATTTATGGAGGAGAAGATTATGATGCCAATCGGGAACAACCCGGATGGACAAAACCCGGATTTAATGATCAGAATTGGAAAGAGGCATTGAATACGGGCTGGAATACCCGGCTTCTGGCACAAACTTCAGCTCCTTTGACGGTAAGAGACAGTATTCCTACAGTTCGTCTTTTCAAGAATCAGAAAGGGAAATGGGTATATGACTTAGGGCAAAACTTTTCCGGCGTGATTCATCTGTCCATGCAGTCGAATGGAAAACAACAGGTGAAGTTTTATCCGGCCGAGCTGTTGAATCCAGACAGTACCGTTAATCAGAGTGCATCAGGAGCTCCTTTCTGGTTTGCTTATACGACGAAAGGGAATGAAAAGGTTTGTTGGCAACCTCAGTTTACGTATTATGGCTTCCGGTATGTGGAAATTGAAGGAGCTGTTCCTGCCGGACAGGATAATCCGGAATCTTTGCCAGTCATTTTGGATTTAAAAGGATTACATACCTGTAACTCGGCACCGGAGGTAGGAACATTCCATTGTTCTAAACCTTTGTTTAATCAGACATATGAGTTAATCGATTGGGCTATTCGAAGCAATATGGCCAGTGTCTTGACCGATTGTCCGCATCGGGAAAAGTTAGGTTGGTTGGAACAGGCCCATTTGATGCAATATTCTGTACAGTATCGATATAATCTGGCTCGAATGTATGAGAAGATGATGAATGATATGTGTTCTACACAGGCCAAGAATGGTATGGTCCCAACAATTGCGCCTGAGTTAGTAGAATTTGAAGGCGGTTTTAAGGATACACCGGAATGGGGCAGTTCGTTTATCATCTGTCCGTGGTATATTTACCAATGGTATGGAGACTGCCGGTTGATAGCGGAATATTATCCGGATATGCAACGCTACATTGACTACCTGTCTTCGCAGGCAAAAGATCATATTGTGGCCTATGGCTTGGGTGACTGGTTTGATATTGGTCCTAATGCCCCGGGCGTTTCTCAGTTGACATCCAATGGTGTTACTGCTACGGCCATTTATTATTATGATGTTTGTCTGATGCAAAAAATGGCAGATCTGTTAGGAAAGAAAGCTGATGTTGAGAAGTATAAGAATCTGGCAGCAGAGATTAAGGCGGCATTCAATAAGACATTCTGGAATCCGGAAACAAAACAATATGACCGGAACAGTCAGGCTGCCAATGCCGTTGCTTTGTATATGGGATTGACGACTCCTGAAAATCATCAGCAGGTATATGAGAATCTGGTAAAAGATATACGTTCAAGAAACAATGCCTTGACAGCAGGTGATGTTGGTTATCGTTATGTCTTGCGTGCCTTGGAAGCAGGAGGCGCATCCAATCTCATTTATGATATGAACAGTAAATACGATACTCCGGGATATGGCTGGCAATTAGCTCATGGAGCAACGGCATTAACTGAATCTTGGCAAGCCTATGGTTTTGTCTCCAACAATCACTTTATGTTAGGACATCTGATGGAATGGCTTTTCAGTGGTTTGGGAGGTATCCGCCAGGATGAGGCGTCCGTTGCATTTAAACATATTGTTATTAAGCCATCTCCGGTAGGTGATGTTCGAAGTGCCCGCACGTCCTATGAATCTCCTTACGGAACAATTGTCTCAGATTGGAAAGATACAGGTGAAAAATTCATCATCCGGGTTGAGATCCCTGCCAATAGTTCTGCATCTGTCTATTTGCCAACAACACAGGTTGATCAAATTACCGAAAGTGGAATAGCCATAAAAGATCTTTCCTCTGCTACTATTCGTCAGGAAAATGGTTATACAGTCGTTACCGTTGGTTCCGGAATTTATGAGTTTGAGGTGAGGAAATAGGTCGGATTTTTATAAAGAATAAGTGGCATGAGAAAGTTGTTATCTATTATAATTACGAGTTTTTTAGCTTTGCTTTTCTTGAATAATTGTCAGAAGAATCCTTCTGAATCAAAGGACTCATTAAAAGATCTGGAAGCTGGCTTTGCTAATCCTTCGTCTGAATATCGGACAGCACCATTGGCTGTGTGGAATAGTAAAGTGACAAATGCTGAAGTTGAAAGGACTATTCGGGAATTGAAGGATGCCGGTTTTGGTGGTCTTTTTGTTCATCCTCGTCCCGGTTTGATTACGGAATATATGTCTGATGAATGGTATTCGTTGTATAAGCATGCCATTGATTATGCCAAGGAAAAGGATATGAAAGTGTGGATCTATGATGAGAATTCATATCCGAGTGGTTTTGCCGGAGGACATGTCCCGGAAGAAATGCCGGAATCTTATAATCAGGGACAAGGCTTGGCTCTGGAAAAAGTAAATGTTTTACCTGAGAACACAGCGGATTATTTTATTTGTCTGAAAAAAGAAGGAGAAAGCTGGATAGATATCACGGATAAAGTTGCTTCTTATAAAAATACAGAGGGTAAATATTACTTATACAAGAAAACTTATTATGGTCGATCGGACTGGTATGGAGGTTATTCGTATGTGGATGTTATGGTGAAAGGTGTGACTGAAAAGTTCTTGGAAGTAACCATGAAAGGGTATGAAAAGATTGCTAAAGAAGATTTTGGTAAAACACTTCCCGGCATTTTTTCGGATGAACCGAATATCCAAACATCAGGAGGTTTGCGATGGACTCCTGATCTGTTTTCCACTTTTGAACAAAAGTGGGGATATGATTTAAAACCTTTATTGCCTTTGTTGGAAGAGGAAGTCGGGAACTGGAAAGAAGTCCGTCATAATTATATGGAAACATTGTTGCAATTGTTTATCGACCGTTGGTCAAAACCGTTTCATCAGTATTGTGAGCAGCATAATCTGAAATGGACGGGGCATTATTGGGAACATGGTTGGCCGTATATGAACGATGGACCGGATAATATGGCAATGTATGCCTGGCATCAGGTTCCGGCAATTGATATGCTATTTAATCAATTTGACGAAAAAAGTCCGGTTGCCCAGTTTGGAAATGTAAGAGCTGTAAAAGAATTAAGAAGTGTTGCCAATCAAATGGGATATACACGTACCTTAAGTGAGACTTATGGCGGTGGTGGTTGGGATGAAACATTCAAGGATTTTAAGCGTTTGGGCGATTGGGAATATGTATTAGGTGTGAATTTCATGAATCAACACTTGGCACACATGACGCTGACTGGAGCCAGAAAATATGATTATCCACCCGTCTTTACATATCATTCTCCCTGGTGGTCGTCTTATAAAGAATTAAATGATTATTATGGCCGTCTTTCATTGGCATTGAGTAAAGGGAAACAGAATAATCATATATTAGTTATAGAGCCGAATTCTACTTTGTGGAGTTATTATTCACATACAAAGAGTAGTCCGAAGTTAATGGAAATTGGTCAGGCTTTTCAGTCTTTTGTAACAAATTTAGAAAAGAATCAGGTTGAATATGATTTGGGCTCTGAGAATATTATCAAAGATCATGGAACTGTAGAGGATGGAAAGTTTGTTATTGGTCAGGCTGCTTATTCAATAGTAGTTTTATCACCGATGATGGAAACTTTGAATAAACCGACGTTTGATTTGTTGCAGAAGTTTGTGGAAAAAGGCGGCAAATTAATCTGTTTTTCTGCTCCCAACCGGTTGGATGGTGCTGAAGATTCCAAATTATCGGAATTACTATCGGCTCAGTCAGTAATTTCTGTTCCCGTGTTAACCAAAGAGGTTATACAGGAGTATTTTGAGAATAAAGATTGCTTGTTCGCTTTTTCGGGAGGTAATTTTTATCATCAAAGACGAGAATTCGCAGACGGCGAATTATTGTTCTTGGTGAATTCATCCATGGATGAGATTTCTAAAGGAACAATTTCCATGAAAGGTAAATCTGTTCTTAGATTGGATGCCATGCAGGGGAAAATATATGAATATCCGGTAGAACAGAAAGAAGAAGGTCTGTCTGTGCATTTTGAATTAGAGCCTGCCGGTAGTTTGTTACTTTATTGTAGCCATAAAACCTTGAATGACTATGAAAAAGAGCCGGAGCTGGCTGGTAATACCAAATTGATTCCGATAAGTGATCTGCAGGTAAAACGATTGCGGGAAAATGCTTTGACAGTAGATTTCTGTGATGTAACAATCAAAGGAAAGACGATTAAGAATGTTTACTTTGCTCAAGCAGCCGATGCCGCTTTTCGGGAATACGGTTTTGTCAATGGAAATCCATGGAACACATCTGTTCAATACAAGCGGAATATATTAGATCGGGATACTTTTACTACGGGAGGATTTTCAACTTCCTATTATTTCACAGTAAAGGATAAGTTTGATTATTCAACGATGAAATTGGTTGCCGAACGTCCGGAGATATTTAAGGTGAAAATAAATGGAGAAACATTATCTGCTACTCCGGGAGCTTGGTGGTTGGATCGTTCATTTGGCGTTTATGCTATAGGAGATAAGGTAAAACAGGGTATCAATACAATTGAGATGAGTGTAAGTCCGATGAGTATTTATGCCGAGATAGAACCTGTATATGTGATAGGCGATTTTTCTGTCGTACCGGAAAAGAAAGGGTGGAGTATAGCTGCGCCTGTTGAGAAACTGACACTGGGAAGTTGGAAAGAGCAGAAGCAACCTTTCTATTCATGGGAAGTTTCTTATACAAAAGAGTATGAGATAGATGATATAAACAGGTCTTATGCCGTACAGTTAAATGCTTGGAAGGGAACAGTGGCAGAGGTGTATGTAAATGAAGTCAAGGCTGGAATCATAGCCTTTGATCCCTATCGCTTGGATATTACTTCCTTATTGAAGCAGGGAAAGAATACTATTGAAGTACGAGTCATCGGAAGTCATAAGAACTTATTAGGCCCGCATTACAATAATCCTGCACCTGGACTTGCTTCTCCATGGCATTGGAAAAATATCAAGCAGCAGATACCTGGAAAGGAATATCAAATGTGCGACTATGGTCTGATGGAAGATTTTGATGTGGTTGAATAATTGGTTATATTCAGATTAAATTGGGTACAGACTTAATTAGATAGAAATAGGATATGAAAAGAGTATATTTATTATTGGTTATACTGAGTAACTTTATGTACGGTAATACATTGTTGGCTCAAAAGGAAACCGGAAAATGTAGGCCTGTTGATTTGAGGTGTGAGCATCTGACTCGTCCTTTAGGAATTGATCGGGCTGAACCTCGTTTTTCATGGCATTTGGAGGATGAAAGAAACGGAGCCAAACAATTGGCATATCGAATTACGTTGGGAACGGATTCTGCTGCATTAGTTAGAAACAAAGGTGTTATCTGGCAAGAGAAGAAGAATAGTGGGCAAATGCTTACTACTTATAAAGGGAAAGCTTTAAAACCTTTTACTCGTTATTATTGGAGTGTTACGGTGTGGGATCAGGATCAGCAGGCATCAGAACAGACTATCTCTTCTTTTGAAACGGGATTTATGAATACGGCACAATGGAAAGGTAGTTTTGTTTCGGATGGAAAAGATATAGAATCGCGCGAAACTCCTTATTTCCGGAAGGAGTTTGTCTTGAAAAAGAAAGTAAAATCAGCTCGAGCTTATATTGTTGCAGCAGGACTGTATGAATTATCATTGAATGGTTCTAAAGTAGGAGATCATTTTCTGGATCCTGCTTTTACGGATTATGGTAAAAGATTGTTGTATGTTGCTTATGATGTTACACGATTGCTTCATGAAGGAGAAAATGCAATTGGTGTAATTTTAGGAAATGGATGGTATAATCATCAGCCTGTGGCGGAATGGAATTTCCATCAAGCTCCTTGGCGTAACAGACCTTCTTTCTGTTTGAATATTCATGTTCAATATACGGATGGAACAAAGGATGTAATTACTTCTGATCGAAGTTTCAAGGTGGCGGCCGGCCCTATTACCTTTAATGCTATTTATGTTGCCGAAAATTATGATTTTAGAAAGGACTTGCCTGGTTGGAATACATGGGCATTTGATGACTCTTCCTGGACTCCAGCTGTAGAAGTTTCCTGTCCATGCTCTAATATCGTTTCCCAGACAATGTATCCAATCCGAAAGACGGAATTTAGAAAACCTGTGTCTCTTAAGAAATTGAGTGATACACTTTATTTATATGACTTTGGACAAAATTGGTCTGGAATAACTGGGTTCCGTGTGCAAGGACAGTCGGGCACAAAAGTAAAACTGCATCATGGGGAACAACTGGATTCCCGAAGAAAACGTATATTTGATGATAATAATACGCAGTTCTACCAGAATGTCAAGGAGCCTTTGAAATATGGCGTTCATCCTGTGGATGAAATATTTGCGACAGATGTTCTTTGGTTAGACGGCAAGGTAGATACATTCGCTCCGCGTTTTAATTATAAGGGATTTCAATATGTTGAGGTATCATCGGATAAACCATTAGAATTAACGAAAGATAATATAACCTCCTATTTTGTTCATACAGATGTTCCGGTCAGCGGTTCTTTTGAATGCTCGGATTCTCTGGTTAACCGTTTGTGGAGAGCAACCAACTATTCCTATTTGTCGAATTTGGTCGGTTATCCGACTGATTGTCCACATCGGGAGAAAAACGGTTGGACAGGAGATGCTCATTTGGCGATTGAAACAGGTTTGTACGGCTTTGATGGAATAACCTTTTATGAGAAGTGGATGGCCGATCATCGGGACAATATGTATGATAACGGACGGTTGAGATGTATTATTCCTTCCGGAGGTTGGGGCGGCGATATTGCGGATTGGACTTGTTCGGTAACAATTATTCCTTGGACGTTGTATGAGTTTTATGGGGATATGACTTGTTTGAAGGATAATTATTCGACGATGAAGAAACATACGGATTACTGGTTGGAAAAGTTCCCGGATGGTTTGATTACCGATGCTTGTTTAGGCGACTGGATACCTTATAAGTCGGTAGCAAATAGAGAATTGACAGCGTCTATCTATCATTATAAAAATGTTGATATTGTGAGTCGGACTGCTCAATTACTTGGGTTTAAGTCAGATTATGAACATTATAAATCGGAAGCTGAAAGAATAAAGGATACTATAAATCAGAAATTCTTGAATAGAGAAACGGGGATTTATGCTAATGGTTATCAGACAGAATTGAGTATGCCTTTGTATTGGGGAATTGTTCCGGAGGATTGTATTCAGAAAGTAGCAGAACAATTGGCAAAGAGAGTTCATGAAGATCGGGATCATTTGGATGTCGGAATTATGGGATGTAAGACAATTTTGAATGCGTTGACGGAAACTGGTAATGTTGAGCAAGCTTACCGGATGGTAACACAACAGGATTATCCTTCTTGGGGAAACTGGTTGCGGCAAGGTGGAACTACCTTATTTGAGAATTGGGATTATAATGGTTTGGCTGCCGGTTATTCGCAGAATCATATTATGTATGGAGAAATAGGAGCTTGGTTCTATAAGGCATTGGCCGGTATCAATGTTGATCCAGCTCAGCCAGGATTCAAGAATATACTATTGAAACCTCATTTTGTGGAAGATCTTGATTATGTAAAAGCTTCTTATAAATCGCCCTTTGGCTTGATTGTTTCGGAGTGGACAAGAAATCAGGGCAAGGTTGAATATAAGGTGATTATTCCTCCTGGAGCAACTGCTACCTTATATTTGGACGGTAAAGGTGAAGCGAAACAATTATCTTCAGGAACTTATAAATTTAATATCTAATAATGAAGACTTCGATTATTTATTGGGTAAGTGCATTCCTTTTAACTGTGTTGGGAGCCTGTTCTTCCCGTCCGTCTTTGGTTGTAAAGGAATTGCAATGTGAGAAGCTGGTTAATCCATTGGCAATTGATCAGACGAAACCGTATTTGAGCTGGCAGCTTGAAACAAACGAAAATGCTGTTCATCAGTCGGCTTATCAGATTTTGGCAGCAACTGATGAAGATTTACTGACAGAGGAGAAGGCTGATTTGTGGAATTCCGGTAAAGTTGAAAGCCCGGAATCAGCCTGGGTTTTATATCAAGGTGATGAGTTATCATCAAAGAGTTTTGTCTATTGGAAAGTGCGTGTTTGGGATGGCGATGGTAAGGCTTCGGACTGGAGTGAGACAGCTTGCTTTGGCATTGGATTATTGAATCCATCAGACTGGAAAGCAGCTTATATTGGTAGTGATACGCTTTCAGGGAAACCGCAGTCGCCTTTGCTCTGGAAACATTTTCAGTGGGATCAAAAGGGGACAAAGGCTTTCTTGCATGTTAATTCATTAGGCTATCACGAAGTTTATCTGAATGGGAAGAAGGTTGGAGACGCTGTTTTGGCCCCGGCTGTTTCTCAATTTGATAAACGGTCTTTGATCGTTACGTATGATGTAACTGATTTATTAGAGAAAGGAGAGAATGATTTAGTTCTTTGGTTAGGGAAAGGCTGGTATCAGGATGGACTTCCGGGCGTAGTGGAAGGTGGTCCGTTTGTCCGGGCTCAGTTGGAAGAGTTCGAGGATGGTGTATGGAAAACAAGCTTGGTAACTGATTCGACTTGGCAAACGCGTGAGAGTGGTTATGTCTCGACGGGTACATGGCGGCCTTGGCAGTTCGGTGGAGAAGAGATACATGCTGATTGTGTATTACCTGACTTAGGAGCGGAGACGTTGAATGCTGCCAGTTGGAATACTGCTGTGTTGGCAGCTATTCCTGAGCATCAGGTTTCTCCTCAGATGGCTGAACTGAATGGCAT
This sequence comes from Parabacteroides sp. AD58, assembly GCF_023744375.2. Lineage (NCBI taxonomy): Bacteria > Pseudomonadati > Bacteroidota > Bacteroidia > Bacteroidales > Tannerellaceae > Parabacteroides > Parabacteroides absconsus. The sequence goes on along the minus strand of NZ_CP146284.1, from coordinate 2,338,774 downwards.
ACGAGAACATTTACATCCGCTCACCTGTAAAGCATCCGGTGATTCAGCCTGGATTTATGATTTGGGGACAAATCTGACAGGCTGGACGAAAATACAGTTTCCTCCATTAGAGAAAGGACAGAAGATACGGATCAGTTATTGTGACTTCCTGGATGATAAAGGAGAATTCCGGGATCATTTGTACGAAGATTATTATATCGCTTCTGGCGCTGATTCGGCTGAAGTCTTTTCCAATAAATTCAATTATCATGCCTATCGTTATCTGAAACTGACGAATGTGAAAGAAGCGCCGGCTTTGTCGGCAATTACGGCTTCATTAGTACATACCAATTATAGTGGGGAATCATTCTTCGCTTGTTCGGATAAGGATTTGAATGCTATTCATGATATGATTCACTATACGTTGCGCTGCCTGACATTGGGTGGATATATGGTAGATTGTCCGCAAATTGAACGATTGGGTTATGGAGGTGATGGTAATGCTTCAACTCCTACGGTGCAGACCATGTTTAACCTCAGTCCTTTGTATATGAACTGGATGCAGGCATGGGCTGATTGTATGCGTGAAGACGGAAGTATGCCTCATACAGCTCCGAATCCGTATGCCGCAGGCGGTGGTCCGTTCTGGTGTGGTTTTATTATTACGGCTTCTTGGCAGACCTATCTGAATTATGGAGATCGGAGATTATTAGACCGTTATTATCCGTATATGCAGCAATGGTTGGAATATGTGGCTCACTATACTGTTGATGGTTTGTTGAAGAAGTGGCCGGATACTTCCTATCGAAACTGGTATTTGGGTGATTGGGCAACGCCGATTGGTATTGATCAGACAAATCCGTTGTCTGTTGATTTAGTGGATAACTGTTATATTGCGGTTTGTTACCAGGCCATGAGTAAAATTGCTTCTTTGCTGAATAAAGCGGATGATAGTCGTGGTTATAAAGCAAAGTATGATGCGCTGACGAAACGGATACAGGAGACTTTCTATGATGCAAAAGGAAACACTTATGCCAGCGGGACACAAATTGATTTGGTGTATCCGATGTTGGCTGGAGTCACACCGGACAACCTGAAGGAGACAGTCCTGAAGACTTTGTATGAAGTGACGGCGAACCGTTTCCAAGGACATTTGGCAACAGGTTTGGTCGGCATTCCGGTATTAACCGAATGGGCCGTTAAGAATGGTCAGGCTGAATGGATGTATCAGATGCTGAAGAAACGGGATTATCCGGGCTATTTGTATATGTTGGATAACGGGGCAACTACTACTTGGGAGCATTGGAATGGAGAACGCAGCCACATTCATAATTGTTACAATGGAATTGGAGCGTGGTTCTATCAGGCATTAGCCGGAATAATGCCGGATGAAAGCCAGCCAGGCTACAAGCATATTTGGATTAAACCTCAGGTGGTGAATGATATTTCGTGGGTTCAGGCATCCAAAGATACGCCTTATGGCTTGTTGAAGGTCAGATGGGAAAAGGAAGATGCTTCTTTTGTCCTGGACGTTCAGATACCGGTTGGTTCTTCCGCTTCCGTTTCTCTGCCATTTCCGGTTGAAAATGTTCGTGTAAATGGTCAGCCATCGGAGAGCAAAGAGACTTTGGACTTAGAGTCGGGTAGTTATCGGATAGAATGTTCCCTTTAGTTGAGGGAGAAACGTAGGCTTGCGTCGGGTATTAGCGTAGCGTTGCGCTAACACTCGACGCAATGTTGTGTTAAGACCCGACGCAACCTTACGTTGACACCCGACGCAGTATTGCGTTCCTGTTTCACGAGGAATAGCGTCTTCTGCTTGCACCTGATTGGGCAAGAGAAAGGCCGGCTCTGAAAGTAATGAGTTCATTTGTGGGTGAATCCTATGGAAAAGTCGTCAGAACTGAATAAATATTCGTACATTTGTCGGAAACCAATAAAATCAAATGTGTTTATGGCTAAGTATAAACGGATTCTTTTGAAGTTGAGCGGTGAATCGCTCATGGGTAGCAAACAATATGGTATTGATGAAGTACGCTTAAACGAATATGCTGAACAGATCAAGGAAATAGCTGAAATGGGTGTTCAGATTGGTATCGTTATAGGTGGAGGAAATATTTTCCGTGGTTTAAGTGGCGCATCCAAAGGATTCGACCGGGTGAAAGGTGATCAGATGGGTATGCTGGCTACGGTTATCAATAGTTTGGCCTTGAGCTCAGCGTTGACGGCTTTAGGCGTGAAGGCAAAGGTGCTGACTGCTATCCGTATGGAACCGATCGGTGAATTCTACAACAAGTGGCGGGCTATCGAACTGTTGGAACAGGGCTATGTAGTCATCATGTCGGGCGGAACCGGTAATCCATTCTTTACGACTGATACAGGTTCTTCGCTGCGCGGTATAGAGGTTGAAGCAGATGTGATGTTGAAGGGAACACGTGTAGATGGTATTTATACGGCAGATCCCGAGAAAGATCCGACTGCTGTGAAGTTTTCTGATATTACCTATGATGAAATCTATACACGTGGCTTGAAAGTGATGGATCTGACCGCAACGACCATGTGTAAAGAAAATAACTTGCCGATTATTGTCTTTAATATGGACAAGAACGGAAATCTGAAGAAAGTGATGGATGGCGAAGACATCGGTACGTATGTGCATAATTAACGATACTTTTTCAGACTGATTTCTTATGAGAAGGAAGAAGACAAGTTCATCATTGATCCTGATCCCGGTCATGCTTTCTTTCTTTGTGATGGGGTTTGTGGATTTGGTGGGAGTCGCAGCCAATCATATGCAAGCAGACTTTGCCTTGTCGGACACAATGGCCAATTTGTGTCCGGCAATGGTCTTTTTGTGGTTCTTGCTGTTTTCCATACCTGCCGGAATCTTGATGAATTACATTGGCAGACGCAAGACGGTATTATTGAGTCTGTTTATAACAACCGTGTCCTTGCTGATACCTTTGTTGCATTATGAATTTGTCATGATGCTGATTTCTTTCTCCCTGTTAGGTATAGGAAATGTCTTGTTGCAGGTTTCGTTGAATCCGCTGGTATCGAATGTTGTATCCGAGCGGCATTTGGCAAGTTCTCTTTCTTTTGGACAGTTCATCAAGGGCATAGCTTCTTTCTTGGCCCCGTTTATTGCCAGTTGGGCGGCACTCACGATGGATGAGTGGCGTGAATTATATCCCATCTTTTTATTAATCACATTGGTTTCTATCATTGGCTTGGGCTTTACCTCTATTGAAGAGTTGGATGATTATTCCGAGAGTGACTCCTTGAAAAGTTATGGCAGATTACTTGGAAATCCATTGATCCGCTTGATTTGGATAGGCATTATATGTCATGTCGGAATAGATGTGGGAATTAACCTGACGGCTCCTAAGATTTTTGTAGAGCGGCTGGGCTTTTCGGTTGCCGATGCCAGTATGGCCGGCAGTGTGTATTTCCTTTCCCGGACGATTGGCTGCTTGATTGGGGCAGTGGTGTTGCAATACATAGCGTCCGAACGCTTTTTCCGCTGGAGTGTCTTCGGTCTGTTGCTGGCTCTGATAGGCTTGTCTTTTGCTTCTACGCTTGAGCAGTTGTATGCTGTGTTGTTGATTTTAGGAATCGGCAATGCCAATATCTTTTCTATTTTAATTTCGAAAGCGTTAAATACTTTTCCTGATAACAAAAATGAAGTGTCGGGTCTGATGATTACGGGCTTGTGTGGCGGCGCTTTGTTTGTTGTGCCTATGGGCATCGTGTCTGACTGGATTGAATCGCAGGCCGGCGCCTTGATCATTCTCGGACTGGGAGCCGTATATTTGACCTATTTATCTGTCTACTTCAGAAAGCATCCGCATTCATTGGATGACTGATGTTCGCGACCTGGCATGTTCGCGGTTGGGAAAAGTGGTTGAGTTGCATTTACTTTGTCAATAAAGCAGGTCTCAAAAATAGAGTCACCGCTTGCAAAGTTTAAATTCTTTTCATTACCTTTGTTTATAATTAAAAATTCGTAAGGAAACAGGTTTTCAGCTACCAGAAAAATCTGGATATTTACGGAGAGTGATGCAAGCAATAAAAATAATCTTGATTATAAAAACGAATAAATTTGGTACAGATATGGTTGATACAAAGAAGTTTGTGAAAGAAGCAGAAGAAAAGATGGAATCTGCTATCCTTTATTTGGATGAACAGTTGGCACGTATTCGTGCAGGTAAAGCCAATCCGAAAATTCTGGATGGAATACGAGTTCCTTATTATGGCAGCATGGCTCCGTTGAGCAATGTGGCTTCCATCAATACCCCAGATGCAAAGACGATCGTAATTACTCCGTGGGAAAAGAACCTGATCAAGGAAATTGAAAAGGCGATCTTGAACTCTGAAGTAGGTATTACACCTGAGAACAATGGTGAAATCATCCGTTTGGGAATTCCTCCGTTGACTGAAGAGCGCCGCCGTCAATTGGCTAAGCAATCTAAGCAGGAGGCAGAAACGGCGAAGATCAGTGTTCGTAACGCCCGTCGTGATGCTATCGAAGCGTTGAAGAAGAGTATTAAGTCAGACGGTGTTCCGGAAGATGTAGAAAAAGATGCTGAAGCAGAAGTTCAGAAGGTTCATGATAAATTTATCAAGAAGGTGGATGAACTGTATGCTGCCAAAGAAAAAGAAATAATGACGGTTTAATGAAAGGTCTGGTAATTAAAAATACGGGTAGTTGGTATACCGTTTTTACGGAAGACGGAAGATGCGTTGAAAGCAAGATCAAAGGTAATTTCCGTTTGAAAGGTATTCGGACGACCAATCCGGTGGCTGTTGGCGACCGGGTTGAAATAGAAGAAAACCGCGAAGGAACGGCTTTTATCTGTCAGATTGAGGAACGGAAGAATTATATCATTCGCCGGGCGTCAAATTTGTCTAAGCAGGCGCATATTATTGCCGCTAATGTAGATCAGGCGATGCTGATTGTGACAGTCAATTACCCGATTACCACAACTGTTTTTATTGACCGTTTTCTGGCAACGGCCGAAGCTTATCGGGTTCCTGTTAAGCTGGTCTTCAATAAGATTGACCGGTATAAGGCGGAAGATAAGGAATATATGCAGGGCTTAATTCATTTGTATACGTCTATCGGTTATCCGTGTACGACATTGTGCGCCAAGACCGAAGAAGGATTGGATGGCTTAAGAGCTGATTTGAAAGATAAGATAACAGTCTTATCGGGGCATTCGGGTGTGGGAAAATCGACGATTATCAATAAACTGATTCCGGGTGTGAGTCTGCGTACCGGTGATATTTCTGAGTATCATAACAAAGGAATGCATACAACGACTTTTTCGGAGATGGTGGCTTTGCCCGAAGGCGGCTATCTGATCGATACGCCGGGTATCAAGGGCTTTGGAACGATTGATATGGAAGACGCGGAGATTTCTCATTATTTCCCTGAAATATTCAAAGTTTCTGCCGGGTGCAAGTTTGGAAACTGCACGCATCGGCATGAACCGGGCTGTGCCGTGTTGCGGGCTGTAGAGGAACATTATATCAGCGAATCCCGCTACAAGAGTTATTTAAGTATATTGGAAGATAAAGAAGAGAGTAAATATAGGGAAGAATATTGAATTGTGTTCTTTCTTTCGCTTATAAAACTCCCGAGTTTCGTTTTCAAAAGCCGTGGGCTTTCAAATCGGAATTCGGGAGTTTTAGAAATAACCCTGTTCAATTAATTAGGATCTTTAATAAACAATGAAAATGAAACATTTTACTTTATTGCGTATTTGTTTGTGCATCGGATTGTCTTTTCTCATGGGGTGGCCGGTTCATGCACAGGATGTGATTCATAAAGCTCCGGCGCCGTTGTACCGGGATCCGGTAACCGATGGCGCGGCTGATCCGGTAGTTGTCTGGAATAAGGAAGCCAAAAGCTGGTGGATGTTATATACACAGCGCCGTGCAAACCTGGATGCGCCGGACGTGGCCTATTGCTATGGTACGAAAATCGGTGTGGCTGAATCGACAGACCACGGACAAACCTGGGTGTACAGGGGAGCATTAGACTTGGAATTCGAAGACGGTCATAATACATTCTGGGCTCCTGAAGTGGTTTATCGGGATGGCGAATACCACATGTTTGTGGCTTACATTCGTGGGGTTCGTAGTCATTGGGGCGGCGATAAACAGATTGTGCATTACACCAGTCGTAATTTATGGAACTGGAAGTGTGAAGGCCCGTTGAAGCTTTCGTCTAATTCCGTGATCGATGCTACGGTTTATCAGAAGCCGGATGGCCGTTGGCGTATGTGGTATAAAGATGAGGCGGCTGGTTCTCATACCTTGATGGCAGAAAGCAAGAGCCTGCATGACTGGTCGGCCTCGAAGGTTGTCATTGACGGAGATGCACACGAAGGTCCGAATGTCTTTCGGTTCCGCGGATATTTCTGGATGCTGACCGATGAATGGAAAGGACTTCGTATCTACCGTTCCAAGGACTTGGATAAATGGGAAAAACAAGGGCTGATTTTAGGGGAAGCCAGTTCGCGGCCGGAAGATAGACCCAGCGGTGCTCATGCCGATGTCGTTGTAACGAACCATCGGGCTTATATCTTCTATTTCACACATCCGGGACGCAAAAGTCACAACGAAGCTCCGTTGGGCGAAAACGGGGTTGTTCCCTACGACTTGCGCCGTTCGTCTATCCAAGTAGCCCAATTAGTTTTCAAAGACGGCACACTGACCTGCGATCATGATGCCGATTTTGAATTCTATTTGCCGGACGAAACAGAATAAATTATTGATAAACAAGTGAAAGTCATGATTTATCCCTTCCAAAACACAGAAGGAAATAAAGCATGACTTTTTTGTTTTTACTGTTTTACCCCTATCTTTTCTTCATTTATTCTTGATAAACTAATTAATTTACCAATGTGAATTAATCAATTCATAATAGTGATTTAATTAATTTATATAGGTGAATTATTTAATTCACATTTGTGACTTAAATAATTTATAAGATACTTCCTAAGAATTCTATACTATTTAATGAAGAGTTTGGGGGATTATTCGGATTGAAAATTGTAGCAGAAAATAAATTTCTATTGTATATGAAGTATATTGTTTGGCGAAAAGCCATGTAACATATATCTTATATTACATTGTGGGGCTTTAATGTAATAGAAAATTATTTATTTTTGTCGGACTTTTAGATTTGAACACAAATAAAGTAGGCGATTGATGAGAAAAGAAGATGAAGACATAATTTTAGAATTATTGAAAGGTAGTGATCAGAAAGCTTTCAAGCGCCTGTTTTATTACTATGCTGAGCCTCTAAGATCTTTTATAAGTTATTTTATACATGATCCAGAGTCTTCTGAAGAATTGGTGTTAGATATTTTTATGTCTTTGTGGGAGAACAGATTCTCTTTAAAAATTCACACAAGTTTAAAAGCTTATTTGTTTCAATCTGCCCGGAATAAGGTTATCTCGTATTTTCGGACTAAGAAAGAACAATGTTATTTGTTGGAAATGCCGGATTTTGATCTTGGACAAGAGAATGAGACTTCTTTTTTAGAAATAAAAGAATTATCAGTTTTGATAGAAGAAGCCGTCTCATTATTACCTGACCGGTGTAGGCAAATATTTCTAAAAAGTAGGATTGAATTGTTAAGTAATAAAGAGCTGGCCGAACAAATGCATATTTCTGAAAAAACAGTGGAAAATCAGATAACTATTGCATTAAAGAAAATCAGGAAATTTCTGAATGAAAAATATTCATAAGAGAAATAAGATGCTTAGGGGGTAATTTTACAAATGGCGTCTATTAATTATAGATATATAAAAAGAAAGATAGATATGCAACGGAATAGTCTTATATATTGGGGCTTGGTGTTTATTGGAATAGGATTATTTTTGCAATGTCAGTATTCATACTTTTTTTTCTATCAAGAGCAATTGCAGTTGTTTCAGTTGACCAGGCAATATGTATGGGATACGGTGCTGGTTCCAGGAGGGTTAGTGGATTATCTGGCCGGTTTTTTTCGGCAGTTTTATATTGTCCCGTTTTTTGGCGCTCTATTTACTTCTTTGCTTTTAGTGTCAATTGGATATATAGGGAAAAAAGTTTTATGTGAATTGTCTGGAAAGAATCTTTTGTGGGTAGATTCCCTTGCTTTAATCCCGATTATTGGCTTAGTCTTTTTACATACCAATTTATATTACCATCTGTCAGGTTCCATTGCTTGTCTGATGTGTTTTAGTGGCTGGTTGATCTATTTGAAGAATATCCATCGATCTAACCGATGGCTGTTGGGGATCTTTCTTTTATCTTTAGTGTATTTATTGGCTGGTCCGGTTTATTCTTTATTTATAGCAGGACTGGTTGTCTGTGAGTGGAAATTACATAGAACGCATGTGATAGGAACTATTGCTTCTTTTCTGATTGCTGGTGGTGTATGGATCATTCTTCCTTTGGGAATGAATTGGGCTGTAGATGGTCGGCAAATAATTAAACCTGATTTCTATTGTGAGTTTTTACCGGAAGCACAGAAGGTGTACTACGTTTGGGGCAGCTGCCTTCTTTCAATATTATTGGGATGTTGGTTGTCAGAAAAGAGAATACCTCAATTGTGGAGTATGATGTTTTCATTGTTTCTGCTGCTGGGAGGCTTGTACGGTGTTTATCACACGCAGGACAGAATGCAATTATATAGTTATGAACGCGATTGGTATTTAAGAAATCAACAGTGGAATAAGATAATTGCAACATTTAATGAGGAAAGAGCGTCTGATCTGACTATGAATGTATTGAATTTGGCTTTGGCATGTCAAGGCGAGCTTGGAAATAAAATGTTTTCATTTCCACAGAATGGAAGTAAATCTTTGTTGTCAGAATGGGACAATTCATTGATGTCGGCAATGATTTATTCTGATATTTGTTATCAAGTAGGAGATATAGCGTCCTCACAAAAATTTGCATTTGAGGGATATGTTACGAGCACGAAGGGAAATGTCCGTTTGATGCAAAGGCTGATTGAAACCAATATTATAGAGGGTAATTATCGGGTGGCAGAAAAGTATATAGCTTTACTGGAGAATACTTTTTTTTATAAAAGCTGGGCTGAAAAACAGAGACAATTTTTAGGGGATTCGTTAATTGCTGCCAATGAAGAATATGTAGCAAAAAGATTGTCATTACGAGGGCACGGTTCGTATGCAGTGTCTTCCAATTTTATGTATACCTTGAAGTTGTTGGTTACGAATAATCCTCAGAATAGAATGGCGTTTGAATATTGGGTTGGTTTTATTTTGCTAAATAAGGATTTATCTGCATTTAAGAAGTTGTATGATGCGTATTATCATACAGATATATGGCCCGAGTTATCGTTAAATGAACAACAGGCTGTAATCGCATTAGAACAAGATACCCCTGGAAATTGGGCTAAAATGGGAGTGAGTTTGGCGACTGAGCAGGCGTATGGTTCTTTTTCTCAAGATTTGGCTGACAAACGTGGGTATATAAACTTTGTTGAAGAGATGAAGAGAGCGCATGGTAAAACTTATTGGTTTTATTTGTTATTTAAGAAGTAAGGAGGTGAGAAATGAAATACATTTTCTTAGTGTTTTTCTCGGTAGTAATAATCTCTTCTTGTAAGAATGATTATACAGTAGATCAGCATTTGAAAGAAGAAGTTGTGATCGTTCCTGATTATAAAAATATTACTGTCCCTTATAATATTGCTCCATTAAATTTCTCAGTGAAAGGAGAAAAACTGTCATTTGTTAAATATGAGGTGGATGATCATTCTTTAGTGGTTAAAGCTTCGAATAATCAGACTTCTGTTCCTATAAAAGAATGGCATGACTTTTTGCAGCAGGCAAAAGGTAAGTCTGTAAACGTAACAGTTGTTGTGGACCGAAAAGGCAATCAGGTGGCTTTTGCCCCTTTTTCAATTGAAGTATCAACGGATATGATAGATGAATATATCGCTTATCGTTTAATTGAGCCGGGATATGAGATCTGGAATCAGATGGGTATTTATCAACGGAATCTGACGAATTTTGATCAAAGTGTTATTATAGAAAATACTTCGACTGGGAATAATTGCATGAATTGTCATTCGTTCTGTAATTGGAATCCCCGGCATTATATGTTCCATATGCGTTCTACGTATGGGGGAACTGTTATTGTTGATGAAGATCATATTGATTTTATTGATACAAAAGTCAAAGAGACCATATCTCCTCTGGTCTATCCTTATTGGCATCCTTCCGGAAATTATATAGCTTTTTCAACAAATAAAACCTCTCAGGGTTTTCATCCGACACAAAGAGTTGAGGTTTTTGATAAGGCCTCGGATGTCATTGTGTATAATGTAAAAGAACACTTGATTATATCTTCTCCACGGATAGCCCAGGATGGTGCTTATGAAACATTTCCGGCTTTTTCTCCAGATGGAAAGTTTTTGTATTTTTGTTCTGCAAAAGCTAAAAGTGTCCCAGATTCTATTCAGAATTTAAAATATAATCTGTGTCGTATTCCTTTTGACGAAGGTTCAGGTCATATTGGCAAGACTATTGATACTTTATTTTTTGCGGATAAGGAAAATAAGAGTTTTTCTTTTCCACGGATTTCTCCAGACGGCCGCTATTTGCTGGGAACGGTTTCTGCATATGGAACTTTCCCCATTTGGCATAAGGATGCCGATTTATATGTTATAGATTTACATTCAGGAGAAGGTCGATATGCAGAGAATGTAAATAGTTTTGATACTGAAAGCTATCATTCGTGGTCTTCGTCGGGACGTTGGGTCATTTTTAGTAGCAGACGTATGGATGGATTGTATACCCGGCCTTATATAGCCCATTTTTCTGCTGATGGAAGATTTGGAAAACCATTCTTGCTCCCGCAAAAAGATGTCTGTTATTATCAGACGTTATTAAAGTCATATAATATTCCGGAGTTTATTACAGGCAAGGTGGATAATAATTCGTTGTCAATATACCGACGTGTTCAGCAGAAAGAAAATAAATCAAGATTTCAAATTGTAGATTAATAGCGCATTATATATGAATAATGAAAAAAATTCGGATAGAGATATTCCTTGGAGACTTTTGTTGAGAGACTTTAAAGGGAATTTAAGTGAGGAGGAGAAAATAAAATTATCTATGTGGATGAACAGTTCTACCTCTTCGAAAGAAATGTATGCTGCATTAAAAAAACTATGGATTGTATTATTGGGGAATCAGCTTGAAAATAAGAAAGAACAGGATATTGACTCTTTATGGAATAAGATGGAGCAACGTCTGCATCAGCAGAAGACACGTTCCGTTTGGTTTGTATGGAGGCGCTTTGCTTGGGTAGCTGTTGCGGTTTTATTTGTGGCAGGGCTTTATTATTATTTAAATAGGTATAAGGCAAATGAAAGAGAATTTGTACCAACGGTTTATACCGCTCTTACAGGAAAATCAAAGATACTTCTGCCTGACAGTTCAATTATATAGATAAAAAAAGGTTCAACTATTACTTGTTTTATAGAAAATAATGCAGTAAACCGGAAAGTACATTTGGAAGGAGAGGCCTTCTTTGATGTTTATAAGGATGCTAAGAGACCATTTATTGTAGAAACTAAAGATATAGAAGTGCGGGTTTTTGGTACTGCTTTTACGGTAAAAGAAGACTTGACTGGAGAAACAAAAGTTTCATTGTTGAGAGGTTCTGTTGCTGTAGAAAAAGATCATTTATTAAAGAAAATTAAGCCGGGAGAAATGGCTGTTTATTCACCTCGAAGAAAAAATATTGAAACTAAAAAAATAGATGCCTGTTTTGAGTCAGTTTGGGCAAAAGATACATTAAGTATAGAGAAAAAAACTTTAGTGGAAGTCATGAAATATTTAGAAAAGTGGTATGATATAAGAATAATTGTTGGGCAAAATATATCAGAAGATCATGCTTTTACTTTTACCTTGACAGACGAGCCTATAGAAGAGGTAATGCGCTTAATTTCCCGTATTTCTCCTGTGCAGTATCATTTTAATGAGGACAGTATTTTGGTAATCAATGAATGATAGAATACAAGACTTATTTAGTTAAAAATAGAATTTATATGGGGGATAAATAGATTTTGTGCGACTCTATTTTTGTATTAGCGATAAATGTTATGAAAAGAAACATTTGATTAGAATAATATTTGGAACTAATATTAAAATTTTGTTTAATCTTTAAATTTATGGCCTATGGGAAAAGTTTAATAACATGAAAAACATAGTTTGATATGTGGTATAGTGGTAATTATTTATTAATCTTAATGTGAAAGTTATGAAAAAGCATTTGCTTGGTTTTGTCAAGGGGAAAATATGGAGAATCCCTTTGTCATTAAGTTTAGTTTTATTAGCTCCAAATGTACAAAGTTCTGAGATACAGATGGAAACAATGAATACGATATCTGTTCAGTTTTCGAATGTGTCTTTGAGCGAGGCAATGAACAAAATAGAGAAGGCCAGTGGTTATTCATTTTTTTATGATGCAAATAAGGTGGACTTATCTGTTCGTGTTAGTTTGAATGCATCGAATGAATCATTGCGAGAAGTTTTAAATACAATTTTTGATTCGACGGGATTGACTTATGAAATCTCTCAGAACCAAATTTTATTGTATCCTCGGAATAGTAGGAATAATTCAAACTCGATTGCCGATAATTTCGAAACTCAACAATCGAAGAAAGTTATTAAAGGAAAAATCCTGGATGCATCTGGTCAACCGATAATTGGGGCCAATATTGTTGAAAAAGGTACAACAAATGGAACGATCTCAGATATGGATGGCCTTTTTACATTAGATGTATCAGACCAGGCTGTTTTAGAGGTCTCTTATATAGGATTTGTAAGTCAGTCTGTTAGAGTGACTGGAAACGGGGATTTGACAATTACCTTAAGAGAAGATTCGGAAACTTTGGATGAAGTTGTAGTAACAGGTTTCGGTTTAGCCCAGAAAAAGGCAACTTTGACAGGTGCTATTTCATCTGTTGGTGCAAAAGATTTGGTAAAGGTAACGGCTGCAAATGCTTCTACAGCGCTAGCTGGAAAGATTGCAGGTGTTAACTTTCGGCAGACGGATGGTCGTCCGGGAGCAACAACCAAAGTGCAGATTCGTAATATGGGTACTCCGTTGTATGTGATAGATGGAGTTGTAAAAGATGAAGGTCAGTTTAATAATATCGACTTCCATGATATAGAATCTATCTCTATTTTGAAAGATGCTTCTGCTTCTATTTATGGTGTGCGTGCAGCCAATGGTGTTGTTGTTGTAACGACGAAGAAAGGTTCACGAAATACAAAAAATACAGTAGGTATTAATATGTATTATGGTTGGCAGAATCCATCTAAATTTGCTAAACCTGCAGATGTCTCGACTTATTTAAGTCATTATATAGCTTCTGAAACAGTTCAAAATGTAGCTTCACGTACTTATTCGCAAGAAGATTATGCAAAATGGATGCAAGGAACTGAAAAAGGATATGTGCCATTCGATTGGTATGACTACATATGGAATACTTCTCCACAATATTATGCTAGTGCTAATGTTTCTGGTGGTTCCGATAAGATTAATTATTATTTCTCTTTAGGGCACATGAATCAAGATGCCATGATCGTTAATTATGGTGGTTTCCATCGTACAAATGTTCAAATGAATATTGAATCGCAAATTAATGATAAATTAAAGATAGGTGCATCTATGAATGGACGTATCGAAACGACTGTCAATCCAGGAGTTCCAGAAGAGGATGATTATTGGATGCCTGTATTTGGTACTTATCGTAATTTGCCTACAAAACGACCATTTGCAAATGATAATCCTGATTATCCGACGCAGACCTCTACAAACCCTGCAACTAATTTTGGTTGGTTGAATTATGAGAAGTCAGGTAAATATCAGAAGGACTGGAGAGTTATTCAGCTAAACTTAAATGCTGAATATAAGATATTTGATGGTTTAACAGCGAAGGCTTTGTTTGGTTATTATTATGCGAATCAGATTGTGAATAATCAGGAATATACCTATAAACTTTATGGGTATGATGAGGCAACTGATACATATCCTGTAATATTTGAAAATAATAATCCTTGGCGTGAGAGAACGATGGGACATAACGAAGAGTTAACTGCAAATATTCAGTTGAATTATGTTAAATCGTTTGGTGAACATAATGTGAATGCTGTTGTAGGTTTTGAATCTTCTAAGTTAAATACTCCTAATGTATGGGTACACAGTGTGCCTACTGCTAATTCATTGCATCTGATAGATTACGAGACGATGGATACTTATAATGATGAAGGTAACGAAACAGAGGCAAGAATGGGTTGGTTGGGTCGCTTTAATTACGATTTTGCCAATAAGTATTTATTAGAGTTTTCAGCGCGCTATGATGGCTCTTGGAAATTCCCGCCAGAACATCGTTGGGGCTTCTTCCCCTCGGCATCTGTAGGATGGCGTATCTCTGAAGAATCTTTTTGGAAAGAATGGAAAGTGTCTGATATCTTTAATGATTTGAAGATTCGTGCTTCTTATGGTTTAGTTGGTGATGATGATTTGGGTAGTGCTTATGCTGCATTTGACTATTTGTCTGGATACACATATAAGAATGGTGGTTCGGTAATAGATGGTGAGTATGTGATAGGCTCAAAGCCAAGAGGACTGCCTGTAACTACTTTGTCTTGGATTAAAGCTAAGATTTTGGATATTGGTTTAGACGTTTCATTTTTGGATAATCGTTTAAGTGGATCTTTTGACTATTTCCGTCGTTTACGTACCGGTTTGCCAGCTTCACGTTATGATTTATTGTTACCTTCAGAAGTCGGATTTACATTACCACAAGAAAACTTAGAATCTGATGTTCATACAGGTGTTGATATGAGCTTGCGTTGGAATGATTCTGTGGATGATTTCTATTATTCTATAGGAGGTAATATGACTTTATCCCGTAAATATGTATGGGATCGATATAAACAGCGTTATAGTAACTCTTGGGATGAATATCGAAATGGTACGGTTCATCGTTATGATCAAATCTTTTGGGGCTATGAATCAGATGGGCAATTTACAAGTTGGGAAGAAATTGCTTCTTGGCCGATTGATAATGATGACCATGGTAATACGACGTTACGTCCAGGAGATATAAAGTATGTGGACCAAAATGGAGATGGTGTAATCAATGACATGGATAAACGTCCGATTGGATATAATACGAGTGGTGATTTTAACCCAATTTTGAGTTATGGTATTAACTTTAGTGCCTCGTGGAAGGGCTTTGATATTGCATTGGACTTTACAGGTTCTGCGTTATCATCTTATGCACCAAATTATGAAAATAAATTGCCGTTCCATGATGGTGGTAATATGCCACAATATATGTTGGAGGATACTTGGACTTTGGCTGATATTTGGGATGCAAATAGTGAATTAATCTCTGGAAAATATCCAATGCCATTAATTGGTAATAGTTCTCATAGTAATTATTGGGATAGTGATTTCTGGATTCAGAGAGTTCGCTACATTAAACTGAAGAATTTTGAGATCGGTTATACTTTACCGCAGTTATGGTTAGAAAAGGCATGGATGCAAGATTGTCGTATTTATCTGTCTGCACAGAACCTGTTTACAATTTCAAATATTCCTGGTACAGATCCGGAGGTTATTAAGGATTCAGGTTTGGTGACGCCTACTACGCGTACTATTAATATAGGTTTAAATGTTAAATTCTAAGGATTATGAAATTGAAATATATATTAACTATCGCAGCGGTTACATCACTGACATTATCGTTGAATAGTTGCAAGGATTTTTTGGAACAAGAACCAGATGATGTTTTGACAAATGAACAGATTTTCAACGATGCAGTTATGATTAAATCTGTTTTGGCAAATTATTACGGTCGAATGGAAGGAAAGCAGTGGGGGCAAAGAACGAAAGATGGTGATGGATCATATTCTATGACGATCTTGGATGAGGCTGCGCGTTGTGATGGCGGTCCAGATACTCGTACTGAGTTCGAGGAAGATCGTTGGAGAACTTATGATTATGAGTTTATTCGTGATTTAAATCAATTTTTGGCCGGAATACGTACAACAACAGCTTTGGAAGAAAGTGAGCAGAAGCGGTTAGAGGGTGAAACTCGTTTCCTTCGGGCATGGGTTTATTTCTGCATGGGACGTGGTCTTGGTGGTATGCCTATTGTTGGAGATGAAGTGTTTACATATCCAGGTATGGAAATTGAAAACATGCAAATCCCACGTTCAACAGAAGCTGAACTGTATGATTATATTATTTCTGAGTGTTCTGAGATCGCTGATATGTTACCAGTTGAACCGACAACTAATGCTGCGAGAGCAACAAAATGGGCTGCTTTAATGTTAAAGGCTCGAGCTGCTTTATATGCAGGATCGTTGGCAAACTATAATAATAAAATGCCATCTCCTATAAAAACAGCTGGGGGGGAAGTTGGAATTCCTGCTGATCGTGCACAAGGATATTATCAGACGGCCTTGGAAGCTTCTACTGCAGTTATTAATAGTGGAGTATATACATTGATGACAGATGCGAATGATCCAGGATTAGCATTTTATAATGCTATTAATGTGAAAACTGGTAATACAGAAGTAATATGGTCTTGTGATTATAAATATCCAGGCAAAACGGTTGAATTTACGAAGTTTAATATTCCAGCTTCTCATGCAGAAGATATCGATCGTTGCTATGGTGGACCCATTTTAAATTTGGTAGAAGCTTTTGAATACATTGATAATCGGAATGGTGCAATTAAGATACAAGAAGCGAATGGTGATTATGTATTTTATGATGAACCGGAAGATGCTTTTGCTAATAAAGATGGCCGTTTATGGGGTACTGTAATTTATCCTGGAGCTAATTTTAAGGGAACTGAGGTTGTATTACAGGCTGGACAGTTGATAAAGCAAAATGGTAAATGGACAACTTTAGTATCTACTCAAGATTCTAAAGATGCTAATGGCTTAACTATTACATCTGTGAATGGTCCAATTGCCAATAATAATCAGTATGTTAATAAGACAGGATTCTTTTATCGTAAGTTTATAGATGAAACCTCTTTAGCTTCTACTCGAGGACGTAATTCTGAGTTGTGGTGGCCATATTTCCGTATTGCTGAAGCTTATATGATTGCCTGTGAAGCTTCATTTGAGTTAGGTAATAATGCGGATGCAGTGAAATATATTAATGTGATTCGTGATCGTGCAGGTATTCAGCCATTGGAAAGCGTTACATTAGATGATATTGTTCGAGAAAATCGAGTTGAGTTCGCTTTTGAAGATCATCGTTATTGGGATATGAAACGTTGGCGTTTGGCAGACAAGGTTTGGAATGGTGTTACAAATGATCCAAATGCTCAGCAATGGGCTTTATATCCTTACCGAGTAAATGCTCCTGGAGATCCGGCAGATGGTAAATGGGTATTTATTAAGCAACAGGTAAATACAGAACCATATCCTCGATATTTCCAAATGAAAAATTATTATAATTTTGTAGATTTGAATTGGGTGAATAACAATCCAAAGTTTGTAAAGAATCCGTATCAATAATATAATTAAAATAAGAATATTATGAAAATAATAACAAACATATTTTCAACTGTATTATGCATGCTATTGGCCACGGGTTGTGGTTTGGATAATTATGATGAACCTCAATCGACCTTAGAGGGACGGGTAGTCTATAATAATCAATCAATAGGTGTCAGAGGAACGGCAGATGCTGTGCAGGTTCAATTATATCAGGATGGATATGAAAAGCATGACCCTATTCCTGTCTATTTGACTCAGGATGGTTCTTTCAAGGCTATTTTATTTAATGGGCAATATAAATTAATTACTCGTTCTGGAAATGGACCTTGGCTGAATAGTACTGATACAATAGTAGTGAATGTAAATGGCTATACAACTTGTGAACTGCCTGTAACACCATATTATACATTGGCTGAAGAAAATTTTTCTCTGAATGGAAATATTGTAAATGGTTCAACATTGGTAACTAAAGTCGTAGAAACTTCGTCAATAAGCAGCGCACTTTTACTTGTAAGTGAGACTGCCTTTGTGGATGAAGGTACATATTTAGCTCGTCAGGAATTAACGGATGTTTCGGAAGGTACTTTATCTATGTCTTTAGATTTATCTGGTAATGATGATGCGGCTTCTGCAGTTGCTTTATACGCACGAATTGGTGTAAAGCCAGCAGAATCTGATCAGTATGTTTATACTCCAGTTGTGCAGATAAAATAATTAATAGATTCTTTTTGCTACGGAAGATTTTGTATGATCTTCCGTAGCTTATAAAAACACAAATATTCAGGTTATAAACCTAAAGAACATTATATTAAGACACACGAGAGTGTTTGCAGATTTACAATTTATCATCGATTAAGCACAATATTAGTTTTTGAACTATTTTTCGTAAATCATAGTTTTTCTATAAATCTTGATTGTTTTTATTTATTGATTTAAATAATATCTCCTTAGCTTCACAATGTAAGGACGAATGGTTTCTTCAGGCCTTAAAATAATCCCGTTAATAGAATTCTACTTTAGGAAATAGTGTCTATTTTTGTGAGAAAGAAATACATTGATTTGATATCCATGAAAAAAGTAGCCTTGTTTATATGTTTTGTAATTGTTTGTTCTGTTTGCTCATATGCTCAGCAGCGATGGCATTTGAATCAGAATGGAGGAATCACGTGGAAAATAAAATCGGGAGATAAAGCTCATAGTGATCATATTGAGATGAGTGGCCTAAAAGTCTCAACGGTGGTTCGTTATGGTGTTGATGATGATGGAAGATTCCTTTTGAACAGAGGTATGGTTTGGCCAATGCTTAGAACGATCCCGAATGATACTCATGCAAGTCTGATGCGAAAGTTGAGCTGGAATCCGTTGGAGAATGTGTTGATTAATAATGCTCAGATCAAGGAACAGGTACGTAGTATCTCTTTGGATGGAACGATGGAAGTGGAAAGTGATTTACCTACTCGACAGGGAGTCGTTGGTTTGACGCGCATTTTATTCCCTTCTACAACCCAACCGATGTTTTGTGAGAAATATGTATTGGAGAATAAGGGTAATAAAGTTGTTACTGTCGAGATTAATCAGGTTAAGAATGTAATTACGACTGCTGCTGAGAAAGGCGTAAATGGCAGTTATCGGATTATTCAGGCATTGAATGGAGCAACATATACTTCATTGCAACCCGGGCAGTCCATTTCTTTTTATGCTTATACGGCAGGCTATAAACAGGGAGAATCGGAAGAGACTCCAGATATAGAGCGTGAATTAAGCAAACGCCAGGCTTTCATTCAGGAGTTGTGGGGAAAGTTGGTGTTGAATACTCCAGATCCGGTGATCAATACGATGTTTGCCTTTGCTAAAATCAGAGGAGCAGAAAGTATCTATGATACCGCTTGCGGATTGTTACATGGTCCGGGTGGAGAATCTTATTATGCAGCGATTTGGGCAAATGATCAGGCTGAATATATCAATCCTTTCTTCCCGTTTTTGGGATATGATAAAGGAAATCAATCGGCATTGAATGCTTATTTGCAGTTTGCCCGTTTTATGAATGATGCGTATAAACCTCTGCCTAGTTCGATTATTGCTGAAGGAACGGATGTCTGGGGAGGAGCCGGCGATCGCGGTGATGCTGCCATGATTGCTTATGGAGCTTCGCGATATGCTTTGGAGAGAGGCAGTAAAGAGGAAGCCGAGCAGTTGTGGCCGCTTATTGAGTGGTGTTTGGAATATTGTCATCGGAAGGTGAATGCTGACGGAGTAGTAGCATCTGATTCAGATGAATTGGAAGGGCGTTTCCCGGCTGGTGATGCGAACCTGTGTACATCTTCTTTGTATTATGATGCCCTGAATTCGGCTGTGTATTTGGGGAAAGAATTGAAAAAAGAGAGTAAATTGTTGAAACGGTATGCCAGTGAGGCTAAATCTTTAAGAGCAAATATTGAAAAGTTTTTTGGAGCGGAAGTGGAAGGTTTCCAAACGTATCAATATTATAAAGGAAATGATGTGCTGCGTTCGTGGATTTGCATCCCTTTGACGGTGAATATCTTTGACCGGAAAGATGAAACTGTACGGGCGTTGTTCTCTCCTCGGTTATGGACCGAGAACGGACTTCTGACACAAGCTGGTAGTGAAACGTTTTGGGATCGCTCTACTTTATATGCGCTTCGTGGTGTGTATGCGTGTGGAGAAACAGAAAAGGCAACGGAATATCTGAAGTTTTACTCCGGTCAGCGGTTGTTGGGCGAACATGTTCCTTATGCCATTGAAGCATGGCCGGAAGGTAATCAGCGACATTTGTCGGCTGAAAGTGGACTATATTGCCGGATTATTACAGAAGGTTTGTTTGGTATTCGTCCGACTGGGTTTAAATCGTTTGTCTTGACTCCTCGTTTGCCGGCAGAATGGAATCAGATGAGTCTGAATAGGATTCAGGCATTTGGTAGTGTATTTGACGTTGAGATAAAACGAACGGAGAAAGGACTCTTCGTGGTCGTAGAAACAGATGATAAGATCTGTTGTAAGAAAAACATAAAAGACGGTATGAGTCTTCATATCAAGTTGTAGATTCTTTGTATTCTTTATTAGGGGAAATATTGTCTGGAAATATTGTAGGCAGGTGATTATAAAATGAAAGATATGAAACAATTACATGTAATGGCTTTGGTTTGTTTGGCTGCAGCTTTTTTCTCCTGCTCAGGGAAAAAGTCAGAGGCAAACCAGACGGCAGAGCAATCTGCTAAAACGAATGTCCTTCCGGAATGGGCATTGGGTGGTTTTGTGAGACCGGAAGGCGTGAATCCGATTATTCAGCCTCGGCCAGAGAGTAAATTCAACTGTCCGATGCGGAAAGAACTTGTCGGTTGGGAAGAAAGTGATACCTTTAATCCGGCAGCTACCTTAAAGGGTGATACGATCTGTGTGTTGTATCGGGCAGAAGATAATTCCGCTAAAGGTATTGGTATGCGTACTTCCAGAATTGGTTTGGCTGAGAGTACGGATGGTATTACGATGGTCCGGCATGATAAACCGGTGATGTATCCGGCAGAAGATAATACCAAAGAATTTGAATGGCCGGGCGGTTGTGAAGATCCGCGTGTAGCCATGACGGAAGATGGGCTCTATGTCATGTTATACACCGCTTGGAATCGGGAAGTTCCCCGTTTGTCGGTTGCAACTTCCAGAGATCTGCTTACGTGGGAAAAGCATGGGCCTGCTTTTGCCAAAGCTTATAACGGTCGTTTCAAAGATATGGCTTGCAAGTCCGGTTCGATTGTAACAAAGCTGGTGGATGGCAAGCAGACGATCGCGAAGGTAAATGGGAAATATCTGATGTACTGGGGAGAACACATGGTGGCTGCTGCTACATCCGATGACTTGATCAATTGGGAGCCGGTGTTGGATGATCAAAACGAGCTGCTCGGACTTATTTATCCTCGGGAGAAATACTTTGACAGCGCTTTGACCGAATGTGGTCCTCCGGCAGTAATTACGGAAGATGGTATTCTTTTATTATATAATGGAAAGAACGAAACCAACGAGAAACGAGATCCCCGCTTCAATGCCGGTACATACAGCGCCGGTCAGGTCTTGTTCGATCTTCAGCATCCTTATCAGGCGATCGGGCGATTGGATGTTCCGTTCTTCCGACCTATGGCCGACTTTGAAAAGAGTGGTCAGTATGTGGATGGAACAGTCTTTATCGAAGGCCTGGTATTCTTTAAAGGAAAATGGTATTTGTATTATGGTTGTGCCGATTCAATGGTAGGCGTGGCTGTTTATGATCCACAGAACAAAGCCGATGGGGATATATTGCCTTGATTAAAGGAAATGGCCTGTGGAATTAGGATTTGTCTTTATTGGAGAGGAAAATCAGGCAAGATGCTCTAGGAGAAAACAAAGAGAAACTCTTGCAAATCTAGTATAAAACTCTTGAAAAAACAATTATATATTATTTAATTCACCAATGTGATGTAATCAATTCATATTGGTGAATTAATTGAATTATATTCGTGAATTGATTAATTCACATATGTGAATCAAATAGAAATTAAGGACGAAAGAGATAAATTCCTTGAATAATAGAGTGAATGATAAATTTATTCCTTTAAAAAGGCTGTTATAAGATAAGAGGATGTCGTAATATGCGATTCATCCTCTTTGATTTGTAGATTGTAATATATTCATGGATGAGGAATAATAGGCCCTTGGTTATAACGATCTTTGTGGATCAAATTCTGGATTCCATTGCGTAGAGCTGGACCGAAATCCATCTGAATTTTTATCTTCCCCATTTTGAAGCTGGGCATAATAATTGGATCTGTAATCCATTGTCTACTGAATGGATCATACTTGCGTTGAACGCCTAAGCCCAATCCCATCTTTTCATTCTTGATAGTCAGGTAAGCCCCGTAAGTCGATGTGTTGATGTAAGGATAAGCCGCCATGGATAGATAAAACGGATTCGTCACATATCTACCAAAAGCAGTAACCGAGAGAATTGGATTAAACCGATAAGATAATAATGCGCTAATTCCAATTTGTGTTTCTGGATTATCTGGCATCCAATATTTATAGGCTGCAATACCTGTTTCCACATCGAGTAATCCATAATGTTGGATTAGATTTAGATTTACACTCCTTTGGTCGAATAATCCCCATAAGGATTTTTGGGTATGACTTCCATATAATGAACCATGATCCCATTGCAGCAGATATGCGCCAGCACCTATCTCCATTACATAAGGATTTTCTGCATGTAAATTCAAATCTTTTGACGTAGGAAAATAAACAGACGGATCGAGCATGAATGGGGATAAGGATATCTTTTCTGGTGACTTCAAATGTAATTCATTCTCTTGTCTCACCGGATTCTGAAAGTCAATGGAATTTTCCTGAGAATATACTTGCTGCGTATATCCAATAATGAAGAAGATCAGTTCAAACAGATAAATATTCGTTTTTCTCATTCAATATGTCCTCCTAAAAGAAAATTTCCGTCCTTTTGACTTTCGGATCGTAAAAACCGAGAATGGGATTTTTTAGTTATGCCGGTTGCTCGTATTTCCGACGTTTTGCACGTTTTACGATCTGTTTTAGGAGCAAATATACGAGGAATGATAATAGGTTTGGCCTTTTGGGAGGATTTACTTGATATGCTATTAAACAGATGTTTTATGATCTGTCATTAAAAACTAGAGAAATGGTATGAATTAAAAGAAATCTGTTCGCTTTTATTAGGTAAAACTGTATTTTTGCAACCTATAATATTTGATAAAAACAGAATAGAATTATGGTACATAGAAGCTTGTTAACCCTGATTTCCTTGTTGGTTTTATCCCTTGGAAATGTATTGAGTGCTAAGGAGTATTTAGTCTCATCGCCTGATAAAGCGATTCAGATGAAGCTCGTAGTGGAAGAGAATATTTCGTATGATGTCATGTATCATGGGAAAACATTGATGAAACAGAATCAGATTGCGTTGGAACTGAGTAACGAAGTTTTGGGGCAATCGCCTGTAGTAAAGAAAGTAAAACAGAAGGCTTTTCAAGAGCATATAGACTGTTTTAATTATCGGTGTCCGTCGTTCGATGTGTCTTATAATGAAATGTATGTGACCTTTAAAGGTGATTATGCCCTGGCATTTCGGGTGTATAATGATGGTGTAGCTTATCGGTGGGAAACAAAGAAAAAGGAAGATTTCATTGTCCGCAATGAACAGGCTGACTTCAACTGGGCAGAAGATGACGTTGTTTATCTTCCTTTTACGACATCCGATAAAGATCCGTATGCCATGGCTTTTCAGAATATTTATGCAGTAAGCAAGATCAGTGAGGCGGGTAACAGTAAAATCGCCTTCTTGCCGGTGACTGCTGATTGTGGTGATGGTATTAAGGTGACGATTTTAGAGTCGGATTTGGAGAATTATCCGGGCATGTTTGTCGTAGCTGATCCGAAAGCCCAGGCTTTAAAAGCCGACTTTGCTGAATATCCGGAAGAGTTTGGCGTACATGCTTCACGAGCCATGAAGTATGTAACGAAACGAACCGATTATATCGCCCGTTGCCAGGGTACGCGTTCTTTCCCTTGGCGAATCATGGCGATTACGGGCGATGATACGCAGATGCCGGTGAATAATCTGGTTTATGCGTTGGCTTCTCCGAATCGGATCGGCGATTATTCGTGGGTAAAATCAGGAAAAGTCGCCTGGGACTGGTGGAACGACTGGGGAATCTGGAATGTCGACTTTAAGGCCGGCATTAATATAGATACCTATAAGTACTACATCGACTTTGCCGCAGAAAACAAGATTGGCTATATTGTGCTGGATGAAGGTTGGTATAATCCGAAGAGTGGTGATATGCTGACAGTCATTCCAGAATTGAATCTGGAAGAATTGATTGCTTATGGAAAAAGTAAAGGGGTTGATCTGATTCTTTGGACGGTATTCAATGTATTGGACGATCAGCTGGAAGAAGCCTGCAAGAAATATTCTGCAATGGGTATCCGTGGGTTTAAAGTAGATTTTCTGGACCGGGATGACCAGACTGGCGTTGAAATGGTTTATCGGATTGCCGAGACGGCGGCTAAATATCATCTGACACTGGATCTGCACGGCATTTATAAGCCGACCGGTTTGAACCGGACTTTCCCAAATATTATCAACTTCGAATCGTTGTTTGGCATGGAAGAGATGAAGTGGAGCACGATAGAGAAGGATATGATGGAATATGATGTTACCATGCCGTTTATCCGAATGATGTGTGGACCGGTTGATTATACACCTGGAGCCATGCGAAATGCAACGAAAAAGGATTTCCAGCCGATTTATTATAATCCGATGAGTCAGGGAACTCGTTGTCATCAGCTAGCTGCCTATATCATACATGATTCACCATTGACGATGCTGGCTGATAATCCGACGATTTACAGACAAGAACAGCCTTGTGTTGATTTTATCTGCTCGATTCCTAATACGGGAATTGATGAAACTCGTATCCTTCAGGGGAAAATGGGTGAATATATTGTAACGGCCCGTCGGGTAGGAAATAATTGGTATGTAGGTGGCATGACTGATTGGAATGCTCGGACAATCAATTTGGATTTGTCCTTCCTAGGCGAAGGCTCTTTTCTGTCTACACAATTTTCGGATGGTATAAATGCCGGGAAACAAGCTGCTGATTATAAAAAGACGGAACAAGTGGTAGATCATTCCCGCTCGTTGCAGATACAACTGGCTCCTGGAGGAGGATTTGCCATTTCTTTTATTCGAAAGTAAAATTATAAATAGGTTAAAAGCAGTCAATATTCATTGGCTGCTTTATTTTTATTCTTTTATCAAATGAAATAATAATGATTTAAAAGATAAATTCGCCAATTAATTTGAAATATTAAATAATTAGTTTATTTTTGTCTTGCCTAAATAATAATAGTACAGATATGAAAGACAACAAGATTATCGGATCAAAGATCCAACATATACGAGAAACAAAACAGCTTTCGATTGAGGATGTAGCTGAAAGATCAGGTTTGAGTGTGGAGCAGATTCAACGCATTGAAGATAATGTGGATTTTCCGTCATTAGCACCACTAATTAAAATTGCCCGTGTTTTAGGGGTTCGTTTAGGAACATTCTTGGATGACCAGTCTCAATTGGGACCGGTTGTCTGTCGGAAAGGCGATATCGTTGGAGATGGAATTGGGTTTACCAATAACAATACGGAAGGCCGCAAGCACATGGCTTATCATTCTTTGTCGCAGGACAAATCGGGTCGCCACATGGAACCGTTTATGATTGATGTGGCTCCGTCGGCAGAAGGTGAAAGTTTCGTTCCTTCTTCACACGAAGGAGAAGAATTTATCTATGTCTTGGAAGGTAAGCTGGAAATTGTATATGGAAAGAATGCGTATCAGTTGGAAGCTGGTGACAGTATTTATTATGATTCGATTGTTGCCCATCATGTACATGCAGCAAAAGGTTCTTCTGCCCGGATTCTGGGCGTAGTATATACCCCGTATTAATAGAATCAGGTTATGTTAGCTTTACAGAATAAGACGTTAGGGCAGTGGCTGGAGCATTGGGCTGCTGTTTCGCCAGATAAAGAATATATTGTTTATTCGGACCGTGACCTCCGGTTTACTTGGAAAGAATTCAATGAACGGGTTGACCGGATGGCAAAAGGTATGCTGTCTATTGGAGTAGAACATGGAACTCATGTCGGAATCTGGGCGACGAATGTGCCAGACTGGTTGACATTCCTGTATGCAGCTGCCAAGATCGGTGCAGTTGCCGTGACGGTTAATACGAACTACAAACAGAGCGAATTGGAATTCCTGGTTGAGAATGCAGATATTCATACCTTGTGTATTACCGATGGTGTTTTCGATGGCAGTTATATAGATATGGTATATACAATGCTTCCGGAATTAAGGGAATCACAGCGTGGTTATCTCAAGAGCAAGCGCTTCCCGAAACTGAAGAATGTGGTATATATCGGTCAGGAGAAATTCCGCGGTATGTATAATACACCGGAATTATTGTTATTGGGAGAGAACATCAGCGATGAAATCTTAGACGAGGCAAAAGCTAAAGTAGATTGCCAGGATGTGGTGAATATGCAATATACTTCGGGAACGACTGGTTTCCCGAAAGGAGTGATGCTGACGCATTATAATATTGCAAATAATGGATTCCTGACAGGAGAACACATGAAGTTTACTTCCGACGATAAGCTATGTTGCTGTGTGCCGCTCTTCCATTGCTTTGGTGTGGTGCTGGCGTCGATGAATGTGTTGACTCACGGTTGCACACAAGTTATGGTGGAAAAGTTTGATCCGCTGGTGGTATTAGCTTCCATTCATAAAGAACGCTGTACGGCAGTTTACGGCGTACCTACGATGTTTATTGCCGAGTTGAATCATCCGATGTTCAGTATGTTTGATCTGACTTCTTTACGTACAGGCATTATGGCCGGTTCGTTATGTCCGATCGAACTGATGAAGCAGGTGGAAGAAAAGATGTTTATGCGGGTAACGAGTGTGTATGGATTAACAGAGACTTCTCCCGGGATGACACACTCCAGAATAGATGATCCTGCAGAAGTGAGGTATACAACAGTAGGCCATGATTATGAGTTTACCGAAGTTCGGGTAATTGATCCGGAAACGGGTGAAGAATGTCCGGTAGGCGTGCAGGGTGAAATGTGCAACCGCGGTTATAATACGATGAAAGGATATTATAACAATCCGGAAGCAACTGCCGAAGTCATAGATAAAAACGGTTTTCTGCACAGCGGTGACTTAGGAGTAAAAGATGAAAACGGTAATTACCGTATTACCGGTCGTATTAAAGATATGATCATTCGAGGAGGTGAGAATATCTATCCTCGGGAACTGGAAGAATTCCTGTATCATCTTGAAGGAGTAAAAGATGTACAGGTGGCAGCCATTCCTTCGAAGAAGTATGGGGAAGAAGTGGGAGCCTTTATCATCTTGCACGAAGGTGTAACCATGACAGAGGATGTGGTGAAAGACTTCTGCCGTGGAAAGATTGCCCGTCATAAGATTCCCAAATATGTGTTCTTTGTAGATACTTTCCCGATGACAGGTAGTGGAAAGATCCAGAAGTTCAAGTTGAAAGATTTGGGATTGAAGTTATTGGCAGAAAAGGGAATTATTCCCGTATAATATTAGATTAGAATAAGGATTGGATGAGTCCGAAGAATAGAGATTGTTATCTGATATTCTTCGGACAATTCATATATTTATCAACCACGGTCAGGAATTGATGAAAGCGCGCATTTCCTTTACCTTTCAAAGCTCAGTTTTGATTATAAATATGTAAATTTGTAACATTAAAAACTGAACAGATATGCGTTACTATTCCATTATAATCCCTGTGTATAATCGTCCGGATGAAGTAGATGATTTATTGTATAGTTTAACCTTACAAACATACACGAACTTTGAGATTTTAGTAATTGAGGATGGTTCAACCGTACCTTGTCAGTCTGTGGTAGAACGGTATGAGAAAAAGTTGAAGATACGTTATTTTACCATTCCCAATGGCGGACCGAGCGTGGCTCGTAATTATGGTGCGCGTATCAGTGAAGGAGAATACCTTTTGATTCTTGATTCAGATTGTATCGTTCCGGAGACTTATTTGGAAGCAATCGAGCAGTCATTGAATGAGACGCCAGCTGATGCGTTTGGCGGACCGGATTGTGCGCATCCGTCCTTTAATGCGATGCAGAAAGCTATCAGCTATGCGATGACTTCTTTCTTCACCACGGGTGGAATTCGCGGTGGAAAGAAAAAACTGGATCAGTTTTATCCTCGAAGCTTCAATATGGGAATCCGGCGGGATGTATTTATAAAGCTGGATGGATTTGATACCTCGATGCGCTATGGCGAGGATATTGATTTTAGTACCCGGATTATTCAGGCCGGTTATGTTACCCGGTTATTCCCGAATGCATACGTATACCACAAACGGCGTACACGCCTGAAGCAGTTTTTCCGTCAGGTAGAACATTCAGGAGAAGCCCGGATTGTTTTGTCACAGAAATATCCTTCCACATTAAAGCTTGTTCATTGCTTGCCCGCCGTTTTTGTCGTAGGTGTAATCGGGCTTTGCTTGTTGGGTATTTTCTTTCCATGGCTCTATTCGCTGTTGCTGCTTTATGTTCTACTCCTGTTTGTGGACGCGACTTGCGCGTATCGAGGAAATATTGGAATCGGTGTCTTGGCCGTGGCCGCTTCTTTTACCCAATTGTTTGGTTATGGAACGGGTTTCATCCGGGCCTGGTGGAGATGGAAAATGAAGAAAAAATAGAATGCAGAATAAATAAACTGAAGAACTTTCAATCACAAAAACTTACAAACTCAAAATGACAAAAGATATTACAACAGATAAAGTAACAGATGATTTGCGCTATTTGCAGTTGTTGTCACGCAGTTTCCCCACGATTGCTGACGCAAGTACGGAAATCATCAATTTGGAAGCTATCTTGAATTTGCCGAAAGGTACAGAGCATTTCCTTTCGGATCTTCATGGTGAATATCAGGCTTTCAATCATGTCTTGAGAAATGCTTCTGGCTCTATCAAGCGGAAAGTAGACGAAATATTCAACAACACAATGCGTGAAGGCGAGAAGAAAGATTTGTGTACGCTGATTTATTATCCGGAAGGAAAATTAGTGCGGGTTAAATCGGTTGAGAAAGATCTGGATGATTGGTATATGATTACTTTGAATCAGCTGGTGAAAGTCTGTCGTAATGTCTCTTCCAAATACACACGGTCGAAGGTTCGGAAGGCTCTGCCTCGTGAGTTTTCCTATATTATTCAGGAATTATTGCATGAATCATTGCAGGAACCGAATAAATCAGCTTATGTTGATCAGATCATTCATACGATTATCTCTACCGGGCGGGCTGATGACTTTATTATCGCCATGTGTAATTTGATACAAAGGCTGACCATCGATTCTTTACATATTATCGGTGATATTTATGACCGTGGTCCCGGTGCTCATATCATTATGGATACATTGTGTGATTATCATAACTGTGATATCCAGTGGGGAAATCATGATATGCTTTGGATGGGCGCAGCTGCCGGTAATTTAGGAAGTATGGCCAATGTAATCCGGATGTGTTTGCGTTATGGAAATCTGGCGACGTTGGAAGATGGTTATGGTATTAATCTGCTGCCTTTGGCAACATTTGCCATGGAGACGTACGCAGATGATCCGTGCGAACTTTTTATTCCCCGTACTACGGCTGGAGATACGATTTACGATGCGAAGACAGTTCGTCTGATCGCTCAGATGCACAAGGCCATTTCGATAGTCCAATATAAGCTGGAAGGAGATATTATCCGCCGTCGTCCGGAATTTGAAATGGACGATCGTCTGTTGTTGCATCGGATCAATCTGGAAAAAGGAACAATCCGTCTGAACGGACAGGATTATGAATTGAAGGATAAAAACTGGCCGACTTTAGATCCGAAAGATCCTTATCGTCTGTCGATTGATGAGGAAGATATGATACGCCGTATCCAGCGGTCGTTCGAAGGAAGTGAGAAACTGCGTAAACATATGCTTTGTCTGTTCCGTCATGGCAGTATGTATAAGGTTTGCAATTCGAATTTGCTGTTTCATGCTTCAGTACCGATGAATAGTGATGGAACATTGAAAGAGGTGAAAATCGATGGAGAATGTTTCAAGGGAAAGGCATTATTAGACAAAGTGGACCAGCTGGTCAGAACGGCTTATTTTGATCCGGAAGATTCGCCTCAGAAGCAGTTTGCCATGGATTACATCTGGTATTTGTGGTGCGGAAAGGATTCTCCGCTGTTTGATAAGAGCCGTATGGCAACCTTTGAACGCTGTTTTCTGGCAGACAAGGAATTGCAGAAGGAAGAAAAGGGTGCTTATTATTCGTTGCGTGAAGAAGAAGCTATCTGCGACAGGTTGTTGGATGAGTTTGGTGTAACAGGTGAGCATCGGCATATTGTAAATGGTCATGTGCCTGTCCGTTCCATTAAAGGAGAAAATCCGATTAAGGCCAATGGCAAGTTAATAGTCATTGATGGAGGATTTTCTAAAGCCTATCATTCAGAAACCGGAATAGCCGGCTATACACTGGTGTATCATTCTCGGGGATTCCAGTTGGTTCAGCACGAGCCATTCCAGTCAACAGCAAAGGCAATTGAAGAAGGACTGGATATTCGGTCTACAACAATCGTGGTTGAACTGAGTGCTCATCGTCAGATGGTAAAAGATACGGATAAAGGCGTTGAATTGAAACAGCAGATTCATGATTTGGAGAATCTTTTGTATGCATACAGAAACGGACTGCTGCAAGAACGGGAACGAGAGTTGAGGTATTATTATAGATACTGATGTAACGTAGAAGACGGTTTAGGTATAATTAACAGAGTGCCTGCAACATTTTAGAGCGAAAAGTTGTCTTATAAGTACAATGTAATTAACTAAACAAGAAAAGAATATGAAAAGATTAATAATGATGTTGGTCGCATTCCTGTTGGTAGGAACAGGGGCGATGATGGCTCAGGAAGATACGAAAGCAGCCAGAAAAGCAGCCAAAGAGGCTGAAAAGGCAGAACGGGAAGCTCAGGAAATGTTGGCTTTTGAAGCTGCCAAGAAAGCGTTGTTTGCTAAAGATTTCGTGTTGGAAGCTGAACGGGTCGAATTCAAGCGGGGTAATTTTAAATATGTAACGCCGAGCACAAACTTCGTTTCTCTGGTAGACGGAAAAGCTACGGTACAGCTGGCGTTTGATGGTGCTGTTTTTTCCGGTCCGAATGGAATAGGAGGTATCACGGTAGAAGGAACGCCTTCGAATGTAGAAGTAGAGACAGACAAGAAAGGCAATGTCAATTTTAAGATGATGGTACAGGGCATTGGTATATCTGCTTCTATTACAGTCCGGATGATTAAAGGATCGGCTAAGTGTACGGCTACTGTTTCTCCGAATTTTAGCAGCAACCGGGTTTCATTTACCGGAACAGTTTACCCGAGCGAATCGTCTTCCGTATTTAAAGGTCGGACGTTGTAAAATATAAGATAGTTTGAGCGGAATTCGAAACTAACGAATTCTATGAAAGAAAGTCACGAGATTTAAAATCGATTCTCGTGACTTTTTTTGTAAACTTTTGTAGCTTTGTGAATCGAAAAAATGATCTTGAATTATGCAGTTATCTTTAGAACAGAAAGACATGAATAAATTCCTGATGATAGGAGACAAAGTACTTATTAAACCGAAAAACCCGGAAAGTCAGACGAAGACGGGACTTTATTTGCCTCCATCGGTACAGGAAAAGGAGAAAATACAGGCTGGATACATTCTTAAAGTAGGTCCGGGTTATCCGCTTCCGGCACAAAATGAAGAAAGAGAAGTCTGGGAAAAGAAGGAAGAAGAAGTCCGTTATTTGCCATTGCAGGCACAAGAGGGCGATTTGGCTATTTATCTTCAGAACGCGGCCTATGAAATCAGTTTTAATGATGAAAAATACCTGATCGTACCTCATTCTGCTATATTAATGCTGGTTCGGGATGAAGGATTGTTTGAATAATCAGAATTATTCTTGACATAAGTCATTTTACTTAATAAAATAGCGTATATTTGTTTTCAATAAATCAATACAACCATTCGAAAAATGCGATTATATGAATAAAATAGTTGGTAAAGAGTTTTTCTCAGAAAAAGTAGTGAAGCTTGAAGTAGAAGCTCCTTTAATTGCCCGTTCTCGGAAAGCCGGGCATTTCGTGATTGTACGTGTGGGAGAAAAAGGTGAACGTATGCCTTTGACCATCGCTGAAGCCGATGTAAAAAAAGGTACAATTACGCTGGTCGTCCAGGAAGTCGGTCTCTCTTCTACCAAGCTTTGCCAGCTGGAAGTTGGTGATTATATAACCGATGTGGTTGGTCCGTTGGGGCAGGCAACCCATATTGAAAAGTTTGGTACAGTGGTTTGTGCTGGCGGTGGTGTAGGCGTTGCGCCGATGTTGCCTATCGTGCAGGCTTTGAAGGCTGCGGGAAACCGGGTTATTACGGTTTTGGCCGGACGAACCAAAGAGCTGATTATTCTGGAGAAAGAAATGCGGGCCAGTTCGGATGAGGTCATCATCATGACGGATGATGGTTCATATGGTCAGAAAGGATTGGTAACAGAAGGTGTAGAAGCTGTTATCAAACGGGAGAAAGTAGATAAGTGCTTCGCTATCGGTCCGGCTATTATGATGAAATTTGTCTGTTTGCTGACAAAGAAATATAATATCCCAACAGATGTCTCCTTAAATACCATCATGGTAGATGGTACAGGTATGTGTGGTGCCTGTCGTATTACTGTGGGTGGAAAGACGAAATTCGTTTGTGTGGATGGTCCGGAATTTGATGGTCATCAGGTCGATTTCGACGAAATGCTCAAGCGAATGGGCGCATTCAAGGATATCGAACAGAAAGAGATTCATAAACTGGATCATCTGGAAGAAGCACATGCCGCAGCCTTGAATGATCGTACAGCGCCATGGCGGGAAGAATTACGTAAGGCGATGAAACCGAAAGAACGGACGGCTATTCCGCGTGTCAAGATGAATGAACTAGATCCGGAATATCGTTCTCATACACGTTTGGAAGAAGTAAATCAGGGATTAACAGCCGAACAGGCTCGTACGGAAGCCAGCCGTTGTTTGGATTGCGCCAATCCGACTTGTATGACCGGTTGTCCAGTAGGTATCAATATTCCTTCTTTCATCAAGAATATTGAGCGGGGCGAATTCCTTGAGGCCGCCAAAGTATTAAAGGAAACCAGTGCTCTGCCTGCTGTATGTGGTCGGGTTTGCCCCCAGGAAAAGCAGTGTGAGTCAAAGTGTATTCATCTGAAGATGGGGCATGAAGCCGTAGCCATTGGTTATCTGGAGCGTTTTGCTGCCGATTATGAACGGGAAAGCGGTCTGATCTCTTTACCGGAAGTAGCACAGCCGAATGGCATCAAAGTCGCTGTTATCGGTTCAGGTCCTGCCGGTCTTTCATTCGCCGGCGATATGGCTAAATTCGGTTACGCCGTGACTGTCTTTGAAGCCTTGCACGAGATTGGCGGTGTGTTGAAGTATGGCATTCCTGAATTCCGTTTACCTAATAAGATTGTAGATGTAGAAATTGAAAACCTTTCGAAGTTGGGTGTTACTTTTGTAAAGGACTGCATTGTCGGCAAGACAATCAGTGTGGACGATCTGAAAGCGGATGGTTTCCAGGGAATCTTTGTGGCATCTGGTGCCGGTCTGCCTAACTTCATGAATATTCCGGGTGAGAACTCCATCAATATCATGTCGTCTAACGAATATCTGACTCGTGTTAACCTGATGGATGCGGCGAATCCCGAATCGGATACGCCAGTCGCCTTTGGTAAACGTGTAGCAGTGATTGGCGGCGGTAATACGGCTATGGATTCAGTCCGTACGGCAAAGCGTCTGGGAGCAGAGAAGGCGATGATCATTTATCGTCGTTCGGAACAGGAAATGCCAGCTCGTTTGGAAGAAGTAAAGCATGCGAAGGAAGAAGGTGTTGAATTCTTGACCTTGCATAATCCGATTGAATATTTGGCCGATGAAAAGGGACGTGTCAAGCAAGTTGTACTTCAGAAGATGGAATTAGGAGAGCCTGACGCTTCAGGTCGTCGGAGTCCGGTGCCGATCCCAGGTGCAACCGAGACTTTGGATATAGATCTGGCGATTGTCAGTGTGGGTGTTTCTCCGAATCCGATAGTTCCGCATTCTATTCCGGGATTGGAATTGGGGCGGAAAGGAACGATCGCCGTCAATGAAAATATGGAATCATCTATTCCGATGATTTATGCCGGTGGTGATATCGTTCGTGGTGGTGCCACCGTAATCTTGGCCATGGGCGACGGACGTCGGGCTGCTGCAGCTATGCATCGGCAGTTAACCCAGAGTAAATGATGACGGGGAATTGATCCATCCCGGTTAAAAGGATAAAAGGAAAGTCCGGTTACAGGAAGAGTTGCCTGTATGACCGGACTTTTTATTTTGCGTTTCCGTTCCGATATTCCTATATGCTTTCCAAACGGATACTTTTTATGATATATCTTTTTTCGAACGGTATTTTGAAGGTGTCATGCCTAAATGCTTTTTCGTGAATTTGGTAAAGAATGACAAATTGGGAAATTCAAATTCCAAGGCTATTTCTTTAATGCTTTTGCTGGAATACTTTAGTTCATATTTGATACATTCTATAGCGTGTTCATTGATGATGGCAAGAGCATTTTTCCCTCTGATCTGCTTGATGATACGAGATAAATATTTAGAAGAGTAACACAATTTGTTGGCGTAATAAGTCACAGAACGGTGTTTCCCACTATCGGCCATAAGTTCTTCCATGAATCGCTTGAATACAAAATCGGCTTGTTTGAGTTGAGTCGAATTGTTGGTTAAACTCTGATCGGGCAGTTTTATATTTTGATTGATGATTGCCATCATTTCACAGAAGAATGCTCCAAAAAGAAACTGTAATATTTCTTTTTTGTCTTCCAATAGATGTGTCTGAATGCGGGAATTGATCAGCGACCGATACTGGTTAAAGAAAACGACCTCTTCTTTATTTAAATGCTTGACGGGATTGTTATGAATATGATGCATTATTTTCCAATGATTCTTCTCGAATTGTAAGGTTCGCTGTAAAAAAGGCGTAGATAAGCAGACGAATTCAACAACGTGGTTAGGCGAAGCCAGAATTTTACCGATGATATGATTGGGTGGACTTAGCAGCAGGTCATTTTTCTGTAATTCGTAATTCTGGTCGTTCAATTCGATCTGAATATGCCCTTCCAGGCAGAATAACATGAGAAACAAATCTAATTTAATTTTATCATTTCCTAACAAAAGATGGTCAAGGCTATTACTTACCACAAGATAGTCGTCGGCGTAACTGTTGTTGTGGTCATATTCTTTTAGCTTTTCTATGTTTACATGAATTATGTCTTGTTGTTCCATATTCCTAATTTTTGGTAGCAAAGTTGGGGAATAATGATCATATATACTTATTCAATTTGTCGATAAAAATGGTCTATTTCCCTTATTCGCCCGGTATGGAAGGGTAGGTTAAGAAAATAGGTAAATTCTGTGCGAAAAAAGGTTGCAGGCGTTTTTGGGGCTTACGGTACTTTTGCCGCGAATTTTAAATGTAAGATATGAATAAGTTTGGAAGAAAAAGCTGGCAAATAGCTCTTATTTGCTTTACGTTAGGATTGATCTCCTGCAAACAGGAGGTGAAAGAACAAGCAGTGGCTAAATATGCTGTGATGAAGATTTCTGCAAATGCAGAAAAAGAAGTGATGACTTCCTATTCTGCGGCTATTGAAGGAAAGCAGGATATAGAAATATATCCTCAGGTTTCGGGTTATATTGAACGATTATGCGTATCTGAAGGAGAAAAGGTACGTCAAGGACAAATCTTGTTTGTGATTGATCAAGTTCCATACAAGGCGGCCCTTGAGACGGCAATAGCTAACGTGAAAGTGGCTGAAGCTTCTCTGGCAACGGCAGAACTGACATATAACAGTACTAAAGCCTTGTTTGAAAAGAAAGTGGTTTCGGATTTTAACCTGCAGACCAGCCGAAATTCATATCTGACGGCTCAAGCGCAATTAGCTCAGGCAAAAGCCGAAGAAGTGAATGCCCGGAATAACCTTTCGTATACCGAAGTAAAGAGTCCAAGTGATGGTGTTGTAGGTATGTTGCCTTATCGGAAAGGAGCGTTAGTCAGTCCTTCGATTCCGCAACCCTTGACTACGGTTTCCGACAATTCTGAAATGTATGTATATTTCTCAATGACTGAAAACCAGTTGTTGGCATTAGCCCGGCAATATGGTACAATCGATCAGGCTATCAAAGAAATGCCTGAAATCCAGCTTCAGCTGAATGACCAGACATTGTATGCGGATAAAGGACGAATTGAATCTATCAGTGGTGTTGTCGACAAAACGACCGGAACAGTAGGTGTTCGGGCCGTATTCCCGAATGAGACACATCTGTTGCATAGCGGTTTTTCAGGGAATGTGCTGGTACCGAGTACTTATAAGAATTGTATTATCATTCCTCAAGGTGCCACTGTCCAGTTACAGGATAAGATTATTACGTATAAAGTAGTGGATGGTAAAGCCACTTCAACCTTAATTCAGGTAGCCGGTGTTGACGATGGACGTGAGTATATTGTGTTAGACGGATTGAAAGAAGGTGATGAAATCGTTTCCGAAGGAGCCGGTATGCTCCGTGAAGGAACGCAAGTAAAATAAAGGGATAGCTTTATGAAAGGAAATATATTTATCAAGCGGCCAGTGATGGCCTTATCTATCTCGATCCTGATCCTGATAGTCGGATTTATTTCATTAGGAACATTACCTGTTGAACAGTATCCGGATATTGCTCCTCCTACGGTTCGTGTGGAAGCTACGTATACTGGTGCCAATGCTGAAGCGGTTATGAATAGTGTGATCATGCCGTTGGAAGAGAGTATCAATGGTGTGGAAAACATGATTTATATCACATCTACGGCGACCAACTCGGGTTCTGCTGAAATCTTGGTTTACTTCAAACAGGGAACAGATCCGGATATGGCAGCTGTCAATGTACAGAACCGTGTTTCCAAAGCACAGGGTCTATTACCGTCGGAAGTAACGAAGATTGGTGTGAGTACAACAAAACGTCAGAACAGTTTCTTGCAGATTGATGGATTAATCAGTCCTGACAAGCGTTATGATGAAACGTTCCTGGCCAATTATCTGGATATAAATGTAATCCCTGCTATTAAACGTATTCAGGGAGTTGGTGATGCCCAGTTGTTGGGTGATACGTATAGTATGCGAATCTGGATGAAACCGGAATTGATGGCTCAATATGGATTGGTTCCTTCCGATGTAACCGCTGTTTTGGGGGAACAGAACATAGAAGCTCCGACAGGTTCGTTGGGTGAAAACTCAGACCATGTATTCCAATATACTATGAAATATAAAGGGCGTCTGAAAAGTACAGAAGAATTTGAGAATATCGTAATCCGTTCACAGGCGGATGGCTCGGTACTTCGTTTGAAAGATATAGCGGAAGTAGAATTAGGACGTCTTTCGTATGGTTTTCATGGCGAAGTAGATGGTGTCCCGGGTGTGATCTTTATGGTTTATCAGGTTGCAGGTGCGAATGCGACAGCTGTCAATCAGGAAATATCGGAATTATTGGATGATATGTCTAAAGAACTTCCTACAGGAACTGAGTTTGTTCAGATGATGAGTGTGAACGACTTCTTGTTCGCCTCTATCCATAATGTAGTGGAGACTCTGGTTATTGCCATCATTTTGGTCGTATTGGTGGTTTATTTCTTCTTACAGGATTTCAAGAGTACGTTGATCCCGTCTATTTCCATTATTGTTTCTTTGATCGGAACATTTGCCTGTTTGCAGATAGCCGGTTTCAGTATTAATATCTTGACATTGTTTGCCTTGGTATTGGCGATCGGTACGGTTGTGGATGATGCGATTATTGTGGTGGAAGCTGTGCAGGCAAAATTCGATGTTGGCTATAAATCCTCCTATTTGGCCACTAAGGATGCCATGAGCGATGTTACCATGGCGGTTATCTCCTGTACGTGCGTGTTTATGGCTGTATTTATCCCGGTTACCTTTATGGGAGGAACGTCAGGCGTATTCTATACGCAGTTTGGTGTGACAATGGCAGTAGCTGTCGGTTTGTCGTGTATTAATGCGTTGACCCTTTGTCCGGCGTTATGTGCCATGTTGATGAAGCCTTCGGATGGAGAAAAAGGTGCCAAGAGTTTTAACGGTCGGGTGCGTGCTGCTTATAACGCTTCTTACAATGCTTTGTTAGGAAAGTATAAAAAAGGATTGATGTTCCTGTTCCATCATCGTTGGATGACTTGGACGGCATTTGGAGTGGCAATTGTGTTGTTGGTATTTTTAATGTCTACTACGAAGACAGGGCTTGTTCCGCAGGAAGACCAGGGAGTTATGATGGTCAATGTAAGTACATCTCCGGGTAATACGTTGGTAGAAACAGACAAGGTATTGGATAAAGTAGAAAATATATTGAGAAATACGCCTGAAGTAGAACATTACTCAAGAACAGCCGGGTTTGGATTGATCTCCGGACAAGGAACATCCTATGCTACACTGATTATCCGTATGAGGAATTGGGATGAAAGAAAGGGCGAGGAACATACTGTAGATGCGGTAATGAAGCGATTGAATGCACAGTTTGCCCTGATTAAGGAAGCGCAGATCTTCTGTTTCCAGCCGGCTATGATTCCGGGTTACGGTACAGGTAACTCAACTGAATTGTATCTGGAAGACAAGACTGGTGGTGAAATGGCTACTTTCTATCAATTGGCAATGCAATATTTGGGAGCGTTGAACCAGCGGCCGGAAGTGGCGATGGCTTATACTTCGTATGCCATGAATTTCCCGCAGATTTCGGTCGATGTAGATGCAGCCAAGTGCAAGCGTGCCGGTATTTCTCCTAATACCGTATTGGATGCTTTGGGCTCTTATTGTGGTGGTTCGTATGTCTCAAACTTCAATAAGTTTGGTAAAGTATATCGTGTCATGCTGCAGGCATCGCCTGAAACCCGATTGGATAAACATGCTTTGGATAATATGTTTGTCCGCAATGGCGAGGAAATGGCCCCGATCAGTCAGTTTGTAACAGTAAAGAATGTATTGGGTGCTGAAGTGGCCAAGCGTTTTAACTTGTATAATACCATAACGGTGAATGTAAATGCGGCCGAAGGTTATTCTACGGGTGAAGTACAGCAGGCTATTAAGGAAGTGGCAGAGCAGATGCTTCCTACGGGTTATGGCTATGAATATGGTGGTATGGCTCGTGAAGAGGCTTCAAGCGGAGGAGCACAGACCGTATTTGTGTATGTCCTTTGTGTTGTCCTGATTTATCTGATTCTATCCTGTTTGTATGAAAGTTTCTTGGTGCCGCTGGCAGTTATCTTATCTGTTCCTTTTGGATTGATGGGTAGTTTCTTATTCGCTAAGATTGCAGGTCTGGAGAATAATATTTATCTGCAAACGGGAGTGATTATGTTGATCGGTCTGTTGGCGAAGACTGCTATCTTGATTACCGAGTATGCCATTGAACGCCGGCGAAAAGGTATGGGAATTGTTTCGGCTGCTTATTCTGCCGCCCAGGCTCGTCTGCGTCCGATTCTGATGACGGTCTTGACAATGATATTCGGTATGTTGCCTTTGATGTTCTCAACGGGTGCCGGAGCGAATGGAAATGGATCGTTGGCAACGGGTGTTGTCGGTGGTATCTCGGTTGGTACATTGGCCTTGCTTTTCGTTGTTCCGGTATTCTTTATCTTCTTTGAATATCTGCAGGAAAAACTGCGGAAACCGAAACAGGAAGACGAGGATATGCAGGTTATGTATGAGAAAATAAAAACACAGGTCGAACGGGACGCATTGAATACTAATAGTTAATGAAGGAATGAAACGTATGAATAAATGGATTTTCATGATAGGCGCTACTTGTTTACTGAGTAGTTG
Organism: Parabacteroides sp. AD58; assembly: GCF_023744375.2. Lineage (NCBI taxonomy): Bacteria > Pseudomonadati > Bacteroidota > Bacteroidia > Bacteroidales > Tannerellaceae > Parabacteroides > Parabacteroides absconsus. The sequence continues at coordinate 2,298,624 of NZ_CP146284.1, read as the reverse complement.
CGGTATATATTCAACCTATAAGCCACAGACGTCGGTCCCGGATAACTTGTATGGAGAAGAAATTCCGGCGGAAGACACAGTGAACTTGGGTAATATGAGCTGGCGGGAATTGTTTAAAGACCCGCAGCTCCAGGCTCTGATTGAACGGGGATTGCAGAATAATACGGATTTGCGTACGGCCCAGCTTCGGGTAGAAGAGGCTAAGGCGGCCTTGCTCTCGGCTAAATTGTCGTTTTTGCCTTCTTTGGCTTTCTCGCCGCAAGGAACGATCAGTAGTTTTGATGGAGAAACGTCAAAGAGCTATACGGTTCCGGTTTCAGCAAGTTGGGAACTGGATGTTTTCGGGAAGTTACGCAATGCCAAGAAGCAGGCTCAGGCTGCTTATGAACAGAGTGAAGATTATCAGCAGGCTGTTCATTCCAGTCTGATTGCCAATATAGCCAACACCTATTATACGTTGCTGATGCTCGATGAGCAATTGGCTATCTCGGAAGAAACAGCTGCTTCGTGGAAAGAAACGGTTCAGTCGACAGAAGCGTTGATGAATGCCGGCTTAGCCGATGAGAGTGCTGTTTCGCAGATGCGCGCCACTTATTTTGAGGTGGAAAATTCGGTGCTCGATTTAAAGGAGCAGATTAATCAGGTCGAGAACAGCCTGGCATTGTTGCTGGCTGAGACGCCGCAGGCTTTCGAACGGGGAAATCTGGCCGCACAGGAATTTCCGGAAGAGCTTTCGGTTGGTGTTCCATTGCAGCTTTTAGCGAATCGGCCGGATGTTCGGGAAGCTGAACGACAGTTGGAACAGGCTTTTTATGTGACGAACCAGGCTAACGCAGCCTTTTATCCGTCGATTACACTCAGTGGAAGCGCAGGCTGGACCAATGCAGCGGGAGCCATTATTACCAATCCGGGCAAATTCCTGGCTTCTGCCGTTGCTTCTCTGACTGAACCCTTGTTCAACCGGGGAACATTGATCGCTCAGAAGCGAATTGCTAAAGCACAGCAGGAAGAGGCTTCGTTGGCTTTTCAGCAGAAATTATTAAGTGCCGGCAGTGAAGTGAATGATGCGCTGACTTCTTATCAGACGAGCAGGTACAAACGCAGTAATTATGAACAGCAGATCGTCTCTTTAGAGAACGCCTTACGAAGCACGACTCTGTTGATGGAACATGGTACAACGACTTATCTGGAAGTCTTGACGGCTAAGCAAGCACTGTTGAGTGCGGAGCTGTCGCAAGTGGCCAATCAGTTCAAGGAAATCCAGAGTGTGATCAATCTGTATCAGGCTTTGGGTGGCGGACGTATGTGAATCATTGTTTGATTAGGTTTATATCGTCAGAAATGAAAGCTGGGAAGAATGCTCTTTGAAGAAATAAAAGGTTTTGACAAACTGGATAACCTTTTCTTATAACTCATGTTTCTTCATATTAACGATTGAAATTTCTTCCGAATGAATTGCTCCTTCAAAGGCATCTCCCAGCTTTTTATATATTATATAAGGTAGGAACAAGTGAGCCGTTCAGATTCTTTTTGGAAAAAATTTGCCTGCAACAGGTACAACGATAGCTATTCTTGACTATATTTGCCTTGCTTTTTGAGAGAAATGACTGGAAAGATGCCGGAGTGGTCGAACGGGGCGGACTCGAAATCCGCTATACGGCTTTGCTGTATCCAGGGTTCGAATCCCTGTCTTTCCGCATAAGACAGTCAAGGAAGACGGAGAGATTTTTCAATCTCTCCTTTTTTATGTTCTCTCAAGTTGTATAGTTATACAACTTTCCTGCCTTTGTTATGATCAACTTGTGCATACAACTTGAATTAGCCAGCTTGAATATAAGTCTGTTATTCCCTAAACTCATCCAGCAGTTCATTGCATCTTCTCATGTGCTTTTTATATTGCAACAGCGTGATCACAATGCCAACGGCGATGGAAATAATGCCTGCTACGGTAATAAGTCGCACAGTAGCAGCGTCGTTTGCCTGGGCATATAGCCGCATAAATATATAAGTAAGCATAGCGGTCAGGGGAACTATGCCGGCAATGAGCGTTCCTGCGTAGAATTTACGATAGCCGGCAATCTTTTCTGTAACCGTCCGTACATCGCCGTTCAACAGATTTTCCATGCCTAACTTACGGCTTACCCACAGGCTGGCACCCAAGTCGGCCAAGGCCCATAACGACACCAATAGGGCAAACAGTATAGGCCAGTTTATGTGGATGCAAATCACAATTATCATAGGTACCGTCAGGATGTCACCCCACATTCGGTCTCTGATTTCTTTGCTGATGGCCATTGCGGGCCGTTTTCTGAGGGATTTAAAGAACTTTTCGTTCACTGTTTTTTGTTTTCCCAACTCTTCCTTGAGCAGATCATATTCCGACTTCAGTGTTTGAAGTTCTTTTTCGATATTGATTCCCATACGATTCTTTTTTTAGATGTTAGACATTTTTTTGAGTTGTTCTTTGATACGAACCAACTTGAATGAGACATTCTTGACAGAAATACCCAGGATAGCGCCAATCTCTTCGTAGCTCAGGCCTTCGAGCCACAACAGGACGACGCTTCTGTCTACCAGTCCCAACGTGTTGATCCGCTTATAAAGCTGCTTTATCTGCAAATTCTTTTCCATACTTCTCCCTTCCGAAAGGGAATCAGTATCAAGGTTCAGCCGTTCGCGCTGCTTTTTCTGCCGGTTACTGAAGTTGATACAGTAATTCAAACTGACACGATAGATCCACGTTCTGATATCGCTTTTCCCTTCGAAGGCATCGAAGCCTTGCCACAATCGGACGAGAATGTCCTGATACAGGTCGTTTACCTCGTCCGAATCGCTCGAGAACATATAACAGACGGTATAGATGGTCCGTTCATGTTCCTTGATGATGTTCGTGAATTGTTGTTCTTTCGCATTCATTTCACATGCTGTTTTTACTTGTTAGACCATAAAGTGGGCCGAAAACTATACATTCACACCTGTTTTTTTCGATTCATTTATCTCCATCCCATAAAATCTTAAAGGAAAATGTCTTGTATTTTTACCGTTCCACAACTGTGGAACGATCGTTTCACCCTTGTGGAATGATCGTTTCACCTGGGTGGGACGATCGGATCACCCGGGTGAAACGATAAAAAATAAAAGAATTTGACATAAAATCGTGAGGACTTCGTTATAACTGGCAGAAGAAGGATACTAAAAAAGGTACGCTGAAATCGACCAGAATCCCGTGGAAGATGGAAACAAACACCAGATCGTTGCCGCAGTAACGGGTGATGATGGGCAGCGTTGTATCCATGGTGGTGGCGCCGCCGGCACAGATTGGTGCCAGACGTCCGAAGTATTTCAGGAAGAAGGGTGCACCCAACAGGGCGAAAATCTCCCGGATAATGTTGGAGATTAAGGCGATGGTCCCTAATTCGGAAGCGATCTGCACGCCTAAAGACGGCTCTTTCAGCTGGGTAACCAGAATGGAAGAAAGGGAATAGTAGGCAAATCCGCTGCCTACGGCCAGGCAGTCGAATACACTCCATCGGCTGATTACCAGACTGATCAGGGCAGCAAACAGTAAGGAGCCGCTGATTGTGGCCAAAGGCACAAGCAATAATTTCGGACGAATGCTGCGCAGGATGTCTTTCAGTTTCTTATCACTGCCGATACTGAGTCCGACTTGAAACATCAGGGCATATAGCACATACATCGAAAGATCTGAATCCATGATCCAGGAGGGCAAAACTCCGGCCCAGCCTAACAGGCAGCCCAGGAGAAAGAAACCGACAACAATGATACTGCCAATCATTTCTCTCCTCCTTTCTTCTCAAAGAAAAAATGATATATCAGCTTGGCCATGCAAACACTGCCTAAAGTAGTAGCTATGGCAATCAGTAAGGCTTGCAGGCCAAGTGTACTGAGATTATTGACAATCTGGGGATTACTTCCCACGGAAGTCCCTAACAAAAACAAGAGGGCGAATATTGTATAAGAAATAGGTTTACCGATCTTCTGCAAAAAAGAGAGATGCTTCAGTAAATATCCCACAGCGATACCGGCAAACATGATTCCAATAACCGTAAACATGATGCATTCATTTTGTGAATTGCAAAGGTAGAAAATAAATCAGCGTATCCGTGGTTCCAGACGTGGTTTTTCGGCTTTGAATGATGGGTAAGTCAATAAAAATATGTAAGTTTGCTGAATGTGATTTGACAATAACTAATACTAAATCTATAACACAGTGAAGACGAAACTATTTTTATTATCTGTTGCCGTGATGGGGTTGGCAACGAGTTGCCAGCAGAAGCCGGAGTCGCAGCCGTTGGCCGACGAAATCCAGTATGTAGATCCGTTTATCGGAACCGGTTTCCATGGGCATACATTCCCGGGAGCTACGCGTCCGTATGCGATGGTGCAGTTAAGTCCGGATACACATATCATGGGCTGGGACGCCAGCAGCGGCTATCATTATGACGATCATCAGATTTATGGCTTCAGTCATACGCATTTGTCGGGAACAGGTATCGGAGATCTGGGCGATATCATGCTGCTCCCGTTCAGTGGAGGCGATTCGATCAAGCCGGTGGCTACCTTCAAAAAGGAGACAGAGAAGGCAACTCCGGGTTATTATGCCGTACGCTTGGAAAACTTGGGTGTGAATGTCGAACTGACTTCTACCGATCGGGTAGGTTTTCACCGGTATACTTTCGATAATCCGAAAGACCGTCGGGTGATGCTGGACTTGGGGCATGTGCTTCAACCGAACTGGGGACACAAACTGGTGAGCAATGATTATCAGCTGGTCAACGACTCAACGGTAGAAGGAACGTTTAAGACACAAGGTTGGGCGCATTTCCATTCTGTTTCTTATCGGGTGACATTCTCTGAACCAATGACTAAGATTTATCAGTATATAGATGGAAAATTGCGTTCGGATTCGTTGTTCCTCAAATTGCATTCCGAGAAAGATCTGAAGTTCCACTACCGGTTCAAGGAATCGGATAAGCCTTTGTTGGTAAAAGTAGCTCTTTCTCCGGTTGATGTGGAAGGAGCGGAAAAGAATATGGAAGCCGAATTGCCGGGTTGGGACTTCGATCAGGTCCGTGCTGAATCGGCTGATATCTGGAACAAGGCATTGAACAAGATCCAGATTGAGACCAACGATCCGGTGGTAAAGAAGAACTTCTATACGGCACTTTATCATACGATGATTGCTCCGTTTGCTTATCAGGATGTGGATGGCCGTTATTGGGGTATGGACAAGAAAGTACATACAGCGGCTTCTGGTTATACGAATTATACGGCCTTTTCTTTGTGGGATACATTCCGTGCCTTGCATCCGCTGATGACAATTATCAATTCTTCGTTGGCTTCGGATATGGGAAATGCGCTGGTTCAGGGTTATATGGAAGGAACCATCTTGCCGAAATGGCCGTTGGCTTCCAATTATACCGGATGTATGGTTGGTTATCCGGCGGTATCTGTATTGGCTGATCTGGTAGCCAAGGATTTGGCAAAAGGAGATTTGAATCTTTGGGCCGAAGCCGGAGCCCGTTCTTCTGTTTATCGGGCAGACCTGGCGGAAAAGTTCAAAGATACACGCGAGCTGGATCTGATTACCCGACATGTATATTATAAGGATAAGTTTGGATTTGTCCCGGCCGATTCTATTCCTGAATCCGTTTCGTGGGGATTGGAAATGGCTTATTACGACTGGTGTATCGCTCAGATAGCGGCTAAAGCCGGAAATGATACGTTGGCTAAGGCTTATCAGGAGAAAGCTGCTTATTATAAGCGCTATTTAGATCCGGAAACGAAGCTGATGCGCGGCGTGATGGCCGACGGTTCTTTCCGTACTCCGTTTAATCCGCGTTATTCATCTCACATGAAGAGCGATTATACCGAAGGAAACGCATTCCAATGGAGCTTCTTTGTTCCGCATGATATGGATAACTTCATTGCCGAGATCGGTGGTAAGAAAGAATTGGAAACACGGCTGGATACCTTGTTTACGACTTCTTCTCAAATCGACGGAGCTGAGGCTTCGGGTGATATTACGGGTCTGATCGGTCAGTATGCGCATGGCAACGAACCGAGCCACCACATGGCCTATTTGTACAATTGGACGGATGCGCCTTGGAAGGGAGCGGAACGCTTGGACTTTATCATGCGTAATTTCTATACGAACCAGCCGGACGGAATCATCGGAAACGAAGACTGTGGTCAGATGTCTGCCTGGTATGTATTGAGTGCATTAGGCTTTTATCAGGTTTGTCCGGGCATTCCGGTGTATGCAATTGGTCGTCCGATGATAGATAAAGCGACAATCCCGGTTAGCGGAGGTAAATTCCTGATCATTGTCAAGAACAATGCTCCGGAAAACAAGTATGTGAAAGAAGCCAAGTTGAACGGAAAAGTATTGGATACCTTGTTCTTCTCGCATGCCGACCTGGTGAAAGGCGGAACCTTGGAAATCGAGATGACGGCGATTCATCCGTAAGACAGCAGAAAACAATCAATAAGCAAGGCATCAGAGGTTCCGGCCTTTGATGCCAGGATAAAAATAGAAATACAATTATGTTACTGACAACAACAAACAACATTGAAGGCCGGCAGATTACGGCTTATTATGGAATTGTTTCGGGCGAAACAATCATTGGTGCGAATATTTTCAGGGATTTCTTTGCCAGCATCCGGGATATTGTAGGCGGACGCTCGGGTTCATACGAAAAAGTATTGCGGGAAGCCAAGGAAACGGCTTTGCAGGAGATGTCGCAACAGGCTGCTGCTTTGGGCGCGAATGCCGTGATTGCTATCGATCTTGATTATGAAACCGTAGGAGGTGAAGGAAGTATGCTGATGGTTACGGCAGCCGGAACAGCCGTTCGTTATGAATAATAACAGAAAGATGAGAAATAAAAAAAGGTCACTCCGGCAAGAAGTGACCTTTCTATGAACTTTATATGAGAAGTAAAATTACTTTCTGATACCCAGTTCTTTGATAATAGCACGATATCTTTCGATATCAACTTTTGTCAGATAATCCAACAGACGACGACGCTTACCAACCAACATTTTCAATGCACGTTCAGTTGCGAAGTCTTTGTGATTAGCTTTCAAGTGCTCAGTCAAATGAGCGATACGGTAAGTAAACAAAGCGATCTGGCTTTCAGCAGAACCTGTGTTAGTAGCTGATTTACCGTACTTTTCGAAGATTTCTTTTTTCTTTTCTGAATCTAAATACATGATTCTTGTACTTTAATAAATTAATACTATGTTATTTAAGCGGATGCAAAGATAGGTGTTTCTTTTTGATTTGCAATGAATTCTTCCTCTTTTTTTATTTTTTGGGTATAATATTCCTTATACATTGTGAGAAATGTCGTATTTTTGCAGCCAATAAATTAGTCTTCAATGCAAAAGATAAGAAACATTGCGATTATCGCGCACGTAGACCACGGAAAGACAACGCTCGTGGATAAAATGTTATTAGCCGGTAAGCTTTTCCGAGAAGGACAGGCAGAGCCGGATCAGTTCCTTGACAGCAACGACCTGGAAAGGGAAAGAGGTATCACTATTCTTGCCAAAAACGTGTCTATTAATTACAAAGGTTATAAGATTAATATTATCGATACTCCGGGGCACGCCGATTTTGGTGGGGAAGTTGAACGTGTATTGAATATGGCTGATGGCTGTTTGTTGTTGGTTGATGCCTTCGAAGGCCCGATGCCGCAGACTCGTTTTGTGCTTCAGAAAGCCATTCAGATTGGTCTGAAGCCTATCGTTGTCATTAATAAGGTAGATAAGCCTAACTGTCGTCCTTCAGAAGTACAGGAAATGGTGTTCGACTTGATGTTTAGTCTGGATGCAACCGAGGATCAGTTGGATTTCCCGACTATTTATGGTTCTGCTAAACAAGGTTGGATGTCGGAAGACTGGCAAAAGCCTACGACGGATATTACGGCTCTTTTGGATGCCATCATCAAATATATTCCGGAACCGCAGGTACTGGAAGGTCCGTCTCAGATGTTGATTACTTCGTTGGATTATTCTAAATATGTAGGACGAATTGCAGTCGGACGTGTTCATCGCGGAGAATTATGTGAAGGACAAGATATCGTTCTGTGTAAACGGGATGGTTCGCAGGTGAAGTCGAAGATAAAGGAAATCGATGTATTCGAAGGATTGGGTCGTACAAAGGTTCAGTCGGTTAAATCCGGAGATATCTGTGCTGTAATCGGTATTGAAGGTTTTGAAATCGGTGAGACAATAGCTGATGCGCTAGAGCCTGAAGCTTTGCCGACTATTGCCATTGATGAGCCGACCATGTCTATGCTCTTTACGATCAATAACTCACCTTTCTTCGGTAAAGATGGTAAATATGTAACTTCTCGTCATATTTATGAACGCTTGCAGAAGGAACTGGACAAGAACTTGGCATTGCGTGTCAAGCCAACGGATTCTGCTGATTCTTGGTTGGTTTATGGTCGTGGTGTATTGCACTTGTCTGTCTTGATCGAAACGATGCGTCGTGAAGGTTATGAATTGCAGGTAGGTCAGCCGCAGGTTATCATCAAGGAAATTGATGGCGTAAAATGCGAGCCGGTTGAACAGCTGACAATCAATTTGCCGGAAGAATGTTCAAGCCGTATCATCGATATGGTAACTAAACGTAAAGGTGAGATGACGATGATGGAAAGCAAGAACGGACGTATGCATTTGGAATTTACAATTCCTTCTCGTGGTATCATCGGTTTGAATAATGCTGCTCTGACGGCTTCTGCCGGTGAAGCAATCATCGCCCACCGCTTCCTGGAATATCAGCCTTGGAAAGGTGAGATTGAACGCCGTACCAACGGTTCTATCATTGCGATGGAAACCGGAACGGCTTATGCTTATGCCTTGAACAACTTGCAGTCTCGTGGCCGTTTCTTCATAGCTCCGGGAGAAGAAGTTTATGCGGGTCAGGTAGTTGGTGAACATACAAAAGAAAATGACCTGGTCGTAAATGTAACGAAGTCGAAGAAGCTGACCAATATGCGTGCTTCTGGTTCAGATGAAAAGGTTTCTTTGGCTCCGCCTACTATCTTCAGTCTGGAAGACGCATTGGAATATATCAAGAGTGATGAATATGTTGAAATCACTCCGAATTATATGCGTATGCGTAAGATTATTTTGGATGAGACAGAGCGTAAACGTCAGAACAGAAACTAAGATTTCTTATATAATAGCATATGACAGGCGCAGAGTTGTTAAAGCTCTACGCCTGTTTTTTGTATCTGAACGTATAAGAAACTTAGATAATATCTAATCGCTGTGTGAATAAACCTGTTGATAACCCGGTTGAAAAGCCTGTGAATTGTGAAGAACCGGTTGAAAAGTTATTGGGAAAACGTGTGGATTGTGCATAAAAAAAAGAAACACATATTAGCTTGTGTCTCTCTTAGGAAGCTCTTCCTCTTGGACTTGAACCAAGGACCCTCTGATTAACAGTCAGATGCTCTAACCGACTGAGCTAAGGAAGAATGTATGTTTTGCTCTTCTTCTTGGACTTGAACCAAGGACCCTCTGATTAACAGTCAGATGCTCTAACCAACTGAGCTAAAGAAGAATGTTTTGCTCTTCCTCTTGGACTTGAACCAAGGACCCTCTGATTAACAGTCAGATGCTCTAACCAACTGAGCTAAGGAAGAATGTTTTTGTTTGCTTTCCCAGAGTGCCTCTCTGAAATTGCACTGCAAAAGTACGGTGTATTTTCGAAATATGCAATATCTTTGCAGAAAAATTTTGAGAAAAATGAAGATTTTAGGTATAGGCAATGCGTTAGTCGATGTTTTATCGAAGTTGGATAGTGATGAAACATTGGTAAAAATAGGTATTCAGAAAGGTGCTATGGATATGATTTCCAGGGAACAAATGTATGTTATCCGGAAATATCAGGCAAATACGGAGACAACTCAGGCTCCGGGTGGAGCAAATTGCAATACGATGCGGGCTATTGCTCTTTTAGGTGGTCAATCCGGCTTTATCGGCAAGGTAGGCGATGACAGTCTGGGGCAATTTTATGAGGAAGCTCTTCTGAAAGCGGGTGTTGCTTCTTATCTGATCAAGACAGAAGGTCCGTCGGGCGCTTGCACGGTGTTTATTTCTCCGGATGGAGAGCGTACGATGGGTACGTTTTTAGGGCCGGCGCCGACTATTTCGCCAGATGAAATTACAGAAGACGTATTGCGTAACTATAATTGTATTCATATAGAAGGTTATTTGATCGTCAATGAAGAGCTGGTGCGCGAGACGATGAAGAAGGCGAAACGTCTCGGATTGAAAGTGGCTCTTGATTTGGCCAATTATAATATTGTAAATGCCTATAAAGGGTTGCTGGAAGAAGTCATTCCGCAGTATGTCGATATCCTTTTTGCCAACGCCAGCGAAGCAGAAGCTTTTACCGGACTTCCTGCCCAGGAAGCTGTAAAGGCGTTGGAAAAGCAAGTGGATGTGGCTCTGGTTACTTTAGGTAAAGAAGGTTCCTTGATTGGCAGTCATGGTCAATTCTATCACGTAGATGCTGAAGGCGGAAAACCGGTTGATACGACCGGTGCCGGCGATAACTTTGCTGCCGGTTTCTTGTATGGTCAGTCGGTGGGCGCTTCCTTGGTTCAGTCGGCTCAGATTGGTTCGATGTTATCAGGTTATGTAATTGATGTGGTTGGTCCGCAAGTGCCGGCCGATAAATGGGAACAAATAAAGTTAAAAGTAAAGGCTATTTTGGCTGGTACAAAAGATTAATTTCTACTTTTACACCCAATAGTGAATTAATAAAGAATAAGTCAAATGCAACGTAAGGGTTTGATTGGTTGGATTTGTGCCTTGTTGTGTGTTGGTTCTTTGTTTCCGGCACAGGCGCAAGAGAAAAAAGACAATCATTTCGAAGTAAGTAAGAATTTAGAGATTTTCAACTCGCTGGTGAAGGAGATGGAAATGTTCTATGTCGATACGATTGATGTGGAAAAAACAGTCCGTCGTGGTATTGATGCCATGTTAGGAGGCTTGGATCCGTATACGGAATATATACCTGAACAGGAAATGGGCGACTTCAAGCAGCTTGTAACTGGTGAATATGGCGGTATTGGTGCTTATATCCGTCAGCGTAATGAGAAAGGAAATGTCATGATCATTGAGCCGTTTGAAGGAATGCCGGCGGCAGAAGCCGGACTGAAGGCGGGTGATGTGATTTTAGCAATTGATACGACGAAGGTTTCTTCGTTTACCAACGACAAGGTAAGTGAACTGTTGAAAGGTGTTCCGAACTCGAAGATGACGCTTACCATTCAGCGGCCGGGAGAAAAGAAGCCCCGGAAGTTTGATATCATCCGTAAACAAGTTCAAATTAATCAGGTTACGTGGTATGGCGTGCGTGGCGACAGTGTTGGTTACATCTATTTGAAGAGCTTTACCGATAAATGCGCGCAGGAAGTGAAAGACGCTTTCCTGGATTTGCGGGATAATCACCATGTAAAAAGCTTGATTCTGGATTTACGGAACAATGGCGGTGGTGTTTTGGAGTCGGCTGTACAGATTGTCAGTATGTTTGTTCCGAAAGGAAGCGTTGTCCTTTCTACCAAATCCAAGCATGCACAGATGGATCGTACGTACCGTACGTCGAGTGAACCGATTGATACCGTTATGCCTTTGGCGGTATTGATCAATGGAAACTCGGCATCGGCTGCCGAAATTGTTTCGGGTTCGCTACAGGATATGGACCGTGCCGTATTGATCGGGCAGCGTTCATACGGAAAAGGTTTGGTGCAGTCTACGCGCGACCTGCCTTATAATGGTAGTCTGAAGGTTACGATCAGTAAATATTATATTCCGAGTGGGCGTTGTATCCAGCAGCTGGATTATACACATCGCAAGGCAGATGGTTCGGTAGCAGCCATTCCGGATAGTTTGACGAAGGTCTTTTATACGGCAAAAGGTCGTCCGGTTCGTGATGGCGGCGGTGTCCGTCCTGAGTTTGAAGTCAAAGAAGATAAACTGCCTACCATGATGTATTATTTGGCTGTTGATACGGTATTCTGTGACTTCGTGACCAATTGGGTGCAGCAGCATCCGACGATTCCTCCGGTAGAAGAATTCTCCATCAGTGATGCCGATTTCGAAGCCTTCAAGGCCTATGCGAAGGAAAAAGGGTTTACTTACGACCGCCAGAGCGAGAAAGTCTTGAAGAACCTGAAAGAAGTTGCCGAGTTTGAAGGATATCTGGAAGGCGATTCAACCTGGTTCAAAACCCTGGAAACAAAGCTGACGCCGAATCTGGATCGGGATTTCGACCGTTTTAAGAAGGAAGTAACCCGTATGCTTGAGTCGGAAATCGTCAAACGCTATTATTATCAGAAAGGAGAGCTGCTGGCCAGTCTGAAAGATGACAAAGTCTTGGAGAAGGCTTTGGAAGTATTGGCCAACCGTGCTCTTTATCAACAGACTTTGAGTACACCGGAAGGAAAATAACGGAACGCTGATTCGTTATTCTTTCCAGTCGGGTATTTATATAGATATAAGGGAGGCCCCTTCGATAGCCGTTATGGTAAATCGAAGGGGCTTTTTGTTTTGTGTCGGTTGTTGGGAAATAAAGTTCCGAAACCGGTGATGCAAAGTTGCAAATCATTCGGATAATTCTTTAGTTCACGCCGTGAACTAAGTAATCCACACCGTGAACTACTTAATCCACGTCGTGAACTAAGTAATCCGCAGCGTGAACTAAAGAATAGTTCGGCATCAGAGAAGTTTTTCTTAACGGGGAAGGATAGAATATCAAACGGTAATCATTTTCTAGGGAAACGACTTCTTCTGAGATTCCGAGGCTTCCATTTGCAAAACTGCCGATAAATCGTTTACTTTGCTTTCTCACTAAAACAGTTTGGCTATGAGCTTTGATGGTTGTCGCGAAATTTATATAAATCCCTATACGGATTTCGGATTCAAAAAGTTGTTTGGAACGGATTTGAATAAAGATCTGTTGATCAGTTTCATCAATGCCTTGTTGGAAGGACGAGAGCATATTGAGGATCTGACTTACCTGAATACGGAGCATTTAGGCATCCGCGAAATGGATCGGAAAGCCGTATTCGATGTTTATTGTGAGAATGATAAGGGCGAAAAGATCTTGATTGAGATGCAAAAAGGAGAACAGCAGTTCTTTAAAGATCGTAGTCTCTATTATGCTACTTTTCCTATTAAGGATCAGGCTGAAAAAGGTCGGGGTTGGAACTATGAGCTGAAAGCTGTCTATGTAATAGGTATTTTGAATTTCACATTAGACGACAAGCATCCGAATTATTATCGGCGTGAAGTGAAATTGATGGATACAAAACTGAAGGAAGTCTTTTATGATAAGCTGACTTTCATTTATCTGGAGATGCCTAAATTCAATAAAGGGGAAGATGAATTAAAGACTTTGTTTGATAAGTGGTTATTTGTCCTGAAAAATTTAGGTCGTTTGCAGGAACGTTCAAAGGCTTTGCAGGAACGGATTTTCACCAAACTATTTGCTGCTGCTGAAATTGCCAAGTTCTCTCAAGAGGAATATTATGCCTATGAAGAAAGTCTTAAGGTTTATCGAGACTGGTTTAGTGTGATACAAACGGCAGAAAAAAAAGGAATGACCAAAGGCCGGAAAGAGGGTTTGGAAGAAGGCCGAAAAGAAGGTAGAAAGGAAGGTCTGGAAGAAGGACTGAAAAAAGGCCGGCAAGAAGGACTTTTGGTTGTTGCCCGGAATTTAAAGCGGCAACATTTATCGGCAGAAGATATCGCGGCAGCGACAGGTCTTTCGAAGGAAGAGATTGAGGCTTTATAAATGCGTTGTGATATTATAAAAATCCCTGCCATCCGAATAGAACGGCAGGGATTTCGTCTTTTAGGATAGTGTCTTTTTATTTTATATCCTTCGTAAGTTCATAATCTCATCATCTGTCAGGCCTGTGCATTCTTTAATCAAGTCCAATGCAATTCCTTTTTGTTGAAGATAACTGGCCTTATACCGGTAAAGGCGTTATACCCAATAATTGACATATATCTTTAGAACGACATTGTCTTAATCCGGTTATTGGCAAAGATTATAAGTTTTTATCGTAAGAAACAAATATTTCTGTATAAGATTCACAGAGCTATATCCTAAACAAATCGGATGTGTAATACAATCAGTTCGGAATGTGTGCCGACACGATAAGCCGGTCCGGCACAACCAAAACCGGACGAAATATAATGTTGCGTTCCTCCTTTACTGTAATAGCCGTAAGGGCATTCGTAAATAAGTTTCATCAAGAGCGGATAAGGCCATAATTGTCCGTTATGTGTATGGCCGTGTAATCCGAGATCGATATGGTTCATGCGCATTTCAGCAAAACTCCAGGGCTGGTGATCGAGGACGATAAGAGGTTTGGTCGTATCGATTCCCATCAGGAGCTGGTGTAAAGGCTTACGCTTCTTGTTGATAAAATCATCCCGTCCGATCAGGTAGAAAGATGAATCGGGCGAAGCAACAGAGTCTTTTAATAAGGTAGAGAACTTTCGGATCCAGCGTTCTTTGGCAAAACGGTTGGCTCGGTATTCATGGTTCCCGTAGGTTGTATAGACACCTAAGGGCGCAATCAGTTGCTTGAAGTCGTCTTCAATATGGGCATTCTCGGCAAAACGGGATTCATAATCCAATACATCACCGACCATGACGACTAAGTCTGGCCGTTGTTCGTTGCTCAATCGGACTAAATTCTGGGCATGCTGCTTACCGATTACTTCACCAAAGTGCGTATCTGACACCATGACAATCTTCAGGCTGTCTCGACTGCTGCTGCCTTTGGGCAAATCAATATAAAGATGTTTTACTACGGGATGTATAACATTTAGATGGGCTTTATATAACAGACAACCGGTTCCAATGACAAAAAGAATAAATAAAATACGTTTACATTCCTGCCAATGTTTGGAAATCAGACGGGGCAGCCATTCCCATTTCCGCTGACTGATACGGATAACTTCCAGGCATAAAAGACCCAATGTGATATAAATACTGCCGATATACCATGTGTTGCAGATATTCATAATCGGTATAAATACTGAATCGGGCAGATCTTCTCGGAAAAAGAATCCAAAGAAGTACAGACAGAGCTCAAGAACAAATAACAGCAGATAAGAAACCTGCCACTTCTTCTGCTGAGGCAAAGCCTGGCGGCCTCGCCAGTATATATAAGGATTCAGTAATAGCTGTGCTACGATCGACTGGATAAATACTTTCATACGTAAAATCGTTTATTGGAAATTGATGTTAAAGATAACCATTTCACTGCGAGTTCCAATACGGAAAGGTGGTCCCCAAAGTGAAAGTCCGGAGGAGACATAAATGTGTGTATTCCCCTTTTGCTTGTAACCGTAGCCGACTTCAAACAGATGGTCGGTAATCAGATTCAAGGGCCAGATTTGTCCGTCGTGCGTATGTCCGCTAAATTGCAAATCAATCTTGGCCTGTTCTGCTTCTTCCAAATGGTAGGGTTGATGATCGAGTAGGATAGAAGGAGCATGGGCTGGCAGTGTATCTGTCAGCTGGGCGATTGATTTTCTTCGTGGATTATGCCGGTCGTCCCGTCCGATCAATTGAATTCCATTCGGTAGAGTAACTACCGAATCCTGTAACCATTGGATAGACGTCTGCTGGCGGATGAAAGCCCTGCTTTTCCCAATACCGCTGATGTATTCATGATTTCCCGGAATCATAAAGACACCCAACGGTGCCTGCAGCTGATTAAGTTCCTGTTCCATGCGTTGCTCTCGTACAGGCTTTAGGTTGCTGTCGATTAAATCTCCGGAGATAAGGATTAAATCCGGCTTTTCTGCCTGTATCATCCGGATATATTGCTGAAGCCGTTCCTTGGTTGTCCCGTATCCGATGTGAATATCACTGATGGCAACTACTCGTATTTGTTTTTTACCGGTTACTTCCTTGTTGATATCTATGTTGATAACTTCCTTTTTGGGATGTGAATAATGAATATATCCACCGGTCAATAATAAGATAGTCAGAACAAAACAGCTTATAAACCGGTAGTTGAAACCTATGTTGAAAACCCGGAGTAAATCGGTGCATAAAAGGAATAATACCATATACAGGGTAAAGATCAGCCAGCCTGTTCCGATATAATATAATATGTGTATGACAGGATTGAATTCAGGCAATTCCCGGTGTCCGAAAAGATAAAAGAAAGAGAAGGTTCCGGCCCAGTAGCATACAGAGAAAACCCATTTCCACAGTAAGGGAAATGTGCGTAGCATTTCCCAGCTACGAAAGTATATATAACCGTTCCCTGCTATATATAGCGCTGCAAGAATTAAAAAGAACCAAGGCATAAAGTTACTATTATAAATCCAACATGTTTTTACCGCGAGACAAAAGTAATGAAAACTGCCTTATCTCTGTTTATACTGACAGATAAAAACAGGCTGATACATTTTTTAGTCTTCTTTAAAAAGGTTCGGATAATACTGTTAGTTTTATTCCACTACTTTTGTGAAATGATAAATGTAGACTAACTTATAATTCTAATTATAAAATGTGTAAAACGGTATGAAATGTAGTTTTTTTGCTTTGTTGTGTTTGTTGTTGATATGTTTGCCAATAAAAGTACAAGCCCAGACTTCCGGTGAATTTGTGATCAAAGGCCAAGTAATTGATTCATTAAGTAATGAAACAGTACCTTATGCAACCATAAGCATTGCTTCGGCAGCTTCTCCTCAGAAATCATTGAAGCTGTTGGCTTGTGATATTGATGGAAAGTTTGAAACGGATCTGAAAAGCGCCGGAAAGTATATCCTTTCTTTACAGTCTATCGGAAAAGTACCGGCAAAAAAGAATTTTACACTTTCTGTCAAGAAGAAAGTCCTGGATTTAGGAATTCTCTATATGCATGATGACAGCAAACAGCTGGGAGAGGTCACCGTAACAGCCCAAAGGAAGCTGGTGAAGGTGGAGCTGGATAAATTAACCTACAGTCTGGACGATGATCCGGAAGCGCAGACCAGCAATACTTTGGATATGTTGCGTAAAGTTCCTATGATTACTGTCGATGGTAATGATGAGATTCAGCTGCAGGGATCAACCAACTTCAAGATTTATGTAAATGGAAAACCTTCCAACATGATGAATAACAACCCGGCCGATGTATTGAAGAGTATGCCCGCCAGTTCAATCAAGGATATTGAAGTGATTACTGATCCGGGCGCTAAATACGATGCGGAAGGTGTTGGAGGTATCATCAATATTATTACAACACGGAATGTATTGGAAGGTTATACGGCATCCATCAATGCCGATGCCAGTGTATTGGAACGTATGGGTGCAGGTGCTTATGTGTCGGCTAAATTCGGTAAGTTCGGTATAACCGGTAACTATAAATACAATCATGAAAATTCTCCTTGGACTGAGTCTTCTTCTGTTCGTGAAACGTATGCATCCGGGACAAATGCGGCGACTTTACTGAACCAGTACGGACGTAGTAAACGCCAGGGCCCTTTTCAGTTTGGATATGTGGAAGGAAGTTATGAGATCGATTCACTGAATTTGTTGAGTGTGGGACTTAATCTTTTCCGGGGTGATGCAACCAATAAAACAGAATACGATGTGACGATGACGGATGGCGCTGACCTTTCCAACTTCGTCTATGGATTTAACCGAAACAGTAGCTCAACTTCGGTTTTTGGTTCTACAGATGTCAATGTGGATTACCAGCATTCTACTCATAAAAAGGATGAGTTGCTGACATTCTCTTACCGTTTTAGTCATACACCCAATAACAACGAAAGCTATACGGATCTGGAAAACATTGAAGGAGTTTATCCGCAAGATGATTTATATCCGCGCTGGGATATCAACGATGCCGCATCGAAGGAACATACGGCACAGATTGATTATACAACTCCTTTGTGGAAAGGACATACGTTGGAAGTGGGAGCAAAATATATTTTCCGCCAAAGTGATAGTGAAACACTACAGCAATATTATAATGATTCTACTAAGGTTTGGGATGCCACTTACGACGCGAACAGCGACTTCCGTCATAACCAGCATATTTATTCAGCCTATTTAGGATATACGTTGAAAATTGATAAATTGGGTATCAAAGCTGGTGCCCGTGCAGAGGGAACTTCGTTGAATGCTCATTTTGCTTATGAACCCAGCATGGACTTCAGTACGAGTTATTTTAATGTAGTACCTAATTTGACGTTATCTTATCAGATCAATATGGCACAGCAAATCCGTGTAGGTTATAATATGCGTATTCGTCGTCCGAGTATCTGGAACTTGAATCCGTATGTAAATACAACCGACCCGGAAAACATCAGTTATGGTAACCCGAATCTGGATCCTGAAAAGAGCAACCGTTTACACATGAATTATAGCTTCTTTAATTCGAAGTTCAACTTCAATGCCAATTTGAGCTACCGTTTTGAGAATAATGCCATCGAACAGATTGTTAAGATGAATAATGGTATTTCGGAGACGACTTATGATAATATCGGTAAGAGTAAGCGAGTAGGGCTTTCTTTGTATGCCAGCTATACACCGATACCTTTATTGCGAATCATGTTCAACGGAGGTGCCGATTATTCAGATCTTTCCAGCTCGGAAATGGCTTTAGGAAATACCGGTTTCAGTGGTCGTATGTTCGCAGGTGTTCAGTTTAATTTCCCAAAAGATTGGAGGGTAGACTTGCGTGGCGGTTATTTTTCTCCGAGAATATCGTTACAGGGAACTCGTTCGCCGATGTACTTTACCGACTTTGCCGTCAACAAAAGCTTCCTGAAGAAGAAACTTACTGTTTCGCTGACATGCCGTAATCCGTTATGGAAAACCATCAAGATGGAAAGTACAACCGATGATCCGGCATTTAATATGACAACCGTAAATTATATGCGGGCACGCGATTTCCGTATCAGCATAACGTATCGGTTTGGTACATTAAAGGATGCCATCAAGAAAGTAAAGCGTGGCATCAGCAATGATGATGTAGATAGTAATAATGGTGGTGGTGAAGGCATGATGTAATGCTTTCACCGTTACATACAGAAAAGCCCTCGGATTGTATTCAACAGCAAATCCGAGGGCTTTTCTTATAGGATAGAAAACCTTATTCTGCTTTCTTGCGGGTAACCCGTTTCTTCGTCGCCGGTTTCTGATCTGCTTCTTTGATCAGCTTCATGCAATCATCCAAAGTCATTTCGGCAGGCGTATAGCCGGTTTTGGGAATCCGGTAATTCTTGCCTTTATACGCAATGTAAGGTCCGTAGCGGCCGTTCAAGATTTCCAGCTCTGGTTCTTCCTCGAACTTCTTGATGAAACGGTTCTCATCTTTCGCCCGTTTTTGCTGAATCAGTTCGATGGCTTCATCTAAGGTGATGGAAATCGGATTCTTGTCTTTGGGAATAGAAACGAACTTGCCATCATGACGGATGAATGGGCCGAAGCGGCCGATGGCGGCTACTACAACTTTCCCTTCATATTCACCTACCGTGCGTGGCAGTTCGAATAACTTCAAGGCTTCTTCTAATGTGATGGTTTCAATAGACTGGCCTTTTAACAAGGTGGCAAACTGAGGTTTCTCGTTGTCCTTATCCGGATTGGATTCACCTATCTGGGCAACCGGACCGAAACGGCCGATCTTGACGAAAACAGGTTTTCCGCTTTTCGGATCAATACCTAATTGACGTTCGCCCACTTTATGTTCTGTGCGGATGGCCGAAGTCTGTTCAACAATCGGGTGGAATACCTTGTAGAAATTATCAATGACTTTCGTCCAGTTTTCTTCACCTTCGGCAATGGCATCGAATTCTTTTTCTACCTTGGCGGTAAAGTTGTAGTCCATGACTAATTGGAAATATTCCATCAGGAAGTCATTCACCACAATGCCGATATCGGTAGGCATTAACTTATTTCGGTCGGCTCCGACCATTTCGGTCTTGCTGCTTTCCTGAATCCCCTTCTTATTTAATGTCAGGATGGTAAATGCACGCTCAGTTCCTTCTTTATCTCCTTTTACAACATACTCCCGGTTCTGGATTGTCTGGATTGTTGGCGCGTATGTTGACGGGCGGCCAATACCTAATTCTTCCAGACGACGGACTAATGTCGCTTCTGTATAGCGGGGCGGACGCTGGGTGAAACGTTCCGTAGCCGTTGCTTCCTTCAGTTGTAAGGCATCTTGCAGATGGACGGCGGGCAGCAATGTGTTTCCTTGTTCTTTTTCCTGATCGTCATCCGTACTTTCGTGGTAGACTTGCAGAAATCCATCGAATACAACGACTTCACCCGTAGCTACGAATTTCTCTTTCTGTCCGCTGATATCCACAGAGATGGTAGTCCGTTCCAATTCGGCATCGGCCATCTGGCAGGCGATAGTCCGTTTGCGGATCAGATCATACAACTTGCGTTCCTGGGCCGTACCGTCGATTTCTGCCTTGGCAATATACGTCGGACGAATGGCTTCGTGAGCCTCTTGTGCTCCTTTGCTCTTTGTATGATACTGGCGGAACTTATAATATTTTTCTCCGTATGATTCCAGAATAGCTTCTTTGGTTGTCCCTAAAGCTAAGTCACTCAAATTGAATGAGTCGGTACGCATATAGGTAATTAATCCGGATTCATACAGACGCTGGGCAATCATCATGGTTTGAGAAACTGAGTAGCCTAATTTTCGGGCCGCTTCCTGTTGCAAAGTTGATGTAGTGAACGGGGGCGCCGGAGATTTCCGTACCGGTTTCTTACTGATATCATCGATGGTAAAGGTCGCATGTTGGCAAGCCTCCAGAAATGCCTGTGCTTCTTCCTTCGTTTTCAGGCGACGGTTTAATTCTGCTTTCAATATTGTCTTACCGTCAGGAAGGATGAAATTTGCTGTTACCCGATAGGCCGCCTCTGATACGAAATCCTGAATTTCACGTTCTCGTTCCACGATCAGCCGGACAGCTACCGATTGTACACGTCCGGCAGATAAGGCGGGCTTGACTTTTCTCCACAAAATAGGAGAAAGCTGGAAGCCTACGATACGATCCAGTACTCGGCGTGCCTGTTGGGCGTTGACCAGGTTCATATCGATGCTGCGTGGCGTTTCAATAGCATGTAAGATAGCTGTCTTGGTAATCTCATGGAAAACGATTCGGCGTGTTGTTTCAGGTTTCAGTCCTAAGACTTCATATAAATGCCATGAAATGGCTTCTCCTTCGCGGTCCTCATCGGAAGCAAGCCAGACCATTTCGGCGTTCTTAGATTCAGCTTTGAGTTCAGAAACCAGCTTTTTCTTATCTGCCGGAATTTCGTATTGAGGAGCGTAATTATGCTCAATGTCAATACTGAATTGTTTCGTTTTCAAGTCGCGGATGTGTCCATAGCTCGACAAAACCTTATAGTCTTTACCCAAGAACTTTTCAATGGTTTTTGCCTTGGCCGGAGACTCCACTATTACCAGATTTTTTTGCATAATTGTTTACTTTCTGATTGGAATCGGCTGCAAATGTACAAGATAATCTTTAAATAAAACAAATTGGCTTCTTTTTTTATACATTTGTGCCGTATATATTAATGTAGAGAGGTGGCGTGCCGCGTCTGATGTGGCACGCTGAGTCTCTACGTGATGAATGAAATGATATGGAAGAAATAAAGAATCTGATTTATGCAGGCCAAGTAGATGAGGCCATTCAGCGATTGAACGCTTATATACAGGAAAACCCGGATAGTGATGAAGCCTATTATTTATTGGGAAATGCCTGGCGGAAGAAGGGTGACAACCGGCAGGCACTGAATAATTATCTGGAAGCTATTCACCGGAATCCGGACAGTCCGGCCAAGAATGCCTATGATATGCTGATGGACATCCTGGATTTCTATTATAAAGAAATGTATAACCAGTAAAAGAAGAAGAATACCATGAAAAATAGGGGGAAACTGATAGGATGTTTGGTCGGCATTTGGATGGTACAGTTCGCCTTTGCCCAGCAACTGCCGGAGATTCGGATGGTGGATATTCCCGCCGGTTCTTTCTATATGGGTGGTGAAGGGGGCGGAGAGAATTATGATGAGCTGCCTGTTCATAAAGTAAACATCACTCATCCGTTCAAGATGAGCGTAACGGAGATCACTAACGCCCAGTTTGAAGCCTTTCGCCCGGAGCATAAGACCTTGCGGGGAAAGAATGGACTTTCGCTGGAAGATGATGAAGCGGTGGTGTACGTCAGTTATGTGGATGCGATGGCTTTCTGTGAGTGGCTCAGCCAGAAAGAAGGTAAACACTATCGTCTGCCTACCGAAGCGGAATGGGAATATGCCTGCCGGGCTGGTACGTATTACCTATATAATACGGGTGATGGCCTGCCGGAAGCTTATCGGAAGAATCAGCAGACGGCCCGCGACTTGAAGCCGGTCTCGCTGAAAGTAGGGCAAACACCGCCGAATGCATTCGGACTTTGTGACATGCACGGCAATGTGGAAGAATGGTGTCTGGACTGGTATGGTCCTTATTTACCGGGTGAACAGAACGATCCGGCCGGTAGGACAACTGGAGATTTCCGGGTAACACGTGGCGGCAGCCATAATACGCCGGATAAATACCTGCGTTCGGGCAATCGGATGGCGATGATTCCGGATGATAAGCACGCACAGACCGGTTTCCGGATAGTAGAATCGGAGTTTACTCCGGTAGCGACGGTTGCACCGGCACTTCCTCCGGCTAACCAGCAAGAAGTGAATCAGACAGATTATACCTGGACGGTCGTAAAAGAACCGGTATTCAAAGCGCCGGTTCCTTATGTATTGCAACCGGAATCGGGTAGTGGGAATCCTTTCTTTTCTCATAATCACCAGCCGGCTATTACCTGGTGTGATAACGGCGATCTGCTGGCAATCTGGTTCTCGGCAGATGAAGAAAATGGCCGGGGTATGGTGGTACTGGCTTCCCGTTTGCGGGCGGGAACGGAACAGTGGGACCGTTCTTCCCTCTTCTTTAAAGTGCCTGACCGGAATATGACAGGCTCGGCTTTGTTGAACGACCGTCAGGGTACGTTGTATCATCTGAACGGTGTGGAGGCGTCGGGCGACTGGCAGAATCTGATGATGGTGATGCGTACCAGCCGGGATAACGGACAGACCTGGTCGGCTCCGCAAATCATTGCTCCGGAACACACCAAACGTCATCAGGTCATTGCCGGGACAATCTGTACTCGCGAAGGCTGGCTGATCCAGCCTTGTGATGCCGGACCAGGTAGTCACGACGGGGCAGCCATTCATATCAGCAAAGATGGAGGCAAGACTTGGCAGGATCCGTGGGACGGGAAACCGCTGCCGGAGTTTAAGGAAGGAAATACGGGCTCGACGATAGCCGGTATTCATGCCGGAGTGGTTCAATTGAAAGATGGTTCACTCATGGCGTTGGCACGGGGCAACAGCATTTTGAATAAGGAAGGGAAACTGCGAATGCCAATGAGCATCTCGAAAGATATGGGAAAGACTTGGACGTATTATGCTTCTGAGTTCCCTCCGATTGACGGTGGACAACGTCTGGTCTTTATGCGTCTGAATGAAGGTCCGCTGTTGCTTATTTCGTTTACTGATCATCCGTTGCGTACGCCCGAAGCTGAGCGGGGCTTGATTTTCCCAGATCGGGAAGGAAATAATTACCGGGGGTATGGCTTGTATGCTGCCGTATCGTATGATGAAGGCAAGACCTGGCCGGTGAAACGACTGCTGACTGATGGTGCAACCCGCTTTCTGGATGGTGGCGCCTGGACCAAACATTTTCTGATGGATGCCACACACGCCGAACCCCGTGGCTACATGGCAGCCACACAAAGCCCGGACAATCTGATCCATTTGGTGAGCAGCCGGCTGTATTACTGCTTTAATCTGGCCTGGATTACCGATGGGCGGCCCGCTCCTGTTGCTTTTTGAGCTTATGGACGGCATTCTCTAACGATTCGGTTGGCTCGATGATGTTATAATCTCCCCAGAATTCTTCGTCGGCAAAGTCTTTTACTCGGTCGGAAAGCGAATGATTCGACTTGAAAGAGGCTTTATACGGAATATTTCCCGTGGCCGGCCGGTTGTCGGTCGCTACCATTTCAGAGACGATGGTGTAGGTGGTCGAGAATAACCGTCGTTTCCAGTCGCATTTGAAGCGGATTTCATTCCGTACATAATTTATATAGGAATGTCTTTCGTGCTCCCGGTAAGTGACTAAGAAAGACACTTCCATGGGTTTGAAGCGGAGGCCGAACGGCTTTTTCCGTAGAATAGCTTCCGTGGCTTTGTCAAGGTCGCTCATGTCGAGGTTGAACTCGGCCCGACTAATCGACAACCGTTCTTGGTCAATGTATAGCAAGCCTTCATACAGGGCAAACGACAAGACTACTTGCGGATAGAAACGGATCACATAATGCGGCCGTTCGTTTAGCCAGGTGATTTCCTGCATCTCAAAGGCATAACAAGGCATAACAAGCGGATCGAGTACTAAATCCGGATTTTTTGCAATATCGACAAACACCGGCAATGTAGGGCCGCCCAACAGCTTGACCACTAATGTATCGCCTGGCTTCGGGCTCAATAGTTTTCTTCCTTTCAATACTTGCACGCGGTCGTGCTCGATGTTCTTCTGCGTATATGCTGTCTTGTAAACGTCAATTACAGCTTCTGAGATCGAGATGTAGCGTCTTCTTTTCTGGGCTGTCTCCCGGTAGAACCCCGTTTGCAGGGTGGCAGACTGGGCATAATTGCTGCTTACCCGTTGCATGGCTTCTTCAACGATAAAACGGGCATCGCCTCCCCGCACGATCAGGTCGCTGAGTTGTTGGGTAGTAGGTGTCAGGTAGATTTTCAGTCCAGACTGGTCGAGTGAATCAATCGGAATGCGCTGGTTTTTGTAGCCTACATGTGTGAAAAGAATCTGTCTGGCCTGCAGTGACCGTTTGATCTTGATAGAGAACACACCTTCGCTGTTGGTAACGGTGCCGATAGGTGTACCCGGTACGGTGACGTGCACAAACTCCAGTCTTTTCCGGTCGTTCTGGTCGCGCACCATTCCTTCGATGGTGACATATCGGCTGGTATCGGCCGTGACTTGTGCTCTTAATGGTTCAACAAAATAGCCGGCCATTAAAAATGTTACCAGCAGAAGATGAAAGAGTGATAAAACAGGAGACTTCATAATCGTATCGTTTAACGTGTGAAACAAAGCCGGATAGCCCGACGGAATGATCGATTCATCTTCAACAATTCAGCCTCATGCCAAATATACAAAAAGAAAAGAAGAAAAAAGAATGATTGTGAAAATATTTGAAGGAGAAAAGCTTGTTATTTAAAATTAATTCATACTTTTGCAAACACAGAAAAACAAGTTCTGGCGTAACTGCGCTAATTGTATTTTTGTAAAAAGGGATATGTGACAGTTTTTATTTCTGCATGTTGCAAAAGAAGTGTTGTTATAAAAATTATGCTTTTGTCACCAAACAAAACCACTGTTACCTGAAAAACGATTATTTTGTTATCAAACAAAAGCATAGTTGCCACAAAGACAATCTTTTTGTCATCAGGCAAAAGAACTGTTTCTATAATAACGGCTCTTTTGTTGTCAAACAAAACTATTGTTTATATAAAGTTGCATCTTTTGCTAACTAACAAAAGTTCTGTTTTTTGAAAAATGATCTATTTGTTCGTTGCATGAAACATAGAATGAGAAAACGATTCCCTTTTGTTGCCTGCATAAAGGCTGAAGAGAATATATATTATCGCCAAATCGGAGGTTGATCAGAAAGAATAGGGATAGATAAATACTTATTAAAGAGTTTATTATGAGTAATATTGCAAAAATTGAAAGTAGTTCATGCCAACGGTATAGCAATGCCTTGCATGTCGGTTTTCATCAGCATATCTTAAATATTTTAGATTCGCTGCTGACGGACATACGGGCAAAATTGCACATTTCGGAAGAAATGCTGAGTATATATAAGGGATTGATCGATCGGGAAGTGGAATTAAATAGAAAGAGTTACGCCAGTACTTATACACTTACCATGGATGAGGAAGAAGCCGAGCGCGACCGTCTGTTGTCGATGTTGTTCTTCATGGTTTCAAATGCAATGGGATCGACAAAGGGAAATACCAAGTCGGCTGCCCAGAAAATCGATATCGTACTTCGCCCGTATAAGGGAATCCAAAATCAGGCAGATGATGCGGAAACATCCTTGATTAAGGGCTTACTCGTCGATTTGCGGAAAGAAGAGAATTCGGAAGCGGTCGCGGCGTTGAACCTCGAACCTATCTTGACCAACCTCGAAACAGCCAACAATGCTTTTGATTTGGCCAAAAACGAGCGGACTTCAGAAAATTCCCTGTCGCAAAATGGAACTACGGTAGAAGTCCGTAAGAAAACAGACGCGATTTATCAGGACATCTGTACGTTGGTGTATGCTTCTGCCTTGATGGCCACTGGTGAAGAGGACAGGGAGTTTTGTATTTCCATCATCGACGAAATGAACCGTGTCATTGCCAACTTTAAGACCAGCTACAAGCAGAGCCAGGCACAGAAAGAAGCTCGCAAACAGCAGGCGGAAGAGGGCACAGCGGAAGAGGAAAACAAGAATCCCGACGGTACTGACGACGGGAACTTAGAGTTCGTCCCGGTGGACTAACTTCCAACCGATAAACCAAAACCAACCGGGGCAAACAGTATGGCCCCACGACTCCCTCAGGCGGGAGTAATAGATGTAGATAAAAGATATTCAATATTCACTATTATTAATACTAAAAGTTATGAAACGAAAATTATTTACTTTTTTAGTCGCGTTTTTGGCGACGTTGAGTGGTGCCGTGTGGGGGCAGACACCGATAGAAATTACAGGTATTCATAATGAGTCTTTTCCGAAGAAAGTTACCCAGGAATATGAGGCGTATCATGGAAATTTTGACCATGAAGGTAATAAAGTGATCATTAAGCAGACTGGTTCATACAGAATTATTGATAATGGACAAGATGCTAATGACAAAAGTAATGTCCAAATCATAGTTGAAGAAGGTTTAGGTAGTGTAAATATTACTTTGGAAGGTGTTAAAACCAATGCTGCGTTACCAAATACTTTGTCATCAAAAGGTGAGGATGCAGCTTTGGTAAAGATGGATCGTTGCGCTTTGGAAATTAATACAGGTTCGATCGTAACACTCTCTTGGCAAGGAGCTAATAAACTCTGGAGTGGAGGTAATAGAGCCGGTATTAATGTTAAAGATGGTGCTACTTTGATTATTGCAGGTCCGAATGATCAAGGTTCATTAGAAGCTGGATCATATTGTAATACAACAACGGCAGATCATACTCGAGGTGCCGGAATAGGAGGAGATAATCTAGATCCCAATTTTGGAACAATTATTATAGAAAGTGGAAATGTTACAGCAATTAGTCAAGCGATTGCAGAGAATGTAAATCAAATCTATGCTGATGGTGCCGGAATAGGTGGTGGCGCACAAGTTCAGCAAGGATCCACTAATGTCAATCCTTCAACAAAGGGAATTATTATTATAAAAGGTGGAAACATTACAGCGAAATGTGAAGCAGCAGGTTCTGTATCAAAAGACAATGAACACGGTGCCGGAATAGGTGGTGGTTGTCAGGGTACATGTTCTTCAATTACAATTATAGGAGGAACTATTAATACGTCATCAAATAAAGGATATGACATTGGTTATGGATATAATTATGCGGGTAATAAAACTACTCCGCAATTGATTATTGCTCCAAAAGATAAGAATTCTGGTACATTAACCGTTTCTACTAATGATATAGCAAGTGTAAATAACCAGTTGAAAGTAGATGGGAATAGTTCAACACTAAACGGTGAAGTAACGTTACCGGAAGGTACGCAAGTTTATGCCCCTAACTTAGACAAACAAGCTAATTTAAAAGCTTATAAAATTACCTATGCTGATTCGAAAATAAGTGAAGAAGGAACTCATACTGTTACTGGTTTGGAAGAAGCTAAAGAAGCTGTAAGTGATATGTATTTCTCACCGGGCACAGAGGTTACTGTTCCCAGTAATATTTCTTGCAATTTACATTACTATATAGGTTGGTATAAAAAAGCAACATCATCTTCTTCTATCGAACAAACAACAGGTGAAGAAGGAAATAAAGTTTGCACTTTTACTTTGCCTTCCAGTTCAGTAACAACTCTACAAGAAGAAGCTTTTACTATTTCTCCGGTGTGGGTTGATATGGAACAACCTATTTTAGCTTTAGTGGATCCGAAGTATGAATGGATAGAAACCAGTAGTGATTGCCCAACTATTGCAACTATGCCTGAAGAAGCCATTGATTTGCTAACTTATGAATTAGTCCCTGGAACTGCTGCAGGAAATAGATTGGACAATGTAAAATTTTCAGGGAATAAAATGATAGGTAAACCAAGTTTGGATCCTTTATTAGATAATGGTTATAAGGAATTGCCTAATGTTACAGTAAAAGTGAAGTTAACAGAAGGAACAGAGATGTGTACAGTCAAAACTCCAATGATTCTTCATAATGGTATGATTGTCATTACGGGTGTAGAAGTAACAGATAGGGAGCATACTTATGATGGTTCAAGTCATAATGGATGGGATAAGGACCATGGAGTCGATGATGCATACCATCTATTAACATTTACATTTACAATCAATGGTAAAACTCCAACTACTAGTGGTAAACCACGTGAAGGTGTACATTATATTATTAGTGGATATACGAAAGATGATCAAGATAAAAATGCAGTAGATGATATCTCTTTAGAAATTAAAGATGCTGGTACGTATCGTAATTTGAAGTTAAAATCTTTAAGAGAGTCTGTAAAATTTAATATTGGAAATCAAGGTGAAGAAGAAGAATGTGAAACGAATCTGTCTGTAACTGTTGGACAAAGACAGTTGGGTTTGAAAGCCACAGAAGATAAACCTATATCTTATAAAGTATCTTCTATTGTTCCTGATTTTGCAAAAGATTGGGATGATTATGTCGAGTTGACTAACAAGGTTGGTAACGAATCTGTAAATGTTACCAGTGGAATGACTGCAACTGTAAATGTAAAAGATGTATCAGCTGCGACAGAAGATTGGAAAACTAAACCAGGTGTATATACTGTAAACTTCAAAGCTGGAGATAATGCAATTGTTGGAAATTCAAATTATACAGTTGCGGGAGCTACAGCAACTCGAAAATTAATAGTATCAATAGATGATGCAACCAATGTGGATGTTAAACCAGGTGATGATTCGCCATGGAATAAAGGCTTCGAACATGTGTATGATGGTACTATGCCGAAATTAGGTTCACTGGTAATTACTGTAGCCGGAGCAACCGAAACATTGCAAGAAGGTGCCGACTTTAGCGTAAATTATCCTGATGATGTAAATGTAGGAGATCATGAGGCGACTATTACATTCTTGAATAGTACATATATCACAAAGAATGCTACAAAAGAGGTTACTTTAAAGATTACAGAACGAGATTTGTTTATATCTTTTAAAGAGAACGTTAAAACATTAGAAGGAGTCGAAATAGCAGATTTATTGGATTGTAAAAATTTAGTATCTGGCGAATATCCTGAATTCGAAGGCACAATTGTGACTAAGTTAATTTCCGATAATACTTATGAAGTAACAATTAATGGATTTACAATAAAAGATGCAACTACTAATAACTTTAAAGTAAATAATTATGATATTACAGTGAACGGAAGTTCGTACGCAGCCGGCAACAATATATCGGGTACTGTTACTACAGATCCGGATGAAGACGGTGACGGTGATGAAGATGGTGATAGCGATATCCGATTATACCGCATCTACACCGATGAAGTTTGTGCAGGGGTAGAACTGGAATACAGCCGTGAAGTCGTTAAGGGTGGTCAGTCAACCATCGTTACTGTCAATGTAGAAAAAGGCTATGATGCCAGTGCCTTGAAACTGTCATTCAAGCGTGGTTTGTATGGCGATTGGGAACCATTGACATTGAACAAAGACGGTCAGTACCAGATCAAGAATATCTGGAAAGACATCTATGTACGTGCCGAAGGCGTAGTAACCGGTATGGAAGACATCGACGGTGCAGCCCGGGTATATGCAAAAGACGGCAGTCTATATATCTATACACCGCAGCAGGATGACATCACTGTTGTTTCAATGACAGGTGCTGTAGTTAAACGGACAAAACAGATCGGTTTGCAGTCTTACCCGTTGAATCAGGGTATCTATGTAGTACGTGTAGGTGAACAGGTGTTCAAAATACGCGTTAAGTAATTAAAGATATAGACTATCGACATGATTATAATTAATATTTCTTTTTTATACAATCGAGCTATACCTTCGTTGCGAAATGCGGGTATAGCAGCAAGAAAGCGTAAAGCTTACTTGTTAGCGTTTTTTTAGTATATGAAGTATGTTTTCCTCCGTTGCGAAACGCGGGGACATGAATCAACAAGAGGAGAGAGGCTTCGGTCTTTCTCCTCTTCTTATATGGAAACGGGCCGTTGGCTTTTGTCTTTCCAAAGGATTAACAAGGAAACTTATGTTTTTGTTTATGCTTCTCCTCATATATCCCATAAACTGCATGTTCTGTTTGGGTATCATTCGGAATTTGTCTACCTTTGAGCACGTTAGGAGAAGATCGGGGTACGCTCTTCCCTGAGGATATATGAAAATCTGAAAAAACATGAAGATCGTTTTTCTATATTTGTCGTTGCTGATGTGTCTGGTGTTGCCGGGTTGTTCCGATTCGGAACCGGAGATAACAGAAGAAGAGTTGCCGAACCGGACTATTCTGGTTTATTTGGCGGCCGAGAACTCGTTGTCATCGTTTGCTTTGGATGATTATGATGAGATGCTTTCCGGTATGGAGTCTGTTGCCAACAATAACCATCTGCTGGTGTATGTGGATGTAAATAAGGACAAACAGGGAATGACGGCTTTACCCAAACTGATTCACATTGGGAAAGACCAGGCTACGGGTGCGATACAGGAAACTGTCGTATATGAATATCCGGAACAGGACGATTCATCGGTGACGGTCGAACGGATGGTGGATGTGTTCAATAGGGCATTTACGGCTTATCCGGCGAAGAGTTACGGACTGGTTCTCTGGTCACATGGCGATGGCTGGTTGCCTGTTTCCCAATCTCTGCGTTCATTTGGTCAGGATGGTGGCAGCAGTGGTCCGCAGATGGATATCTTGGATTTAGAGAAAGCCGTGTCGGAAGGCTGCCAGTTATTAGGTGCCTCTTCCCATTTCGACTTCATCTATTTCGATGCCTGTTTTATGCAAGGAATTGAAGTGGCATATCAGTTCCGCAACTATACGGATTATTTAGTGGCATGCCCGTTGGAAACACCCGGACCGGGTTCTCCTTATGATTTAGTATTAGAGCCGTTGTTTGCCGACAGTCGGGCGGATGTCGTAGGTATGGCCGAAACGTATTACGATTCGTATGCGGCCCTTTATGCCGGCGGAGTAGGCGGAAGCAATGATCACTGGACTTCGGGTGCTGCTATCTCGGTGGTGAATACGGCGGGGCTGACCTATTTGGCGGAGGAAACCCGCTCCATTTATCAGAATCATGCGGATGAAATTTATGCTTTGACCGAGGCCGACTTGGCCGATGTACAAGTGTTTGATTCGGACCGGCGTTATGGCGGTGTATACAAACAGGCATATTATGATTTCGGCGATCTGGTTAAACACATAGCTTCCGATGACGAATATAGCCGCTGGTCGTTGGCTCTCAACGAGGCAGTGCCATACAAGGCTAGTACGCCGACCTGTTATTCTGTGTATTATGGTGGTTGGGGCGGTAATATGCCCATTCTTTCTTTTTCCGGCCTGTCGTCTTATTTTCCGTTCCAGCAGGATACAAAATATGCCAGCTGGAATACGTATTATAAAGGTTTGGCATGGGCCGAATATATCGGATTGTGGTGAGATAGTTAATTATGAATATGCTACGTTGGTTTTGTATAACTTCGGGGAGTACGGCTTTCTGTAATGCTGAGCAGCTTTATAGGAGTCGTATATGTGGGTATTTCGTTAGCCTTTGTTTATGTATGTAAAATGCTGATGGATATAGCCACGGGCGATGTCCATGCTCGTATGGAAGTGTATGTCGGCCTATTGATATGCTGCATTGTTGGACAGATCTCCCTTTCTGCCATTAATACTCGTTTATCTGTTTATAATGATGTTCAGCTCCGGAATAATCTTCGGTATCATTTATTCTCTCATTTACTTGATACAGCATATATAGTTGATCGGAAACGACGTCACACAGGAGATATGCTTAATCGGCTGATTGAAGATGTCAGGATTGTAACTAATGCGATTGGCCAATTATTTCCGTCTATATTAGTAACAAGCGTTCAATTTATTGCCGCCTTCTTTTTCCTTTTGTATTAATGCGAAACTTGACTAATTTTATGCCAGATAGAACCATGATATTTATCATGCATCGTTCTAAAGTCACTGAATATTGTAATCAAGAACTTAGAATTTTCAAGAGATAATATCCTTTTAAGTAAGGCTTCTTTTGATAACAACTTATACATGGATAGAAAACGCTTGCAACTATTTTATTTTATCATAATACAATATTGCATAAGATAATTTTTTTTTATTCCTTTGTAAAAGGTTGTCTCATACAACGAGTGGGTGTATTTTCTAATAAATAAAACCACTTAGAGAGCCAAATATATTCTGTCATCTACTTAATTAGTTGTATACTGTTCATACGAAAGAGAGTTTATTCACTCTTTTGGCTTTATGGTTTCTGTTAATGTATGATCTATTCTATGTTTTATTAAAAGTCAAAATTATGAGAGTCAAGCTTTATTTCCTTATGACATTATTGCCTCTATTCTTTTCTTGTAATAATGAAGAGGATAATTTCAATTCTTTTCAAGAATTAGACAATGAGCAATATTCTTATTATGTGGCAGAAGCATTAGATGCTATGAATATGCCGCGTCCTGAAGGATCTTATAATTATCCATGCTTACCGGGTATGCCTTCGTGGAAAGAATTAAACAGTGGTGAAGAAATGAATATGGCTTGCCATGTGCCTGATGATGTATTAAATAATCAAACGACGCAAGCCGTAATTCAGGCCATGTGGGAACATCCGAAATTCAAAGATCTTATAGGGTTTAGCAGTAATTCGTCTATACAAGAATCTCTAAACAATGTTCTGCTTGATTGGAATATTTATTTAGAGTTGACGAAACGGTCAGACGCTGCTTCTTGTTTGGTTGAAAGGTATAACAGAATGCAACCGACGAAAGTGTCGCATACTTTTTACAACAACTCCCTACAACTGCTTTTATCACAAACAATTTTCCTTGAGCAGTTATCAGCCGATGAAAAATTGTTGTTGGCAAAAGAAATGGTGGAAAGAAAGGCCTCTGTTGAAAAAGTATTAGAGATGGAGAATGAATCTTCTTCTCTGGATTCTTTCTATTTTTGTTTAGTTCGAATAATGGTTAGTTGCCAGTATGCTCCGATGATGAGTTGGATGGAGAATAATGAGGCTATTCAGCAATTTGAAGAATCTGGAGATATATTTTTCCTGAGTTCAGAAATGCGCAAAGATATTTTAGATTTAAGTATTGACTTTATAAACAATAATTGATTCATCTCCCTGGTGAAACGGGTACAATTATTATTCCTTAGCTAATTCAATGGAAGCTCTCAAACGGTTGATAATAAGTATTCTCCGGAACTTTCTTCTACTCTTTTAGTGCAAGGTGTAAGCCTCTTAATATAAAGAAAGCTTGCACCTTGTACGAAAGAAGTTTTTCTCCAGATCAAATCCTGGTAAGGTTGACAAATTAAGCATAAATCTTTATCTTTGTCACCATAAAATAATTAAAACCATGAAACAGATATTTTCACAGATAAAGTCCTTACCACTTTCACACCACAGCTTCTTCGTAAGTTTTTTGATAAGCCTATAAAACCTCAAAAAACCTAAAATAAATAGATATGAAAACCTTTATTTTATTTCTCAGTTTATTCGTATCTGCCTCGTTGTTTGCCCAGAATTATGAGCATTTCGAAGTAAATGATTTGGGAAGTCTTATTTTCCTAAGACTTAAAGCATCGGATTCCCCTGCGCCGCGAAAGATCAATCCGGATATGAATGCAAGGGCTTTCCGGACAGTGAATAATGTAGCGTGTATGCAAAAAATCGTACCGATTTTTCAAAAACATTTTGCTGGATTGACCGGCGACGAATTGGCGGCATTAAAACCTGTCGAATACGTCCTTCAGTTCGATAAAGACTTAAAGGTTTGGAATTTCGGAATGCATTTCCCGAAACAATCCGACCCCGTCGTCTTGAAATACGAAGCCAACTGCTACCATTTCGGGAAAGAATTGATAGGTTTCGACTTGTCTCCATACGTAATCCCCGCAACCCCGGAGCTCTTTGCCGGTAGCGACTATCATTTCCAGCTGTTTATGCCCATGCGTTTTCTTCCCAAAGAATAGTATGCAAAAATAATTGTCAAATTTTTGCGGATTTAGGGTCGCAATCAAAAAATTTTTTCGCCGAAAGGTTTGTTTCCGAAAGAAAATGGCTAACTTGCACAGCGAAACGCCCGGTTAATAGATAAAGCTTCCTGAGAGCGTCCCTTCATTCGGCTTGTTGCATTACACCATAGTTTTTTATCAACATTAAGTCCGGAAGAACCTACATTCAGCATCTCCCTGTTTAAATAGATTCTAATCATTAAAGGAGATTTGCCATTCTTGTTCTCGTAATTGGATCGAACATAGAACGAAACTTTAAAAATCATTCTCATAATAACTAATCTTTTTTACGTGGTAACTTTACTACAAAGTTCAACATAATTTATTATGAATTAATGATTTACAAGGTATCAATTTAGTCCTCATTTCGTCGTCTCTGCTACATTTTTGTGACGGAAAAATTTCTGTAGCAGAAATTGTAGCAGAAATTGACCAAGATATGACTGCCAACCGATGCTGGATGGTCTTCACTTTGAAACAAAAATATACGAAAAAAAGCACCGTAATCGATTGATATACGATGCTTTGACTCCTTGAGTGAAGGCTTTCGTAAATACCTTCTTTTAAACTCATGGCGGAAGCTGGGGGATTCGAACCCCCGGTACGGTAACCCGTACGACAGTTTAGCAAACTGTTGGTTTCAGCCACTCACCCAAACTTCCAATTGTTTATGACTGCTGCAATTGTTTCGAATTGCGATGCAAAGGTAAACCTTATTTTTTAATAAACAATACTTTTGGCATGTTTTTTCGGAAAAAAGATGCTATTTTTGTGACCGATTCTGAAAATCAATTCATTAAATGTATGAACAAACGTTTCATCTTTCACCACTGGATCTGGATTTGCAGCATTGCGGTATTCCTGATTCTATTTTGTTGTGGGCTTTGGATTTACCGTATTATCTGGGCGCCAAATTTCTTTTCTGAAAAACCGGTGTATGTTTATATTGACGAACATAAGGACTGGGATCAGCTGTGTCGTGAACTGGAAGACTCGGCTGCCTGCCTGCATATCGCAAGTTTCCGTCAGTTGGCTTCGTGGATGAATTATGCCGGTCACCTAAAAACGGGACGGTATCGGGTAGATCCGAAGATGAGCAATCTGGATTTAGTCCGGCGTTTGCGGAGCGGACATCAGGAAGCTGTCCGGCTCACGTTTATAGGTGTGCGTTCGCGGGAAGAACTGGCCAGAAGAATGGATGAGGAACTGATGCTGAGCGGTGATGAACTGCTCCGGATGATGAACGATTCAGCTTGGTGTGATTCGATGGGGTTTAATAAACAGACCATTGTGGCGATGTTTATCCCCAATACGTATGAAGTATACTGGAATGTATCGCCCGAACGGTTTATGGCCCGGATGAAGCGGGAATATAAGGCTTTCTGGAATGACGCCAGGCGGCAGAAGGCGCAGGCGGCAGGACTGACTCCGATTGAAGTATCGGTCTTGGCTTCGATCATTGAAGAAGAGTCGGCGGCTGTAGATGAATATCCGGTCATTGCCGGATTGTATCTGAACCGGCTGAAAGCAGGGATTCCTTTACAGGCCGATCCGACCGTGAAGTTTGCCGTGGGTGATTTTTCGCTTCGCCGGGTATTGGACAAGCATCTGGAAGTCGATTCTCCTTATAATACCTATAAATATGCCGGACTACCACCGGGCCCGATCCGGATTCCTTCGATTCAGGCCTTAGATGCTGTCCTGAATTACACGAAACACCGTTATTTATATATGTGTGCGAAGGAAGATTTTTCTGGTCGCCATAATTTTGCGGTCACCTTGGCCGAGCACAATAGAAATGCTGCGAGATACCGTTCGGAACTTAACAGAAGAAAGATTTTTTAGGAGATTGCTTTCAATGTATAACAAAAAACGTATCTTTGAAGGTTGAATAAGACATTAATATCATAATAACATGGGAAAACATCTTTTTTTAGGGGATGAGGCAATTGCCCAGGCGGCTATTGATGCCGGTCTTTCGGGCGTATATGCCTATCCGGGAACGCCTTCTACTGAAGTAACCGAATATATTCAGAATTCTCCGGTGGCTCGTGAGCGGAAGATTCACTGTAACTGGAGTGCCAATGAGAAGACAGCGATGGAAGCTGCGTTGGGAATGAGTTATGCCGGAAAGCGTTCGTTGTGCTGTATGAAGCATGTCGGGTTAAATGTGGCAGCCGATTGCTTTATGAATGCAGCCATGAGTGGAATCAATGGCGGTATGATTATCCTGACAGCCGACGATCCATCAATGCACTCTTCGCAGAATGAACAGGATAACCGTATGTATGGCAATTTTGCCATGATTCCGATGCTGGAACCTTCCAGCCAGCAGGAAGCGTATGATATGGTTTATCATGGTTTTGAACTATCAGAAAAATTAGGATATCCGATTTTGTTGCGTGTGACAACACGTATGGCGCATTCGCGTGCCGGCGTGGAAACACAGCCGATGAAGGAACAGTTGCCGATGCATTGTCCGGAAGACGGGCGGCAGCGCTTTATCTTATTGCCGGCCTTAGCCCGTCAGCGTTATAAGAAACTGATTGCGGCTCAGGAAGTATTCATGCAGGAATCGGAGAATTCTCCTTATAACGTCTATTTCGACGGACCGGATAAGTCGTTGGGTATCATTACTACGGGTATTGCATTTAATTATCTGGCCGAGAATTGTCAGAACGGATTCAAGCATCCGGTCTTGAAGATCACGCAGTATCCGGTTCCTCACGATAAACTGGAACGTCTGGTCGATACTTGTGATGAGATTCTGGTGCTCGAAGAAGGTTATCCGGTAGTGGAACAGCAGTTGAAAGGCCTCTTGAGCAAAGGCTTGAAGGTACATGGCCGTCTGGATGGAACTTTACAGCATGATGGCGAATTGACACCGGATGCGGTTGGTGTTGCCTTAGGCTTGGAAATCACCGAATATTATGCAAAACCGGAAGTGGTAGAACAACGTCCGCCTGCACTTTGCCAGGGTTGTGGTCACCGGGATATGTATCAGGCCTTGAATGAAGTACTGGCTGAATACCCGACGGCAAAAGTCTTTGGCGATATCGGTTGTTATACTTTGGGCGCTCTGCCTCCTTTCCGTGCGATAGATACTTGTATTGATATGGGAGCTTCTATTACCATGGCCAAAGGTGCTTCGGATGCGGGCGTTTTCCCGGCTGTTTCGGTGATCGGCGATTCAACCTTTACGCATTCAGGTATGACCGGTTTGCTGGATTGTGTCAATGAGAATACCAACATTACCATTGTCATATCCGACAATGAGACGACGGCCATGACCGGCGGACAGGATTCTGCGGGAACAGGTCGCCTGGAATCTATATGTGCCGGTATCGGTGTAGATCCTGCACATATCCGGGTCATGATTCCTTTGAAGAAGAATTATGAGGAAATGAAGGCCATTATCCGCGAGGAAATTGAGTATAAAGGTGTTTCGGTTTTGATTCCGCGCCGTGAGTGTATTCAGACATTAACCAGAAAGAAAAAAGCGAATAAGAAATGAAAACAGATATTATATTGTCAGGTGTAGGCGGACAGGGAATCCTTTCGATTGCTGCCGCTATTGGTGAAGCTGCCTTAAAGGAAGGTTTGTATATGAAGCAGGCAGAAGTACACGGTATGAGTCAGCGTGGAGGCGATGTACAGTCGAATTTGCGTTTGTCGGATCGTCCGATTGCTTCGGATCTGATTCCGTTGGGACATGCCGATCTGATCATTTCTCTCGAGCCGATGGAAAGTCTGCGTTATCTGCCGTATCTGAATAAAGAAGGCTGGCTGGTAACAAATTCACAGCCGTTTATCAATATCCCGAATTATCCGGATCTGGAAAAAGTCAAGGCCGAACTGGATAAACTTCCCCATAAGGTGGTGTTGGATGTAGAAGCCATTGCCAAGGAAGCCGGCTCAATGCGGGCGGCCAATATCGTGATGCTGGGTGCGGCTACTCCGTTCTTGGGAATTGAATATGAAAAGATAGAAGATGGTGTTCGCAGTATCTTTGCCCGTAAGGGAGAAGAAATTGTTGCCATGAACCTGAAAGCTTTGAAAGCTGGATACGAACTGGCTCAGAAGCATAATCAGTAATTTGTAAAGATAGAGCCGTTGGGCTCATTTTCTGGCTAACCAGGTTTCAGAACCATTCATCCGGCTATGAATTTCTGAAATCTGGTTCGTTTGTAGGAAAGAGCCTGGCTGGCTGTCAATGCATAATAAAAACAATAAAA
Organism: Parabacteroides sp. AD58; assembly: GCF_023744375.2. Taxonomy (NCBI): domain Bacteria; kingdom Pseudomonadati; phylum Bacteroidota; class Bacteroidia; order Bacteroidales; family Tannerellaceae; genus Parabacteroides; species Parabacteroides absconsus. The sequence continues at coordinate 2,259,776 of NZ_CP146284.1, read as the reverse complement.
TAAATCTGATGAAGAAATTTTTGTTTATTACATTCAGTCTTTTGCTGGCCTGTGTGGCCTGGTCTCAAAATGATTCAAATGACATCGTGAAAGTGGGTGATGCCATGCCGGCCTTTACGATTGTGCACGACGACGGAACACAGCTGACTTCTTCTTCGTTGAAGGGAAAGGTCATTTTGGTAAACTTGTTTGCCACCTGGTGTCCGCCCTGTCAGAAGGAACTGGCAGCTGTAAAAGATCAGCTTTGGCCGAAATACAAAGACAATAAAGATTTTGTTTTGCTGGTGATCGGTCGGGAACATACGGATGCCGACCTGACAAAGTATAACCAGAAGAAAGGCTTTGCTTTTCCGTTGTATCCGGACAAGAACCGGGCCATCTTTAATGCCTTTGCCAAAAACCTGATTCCCCGCAGTTATCTGATCGGGAAAGACGGCAAGGTCGTTTATACCAGTAAAGGCTATACAGATCAGGAATTTGCGGAGTTGATGAAACAAATAGAAGGAGCATTAAAGAAATGAACTATAAGCATGTACATGTCATTTATTTTTCTCCCACACACTCTTCGGCTAAAATAGCCCACGCCATTGTGGAAGGAATGGGGGCGGTTTCGTATTCAGAATCCGATTTGACTTACGAAATGCCTGAATCGGAAGAAGCGGTAGAAAAAGAACTGACGATCGTGGCCGTACCGGTGTACGGAGGGCGTGTGCCCGATACGGCGGTAAAACGCCTGCAGAAATTTGTCGGGAAAGAATCTCCGGTAGTTCCTGTGGTTGTCTATGGAAACCGGGATTACGAAGATGCGTTGCTGGAATTGTCGGATTTGCTGGTACAACAGGGATTTACGTTGCTGGCCGCTGCCGCCTTTGTGGGAGAACATTCTTTCAGCTGCTCGCAATATCCGGTAGCTGCGGGGCGTCCGGATCAGAAAGATCATGATGATGCTTTCCTTTTCGGACAGCATGTGCTGGAAAAACTCGAGGCTTATCCTTCTTTGGAGGCTTTACCTCCTTTGAAAGTGAAGGGCAACAGACCTTACAAAGAAAAGAAAGCAGCGGCGCCGTCGGCTCCACTTGTCGATGCCTCTCGCTGTAATCTGTGCGGACATTGTGTGGATATCTGTCCGGTAGGGGCAATTTCCATACAGAACGGTGAAATGATCAGTGATCCCGTTCTTTGCATCAAGTGTTGTGCCTGTGTAAAAGAATGCCCGGAAGAAGCACGGACGTTCCCGAATCCTTTTGCTGAATACTTGTATAAGAACTTCAGCGCGCGTAAAGCCCCTGAATTGTTCTTATGAGACTTAGATTTCACACCCTTCACAGGAAGTGATTGATTATTAATAAAATGACTACGTGTGTGAAGGGTATAAAAGAAATTAGCTATTGCTATATTAAGGTATATAAGAAAGAATACCGGGTAAGATAAACGGGAATCGAAAACGAAACCGAAAGGAATCAATTTTGATTCCCGTTTATTTCATTTAAAAAGGTAGGCAGGAAAGAGAAAAAAGCCGGCGTCTTTTGTTGAAAAGCCGGTGAGAAATGATAAAAATACGCCGGCTTTTGGTCAATTGAAAATGGAGGGTTGAAAATTGAGAATTAAAGGGAGAAAAATAAGAGGAAAGGAAGAAAAATAAAAGGGAAGAACGGAAAGCAGGAGGATAAAAGGACCGGCCTAACGGAGAAGGCGTAAAGCAAATTGCGAGCGGAGCGTAAAGAAATCCCGGCTGTTTGAGCGCGTAGCGCGAGTTATCCGGGATTTTAGCGGAGGGAAGCAAATTTGTAGCCTTCGGAGTGTAGCCTTGACCTTTTGGTTCTTTTGGGTCAAGCCAAAAGAACGGAGGAAAGTAAATCCAAAAGAGGGAAGAAAAAGTGCATTCATAACATCCTGACAATCAGGAAAGGCAAAAAATAATTGAAAAAAAAGTAGCAAAAACATTTGGAGGATATGTTATAAAGCAGTACTTTTGCACCCGCAATCGAGAGAGATGCGTGAGACAACATGATGGAAACGGGTTAAGGATCCGGAGAGGAAAGAGGATGAGGTTGGAAGAATCCAAGCAGATATCCGATATCCGCCCGGCGGTCTTCCGAGAAAATAAATCGAAAAAAAACTTCGAAAAAATTTGGAAGATAAAAATAAAAATCCTTACCTTTGCACCACGTTTCGCAAGAAACCGATTGGGAAGAGTTCTTTGAGAAAATTACATATACAACAGTAGTACAAGTATTTAGAATGAATACCGTCAATAATACTTGAACCTGAAGGGAAGACGGAATCTTGAGCAAAGACATAAAACAATTTCAACAACGAAGAGTTTGATCCTGGCTCAGGATGAACGCTAGCGACAGGCTTAACACATGCAAGTCGAGGGGCATCGGGGAGTAGCAATACTCTGCCGGCGACCGGCGCACGGGTGAGTAACGCGTATGCAACTTACCTATCAGAGGAGAATAGCTCATCGAAAGATGAATTAATGCTCCATGAAACAGGGGTCCCGCATGGGAATATTTGTTAAAGATTCATCGCTGATAGATAGGCATGCGTTCCATTAGGCAGTTGGCGGGGTAACGGCCCACCAAACCGACGATGGATAGGGGTTCTGAGAGGAAGGTCCCCCACATTGGTACTGAGACACGGACCAAACTCCTACGGGAGGCAGCAGTGAGGAATATTGGTCAATGGCCGAGAGGCTGAACCAGCCAAGTCGCGTGAAGGATGAAGGATCTATGGTTTGTAAACTTCTTTTATACGGGAATAAAGTGAGCCACGCGTGGTTTTTTGTATGTACCGTATGAATAAGCATCGGCTAACTCCGTGCCAGCAGCCGCGGTAATACGGAGGATGCGAGCGTTATCCGGATTTATTGGGTTTAAAGGGTGCGTAGGTGGTTTCTTAAGTCAGCGGTGAAAGTTTGTGGCTTAACCATAAAATTGCCATTGATACTGGGAGACTTGAGTATGTTTGAGGTAGGCGGAATGCGTGGTGTAGCGGTGAAATGCATAGATATCACGCAGAACTCCGATTGCGAAGGCAGCTTGCCAAGCCATAACTGACACTGAAGCACGAAAGCGTGGGTATCAAACAGGATTAGATACCCTGGTAGTCCACGCAGTAAACGATGATTACTAGGAGTTTGCGATATAGTGTAAGCTCTACAGCGAAAGCGTTAAGTAATCCACCTGGGGAGTACGCCGGCAACGGTGAAACTCAAAGGAATTGACGGGGGCCCGCACAAGCGGAGGAACATGTGGTTTAATTCGATGATACGCGAGGAACCTTACCCGGGTTTGAACGCAGTCTGACTGCCGATGAAAGTCGGTTTCTAGCAATAGCGGATTGCGAGGTGCTGCATGGTTGTCGTCAGCTCGTGCCGTGAGGTGTCGGCTTAAGTGCCATAACGAGCGCAACCCTTGCCGTTAGTTACTAACAAGTAAAGTTGAGGACTCTAGCGGGACTGCCAGCGTAAGCTGTGAGGAAGGCGGGGATGACGTCAAATCAGCACGGCCCTTACATCCGGGGCGACACACGTGTTACAATGGCGTGGACAAAGAGCAGCCACTTGGCGACAAGGAGCTAATCTCCAAACCACGTCTCAGTTCGGATCGGAGTCTGCAACTCGACTCCGTGAAGCTGGATTCGCTAGTAATCGCGCATCAGCCATGGCGCGGTGAATACGTTCCCGGGCCTTGTACACACCGCCCGTCAAGCCATGGGAGCCGGGAGTACCTGAAGTCCGTAACCGTGAGGATCGGCCTAGGGTAAAACTGGTGACTGGGGCTAAGTCGTAACAAGGTAGCCGTACCGGAAGGTGCGGCTGGAACACCTCCTTTCTGGAGCGAGAGATTCCGAAGGAAGAAAGGATCAAGTAGAGGTATGAATGAAGAATACCTTGTACTACAGGTTGGATATGAAAAGATAATAGAGAGAAAAAGATGAAGCTGGGAAACCGGCAAAGTTGACAGTCCTATAGCTCAGTTGGTTAGAGCGCTACACTGATAATGTAGAGGTCGGCAGTTCAACTCTGCCTGGGACTACTCTCAGATACGGGGGATTAGCTCAGCTGGCTAGAGCATCTGCTTTGCACGCAGAGGGTCAACGGTTCGAATCCGTTATTCTCCACAGAGTAGAATTGATGCTGGAAAGGGAAAAACGAAAAATAATTTTCAATTCTCCATTTTCAATTTTCAATTCAGAAAGATCTTTGACATGTTGTACATTCAGTAAAGTAAAAAAGAAGAGCAAGCTTAGTAAATATCAATCCGGCGCGTTAAGTGCCAGATAAAGAAAGTAAGCAAGGGCAGACGGTGGATGCCTTGGCTCTCGGAGGCGAAGAAGGACGTGATAAGCTGCGAAAAGCCCGGGGGAGATGCAAATAATCCTTGATCCCGGGATATCCGAATGGGGCAACCCGGCAGGTAGAAGGCCTGTCACCTTGAAACAAGGGGCAAACGCGGGGAACTGAAACATCTAAGTACCCGTAGGAGAAGAAAACAAAATGTGATTCCGCAAGTAGTGGCGAGCGAACGCGGAAGAGCCCAAACCGGTTTTGTCTAGGCAAAGCCGGGGTAGTAGGACCACGACGTGGCAAGACAGCCTTGAAGTAGAACCATCTGGAAAGGTGGGCCAGAGACGGTGACAGCCCGGTACACGACTCAAGGCCGAAGCCTAGTGGCATCCTGAGTAACGCGGAGCACGAGGAATTCTGCGCGAAGCAGCGGGGCCCATCCCGTAAGGCTAAATACTCCCGAGAGACCGATAGCGAACCAGTACTGTGAAGGAAAGGTGAAAAGAACCTCGAACAGAGGAGTGAAATAGACCCTGAACCCGTCTGCCTACAAGCGGTCGGAGCTCAGCAATGAGTGACGGCGTGCCTTTTGCATAATGAACCTACGAGTTACTTTCAGTGGCAAGGTTAAGTACTTCAGGTACGAATCCGAAGCGAAAGCGAGTCTGAAAAGGGCATCAAGTCACTGTGAGTAGACGCGAAACCAAGTGATCTACCCTTGTCCAGGATGAAGGTTGGGTAACACCACCTGGAGGTCCGAATGGTTATACGTTGAAAAGTGTTCCAATGAGATGAGGGTAGGGGTGAAAGGCTAATCAAACTTGGAGATAGCTCGTACTCCCCGAAATGCATTTAGGTGCAGCCTGTGCGAAGTATAATATGAGGTAGAGCGACTGATTGGATGCGAGGGCTTCACCGCCTATCAAGTCCAGACAAACTCCGAATGCGTATTATATGATTCCATGGAGTGAGGGCATGGGTGCTAAGGTCCATGTCCGAGAGGAGAAGAATCCAGACCACCTGCTAAGGTCCCGAAATAATGCTTAAGTTGAGAAAACGAAGTCAGATTGCAAAGACAGCTAGGATGTTGGCTTGGAAGCAGCCATTCATTTAAAGAGTGCGTAACAGCTCACTAGTCGAGGAATTTGGCATGGATAATAATCGGGCATAAAGCATTTACCGAAGCAGTGGAATCTTTAGAGATTGGTAGGGGAGCATTCCGGCGGCGTCGAAGATGGAGGATGACCTCCGTTGGAGCTTCCGGAAAAGCAAATGTAGGTATAAGTAACGATAAAGGAGGTGAGAAACCTCCTCGCCGAAAGACTAAGGTTTCCTGATCAACGTTAATCGGATCAGGGTAAGTCGGGACCTAAGGATAAGCCGAACGGCGAAGCCGATGGAAGAAACGGTTAATATTCCGTTACTGCTTTAATGAGTGACGTGGAGACGGAGAAGTGACAGTCCTGCCGGCTGACGGAATAGCCGGTTGAAGGGTGTAGGAGCAGATCTTTGTAGGCAAATCCGCAGAGAGATCCGAACCTGAGAGTATGGAACGCACCCCGGTGCAATCCAACATGGACGTAACCAGGCTCCCGAGAAAATCCGCTAAACATAATCATTGAAGTACCCGTACCACAAACGGACACACGTAGTTGGGTTGAAAATACTGAGGCGCTCGAGTGAGTCACGGTTAAGGAACTAGGCAAAATGGTCCTGTAACTTCGGGATAAAGGACGCCGATCGGAAGATCGGCCGCAGAGAATAGGCCCAGGCGACTGTTTAACAAAAACACATGGCTGTGCGAAATAGTTAACATGAAGTATACAGCCTGACACCTGCCCGGTGCTGGAAGGTTAAGAGGAGAGCTCAGCGCAAGCGAAGGCTTGAATTGAAGCCCCAGTAAACGGCGGCCGTAACTATAACGGTCCTAAGGTAGCGAAATTCCTTGTCGGGTAAGTTCCGACCTGCACGAATGGTGTAACGATCTGGGCACTGTCTCAACCGTGAGCTCGGTGAAATTGTAGTATCGGTGAAGATGCCGATTACCCGCGATGGGACGAAAAGACCCCGTGAACCTTTACTATAGCTTTACATTGAATTTGGGCAATTGATGTGTAGGATAGGCCGGAGGCTATGAAGCTGGTACGCCAGTATTAGTGGAGCCGCCGTTGAAATACGGCCCTTTGATTGTTTGAGTTCTAACTTGCGGAAAGCGAGGACACTGTATGGTGGGTAGTTTGACTGGGGTGGTCGCCTCCAAAAGCGTAACGGAGGCTTCTAAAGGTACCCTCAGACCGATTGGTAACCGGTCGCAGAGTGTAATGGCATAAGGGTGCTTGACTGGGAGACAAACAAGTCGATCAGGTAGGAAACTAGAGCATAGTGATCCGGTGGTTCCGTATGGAAGGGCCATCGCTCAAAGGATAAAAGGTACTCCGGGGATAACAGGCTGATCCCTCCCAAGAGCTCATATCGACGGAGGGGTTTGGCACCTCGATGTCGGCTCGTCACATCCTGGGGCTGGAGAAGGTCCCAAGGGTTGGGCTGTTCGCCCATTAAAGTGGCACGCGAGCTGGGTTCAGAACGTCGTGAGACAGTTCGGTCTCTATCTATCGTGGGCGCAGGAAATTTGCGGGGATCTGACACTAGTACGAGAGGACCGTGTTGGACAGACCTCTGGTTTACCGGTTGTACCGCCAGGTGCACCGCCGGGTATCTAAGTCTGGAAAGGATAAGTGCTGAAAGCATCTAAGTACGAAGCCAACCTCAAGATAAGATTTCCTTAGGAGGGTCGTCAAAGACGATGACGTTGATAGGCTGCAGGTGTAAGGTCAGTAATGGCGAAGCCGAGCAGTACTAATAGCCCGAAACTTTCTTATCGGAAAAAGGATTGATAGTTACGAAGCAGAAAAGGTCTTCCGGAAGACTTTACGGGATGTACGGCAGGTTCAAAAGATTTAAATAAAGAAATTAAGGTGGTTATAGCACGAGGGATCCACCTCTTCCCATTCCGAACAGAGAAGTTAAGCCTCGTCACGCCGATGGTACTGCGTAACAGTGGGAGAGTAGGTAGCCGCCGTTTTAGAAAGAGAAAGCCGGTTCGACATCTGTTGGATCGGCTTTTTTCGTGTTGAAACCTTGCTTTCTCGCCCAGGATTTTGTACCTTTATACAGAAAATAGAAATGACTGAATGAAGCAAGCATTGGCTAACATACATCAGCAGTTGGATGCGCTATATCCGCCAGGAGAACTGAGGGAACTGATCCGTTGGATGATGGAAGAGGTGGCAGGTATTCCTCCTTATCGTTTGCTGTTGGCAGACGATGTATTGACGGATCATCAGCGGCAACAGATTGCTGCGATGGTGGAACGGTTGGCAAAGAAGGAACCAATTCAGTATATTTTAGGAAAAACGACTTTCTGCGGATTGCCTTTTCAGGTAAATCGGGAGGTATTGATACCCCGTCCTGAAACGGAAGAGCTGGTCCGTCTGATTGTTGATGATTTCACTTCTCATCCCTCTGTACGGATATTGGATATTGGGACAGGGAGTGGCTGTATCGCGGTTTCTCTGGCATCATTTCTTCCTGGTGCTCAAGTAACGGGATTGGATGTATCTTCATTGGCTTTGCAGGTAGCTGCGGGTAATGCGGCATTGAATCAGGTGTCAGTTTCATGGATAAGTCAGGATGTCTTGTCGGCCGATGTCGATTCTTGCTTAGGTCAATATGACTGTATTGTAAGTAATCCACCTTATATCATGGAGCATGAACAGCAAGAGATGGATGCGGGAGTGTTGAATTATGAACCTCATCAGGCCCTTTTTGTACCTGATACCGATCCTCTGTTGTTTTATCGTCGGATTGTGCAATTGGCAAAACGACATTTGACGGCTGGAGGTTGGTTGTATTTTGAAATCAATGAGCAGTGTGGAGATGCAATGCGTGAATTATTAAATAGGGAAAGATTCAGTCAGACAGAAATTATCAAAGATTATTTTGGAAAAGATAGAATGCTTAAAGCTCAGCTTGTACTATGAAAAAGTTGGATGAACAGGAAATGTTACATCGCATGGCAGCGTATTGCTCTTCTGCCGAGAGATGCGAACAGGAGGTCCGGCAGAAGCTGGAGAAGACAGAATTGGAGCAAGAGGCTGTGACGCGCATTATAAGTCGTTTGAAGCAGGAGAAATTTATTGATGAATCCCGTTTTGCCCGTGCCTTTGTCAATGATAAGTTCCGGTTCAACCGCTGGGGAAAATACAAGATTCGTTGTGAGTTACAGCGTAAAGGTATTTCCGAAGAAGTGATTGATCAGGCTTTGGCTTTGTTGGAAGCAGAAGCATATAACCAGGTTTTGATGGAACTGCTGAAAGCAAAAATGAAGTCTGTCAAGGCGAAAGATGATCGGGAACGCTATTATAAGCTGCTGCGCTTTGCTGCAGGACGCGGATTTCAACCTGCTGAAGCCGCTTTGTGCCTGAAACGACTGATAAAAGATAGCGCTCATGAAGAATTCGATATGGAATGATTTCCTGCATCTGTTTTATCCGAGGTTGTGTATGCTTTGTGAAGAACCTCTGGTAGAAGGGGAAGAACAGGTTTGCTTGAGTTGCCTGTGTGATCTGCCGCGTATAAGACACCAGGATACTGAAACGTGGAATTCTTTGTTTGTGGGGAAGTCGGAGATCAGACTGGCTTATGCTTTCTTCCTCTTTGAAAAAGGCGGGCATGTACAGCAGTTGATTCATGCGTTGAAATATTATGATAATAAAGAACTGGCCTTTAGTCTGGGGCGCTTGGCTTTTCGTCATTTACAGCAAGAAAATCATCCTTTATGCGGATTCGATGTCTTATTGCCCGTTCCTTTGCATCCGAAGCGATTGAAGGAACGAGGATATAATCAATCGGAATGGATTGCCAAGGGCATACAATCCGTGTTGTCTGTACCGATTGAAACGTCGGTTTTGGTGCGCGGTGTAAAAACAGAAACGCAGACTCACCGGAATGTGTATGACCGGTGGACCAATATGCAGGATGTATTTGAACTGGCAGATGCTGAAAAGTTGAAAAACAAGAAAGTATTATTGATAGATGATGTACTTACGACGGGTGCCACTTTTAATGCGTGTGCAGCTGCTTTAGGAGATATTCCGGGCATAGAGTTAGGCGCTTTTGCTCTTGCAAAAGTATAAAGTGTATATGAACGCAGGAGAAAGCGGCAAATAACTTGCCTTAGGGCTGTATAGCTATTAGACTGTATGTGAAAATATTTTACGGCTTGTTTGAAAAATAAAAGAATAATAGCTACAGTTTGTCGGCGAGTTTGATTATTTTTGCAGAACAAATAAATAGAATGAGGATTGTATGAAAACACTGGAAAGATTAGTCGCAGAAAAATTATTGAAGATTAAGGCTGTGAAATTGCAGCCTGCGAATCCATTTACCTGGGCTTCAGGTTGGAAATCTCCTATTTACAATGACAATCGCAAGACACTTTCATATCCGGCTGTCCGTAGTTTCATCAAGTTGGAATTAGCACGTATGGTAAGTGAGAAGTATGAAAATGTAGATGCGATTGCGGGCGTTGCTACCGGTGCTATTGCACAAGGCGCGTTAGTAGCTGACTTACTGGGATTGCCTTTCGTTTATATTCGTTCAACCCCAAAAGACCATGGTCTGGAGAACTTGATTGAAGGAGAATTGAAACCCGGATCGAAAGTGGTTATTATTGAAGACTTGGTTTCAACAGGCGGAAGTAGTTTGAAAGCAGTTCAGGCAGTACGTAATTTTGGTTGTGACGTAATCGGTATGGTGGCAATCTTTACGTATGGTTTCCCGGTAGCTGTAGAAGCTTTCAAGGAAGCAAAGGTTACTCTGAACACATTGAGTAATTATGATGCAGTATTGGAAGAAGCTGTTCGCACAGATTATATTGCTGAATCAGAAATTGCAGTATTGCAAGAGTGGAGAAAAGATCCGGCTGGCTGGAACCCTGATAAATAAACTGTAAACTGATAATTAATTGAATGACAGAATTTGTGAGTGAGATCAAACAGATCCCACAGAACGATGAACGTATTTATGCGATGCTTTCTGACTTGTCTAATTTAGAACGGATCAAAGATCGCATACCTCAAGATAAAATTAAGGACTTTGAGTTTGACAGTGATTCTTGCAGTTTCTCGGTGAGTCCGGTAGGAAAGATAACTTTCCAGATTGTGGACCGTGAGCCCTGCAAGACGATTAAGTTTCAGACAACCAATTCACCGGTACCACTGTTCCTGTGGATTCAATTAAAGCAGGTGCAGGAAATGGATACACGGATGCGTCTGACAGTACGTGCAGAGTTGAATTCGTTCTTGAAGCCAATGGTGTCGAAGCCATTACAGGATGCATTAGATAAAATATCTACGGTGTTGGCCTCATTGCCTTATTGATAATTTTGATGATGAATAAATAGCAGGAAGCAGAGAGTTGGAAATGGAAGTTCGGCTCTCTGCTTCTTTCGCTCATATATAAAGAGAATAATTATGGCTCAAAAACTTTGGGAAAAGAATGTCCAGGTAGATCATGAAGTGGATGTGTTCACGGTTGGTCGTGACCGTGAAATGGATTTATACTTGGCGAAATATGATGTGCTGGGTTCGATGGCACATATAACCATGCTTGAAAAGATCGGTTTGTTGAAAGCCGACGAATTGAAGCAGCTGTTGGCTGAGTTGCGTAAGATTTATGCGATTGCTGAAGCTGGAAAGTTTGTGATAGAGGATGGTATTGAAGATGTACATTCGCAGGTGGAACTGATGCTGACCCGTCAGTTGGGCGATATGGGAAAGAAGATTCACAGCGGCCGTTCGCGAAATGATCAGGTATTGGTGGATCTGAAATTATACACACGTGCCGAAATACAGGAGTTGGTACAGTTGGTGCAGGATTTGTTTAATGTGCTTCAACAGCAGAGTGAACGTTATAAAGATGTACTGTTACCAGGTTACACGCATTTGCAGATCGCTATGCCTTCTTCTTTTGGCCTTTGGTTTGGCGCGTATGCCGAAAGTCTGACAGATGATATGCTGTTGTTGCAGGCGGCATATCGGATTTGTAATCGGAATCCTTTAGGCTCGGCTGCCGGTTATGGCTCTTCATTTCCGTTGAACCGTCAGATGACGACTGATTTATTAGGCTTTGATTCCATGGATTACAATGTCGTTTATGCCCAGATGGGACGTGGCAAGATGGAGCGGACCGTGGCTTTTGCCCTGGCTGGTATTGCCGGAACATTGTCTAAGCTGGCATTTGATGCCTGTCTGTTCAACAGCCAGAATTTTGGTTTTATCAAGTTGCCGGATCAGTTTACGACGGGTTCCAGCATCATGCCGCATAAGAAGAATCCGGATGTGTTTGAACTGACGCGTGCAAAATGCAATAAAATCCAGGGTTTGCCCAATCAGATTACCTTGATCTGTAATAATCTGCCTTCGGGTTATTTCCGTGATCTGCAGATTATCAAGGAAGTATTCCTGCCTTCGTTTGATGAATTGAAGGATTGCTTGCGGATGGTTACTCATATGATGCGTGAAGTCAAGGTGAATGAACATATTCTGGATGATGACAAATATTCATTGTTGTTCAGTGTAGAAGAAGTCAATCGCCGTGTGTTGGCCGGTGTTCCTTTCCGGGATGCCTACAAGCAGGTTGGATTAGAGATCGAAGCTGGCAAGTTTGTGGCAGACAAGCATGTGCATCATACCCATGAAGGCAGTATCGGCAATTTATGCAATTCCGAAATCGCTGCTTTGATGCAGAAAGCGGTAGATGGTTTCCATTTCGAGAAAATGAATGCAGCTGTTGAAGCCTTGTTAAAGAATGTCTGATGAGAAAGTTTATCTCTTTACTTATATTATTCTGTGCTTTGTCTTGTACGCAGACAGAGCACAGTTATTTCCCGTCTTATCCTGTTTATCTGGAGTTGGATCTGACCTTTGAAGATAAAGATCTGAATGGCGTGATGGCTTATAAGGAGTATATTTTAGGGAAGACTTCCGGCTTGTTTGGCTCGAGAGATCGTACCGGATTAGGTGGTGTTTTGGTTTATCACAGTGTGGATGGGTATCATGCCTATGATTTGGCTTGTCCTAATGAAACACAAGCTAGCGTCCGTGTGGAAATGGATGATGATGCTATTTATGCGATTTGTCCGAAATGTGGTTCGACGTATAATGTCTTTGAAGGCTATGGAAGTTTGGTGGAAGGTCCGGCTACACGTGGACTGAAACAGTATCAAACGGCCTTGAGTGGAACGAAATTATATGTCACAAATTAAATTTTTCTTCCGAAAAGTTTGGTAGTATAAAAAATATGTATACCTTTGCACTCGCAATCGGGAATTAAGATACCGAAAGCGAAAATGCGGAAGTAGCTCAGTTGGTAGAGCATAACCTTGCCAAGGTTAGGGTCGCGGGTTCGAGTCCCGTCTTCCGCTCATCACTTTAAGTGAAAGGGATGCTCGAATGGTGGAATCGGTAGACACGAAGGACTTAAAATCCTTTGGCTATTGCAGCTGTGCGGGTTCAAGTCCCGCTTCGAGTACAGCTTTTATGCGGAAGTAGCTCAGTTGGTAGAGCATAACCTTGCCAAGGTTAGGGTCGCGGGTTCGAGTCCCGTCTTCCGCTCTTGCTTCCAAATAAAGCCTCGTAATTCTTCGGAATAGCGGGGCTTTTTATTTATAGTTACTTCTTTCCAAAAAGACGCCGGCTTTTCATCAAAAGGTAGGCAGAAATTGATGAAAATATAGGCATGAAATGATGAAAACATAGGCATGAATTTTCTCTTGCTCTTTTGATACTTTCTGAAGCCTGCATGAAAAAATCAAGAGCCGAAACAGACAGTTCACGCTTCAGTTTGTCAGCCTCATTCGTTTTTAACCACAACGTGCACGATGTACTGTTACTTTTGTTTCCATAATAAAAATGCTGATATTATGTTTACATCTATTGTCCGTTTCTCCATCCGCAAGAAACTGTTTGTAGCGCTGACTACCATTTTCCTGCTGATCGGAGGTATTTATTCGATGCTGACACTGCCCATTGATGCCGTGCCCGACATTACCAACAATCAGGTGCAGATTGTGACTGTCTCGCCAACGCTTGCCCCGCAGGAGGTCGAGCAGTTGATTACATTCCCGATCGAGATTGCCATGAGCAATATCATGAACGTGGAAGAAATCCGCTCTGTTTCGCGTTTCGGCCTCTCGTTGGTGACTGTGGTTTTCAAGGAGAATGTGCCCACGCTGGATGCACGCCAGCTGATCAACGAACAGATTCAGACCGTTGCCGGTGAGATTCCGCCCGAATTGGGTACACCGGAGCTGATGCCGATAACCACCGGTCTGGGTGAAATTTACCAGTATGTATTAAAGGTAGATCCGGGATATGAGAAGAAATATGATGCGATGGAACTGCGCACAATTCAGGATTGGATTGTGAAACGCCAGTTGTCGGGTATTCCGGGAATTGTCGAGATCAACAGTTTCGGCGGTTATCTGAAACAGTATGAGGTAGCGATCGATCCGGATGCGCTTTACTCGCTCAATATCACAATCGGCGAAGTATTCGAGGCTTTAAGCCGGAACAATCAGAATACGGGTGGTAGTTACATTGAAAAGGTGAACCGTGCCTATTATATCCGTTCGGAAGGTATGATCGGACAATTAGAAGATATTGAGAAGATCGTGATAACCAACCGGGGTGGCATTCCGATTCATATCAGCGATATCGGAAAAGTCCGTTTCGGAGCTCCCAAACGCTTTGGTGCCATGACAAAAGACGGGGAAGGCGAATGCGTGGGCGGAATTGCCATGATGCTGAAAGGTGCCAATGCCAATATCGTCACTCAGGAACTGGAAAAGCGGGTGGAGAAAGTACAGAAGATGTTGCCCGAAGGTGTTCATGTTGAACCATATCTGAACCGCTCAGAATTAGTGAATCGGAATATCTCGACCGTGATCCGAAATCTGATCGAAGGCGCGTTGATCGTATTTGTCGTCTTGATAGTTTTCTTAGGAAATGTGCGTGCCGGCCTGATTGTGGCATCGGTTATTCCATTAGCTATGTTGTTCGGATTCATCCTGATGCGCATCTTTGGTGTATCGGCCAACCTGATGAGTCTGGGGGCGATCGACTTCGGTATTGTGGTGGATGGCTCGATTGTCATCCTGGAAGGAATCCTTGCCCATATTTATGGGAAAAGACTGGCCGGACGTCAGTTGAGCCGGGAAGAAATGGACCGGGAAGTGGAAACGGGCGCCGGACAAGTGGTGCGTAGTGCGACCTTTGCTGTGCTGATTATCCTGATTGTGTTCTTCCCGATTCTGACCCTGACGGGCATTGAAGGGAAATATTTCACCCCGATGGCCAAGACGCTGGTGTTCTGTATCATTGGTGCGTTGCTTTTATCCCTTACCTATGTGCCAATGATGGCTTCGTTGTTCCTGAAACGGCAGATTGCGGTGAAACCGACACTGGCCGATCGCTTCTTCGAACGCTTGAACAAGCTGTATCAGCGTTGCCTGAGCTTTTGCCTGAAGCATATCTGGGGAACGATTGTATCTTCTTTCGCCTTGTTGGCTGCCTCGTTCCTCCTCTTCACCCGCTTGGGAGCTGAATTTATTCCGACCTTGGATGAAGGTGACTTCGCTATGCAGATGACTTTGCCGGCTGGCAGTTCGCTGAGCCGGAGTATCGAAATATCGCTGGAAGCCGAGAAGAAGCTGAAAGCAAAATTCCCGGAAATCAAACACGTCGTGGCGAAGATCGGTACGGCTGAGGTACCAACTGATCCGATGGCGGTGGAAGATGGAGATATCATGATCGTCATGAAGCCGTTTAGTGAATGGACATCTGCCGGTAGCCGGGCTGAAATGGTGGAGAAGATGAAGGCCGAACTGGAATCGATCGACGGAGCTGAGTTCAACTTCAGTCAGCCGATCCAGCTCCGCTTCAATGAGCTGATGACCGGAGCCAAGGCGGATATTGCCATCAAGCTGTATGGAGAAGATATGGCAGAGCTGTACAGCAAAGCCAAGGAAGCAGCCCGTTATGTTGAACAGGTGCCGGGTGCGGCCGATGTCTTGGTGGAGCAGGCAATGGGCTTGCCGCAGCTGGTGGTGAATTATGACCGGCGGAAGATTGCCCGCTATGGTATCAACATCGAAGAGCTGAATACCATTATCCGTACGGCTTATGCTGGCGAAACGGCCGGTGTCGTGTTTGAGAACGAACGGCGCTTTGATCTGGTCCTGCGTTTGGATAATGATAAGGTGAAAGACCTGAATCTGGATAAACTATTTGTCCGCACGGCCGAAGGCATTCAGATTCCAGTAAGTGAAGTGGCTTCGATCGATTTGGTCAACGGACCGTTGCAGATCAATCGGGATGCTACCAAGCGACGTATCGTCATCGGTGTCAATGTGCGCAATGCCGATATCCAACAAGTCGTTTCCCAAATTCAGGAATCATTAGATAAGAATGTCCAGTTGAAGCCGGGCTATTACTTTGAATACGGCGGTCAGTTCGAGAACTTGCAGAATGCGATCCGAACCCTGATGGTGGTTATCCCGATAGCCTTGCTGTTGATTCTGCTGTTACTATTCTTCGCTTTCCGAAGTGTTATTTACACGTTGGTAGTGTTCTCGACAGTACCTTTGTCGCTCATCGGTGGCATTGTGGCCCTCTGGCTGCGTGGCCTGCCGTTCAGTATATCGGCGGGAGTCGGATTTATAGCCCTCTTTGGTGTGGCGGTGTTGAATGGTATTCTGATGATCAATCATTTCAATGATTTACGAAAACATAATCTATATACAATGTGTACGAATCGCATTATCAGGAAAGGTTGCCCGCATCTGCTTCGTCCGGTATTCCTGACCGGTCTGGTAGCGTCGTTGGGTTTTGTACCGATGGCTATTGCTAAAACGGCCGGTGCAGAAGTGCAGCGCCCGCTGGCAACAGTAGTGATTGGCGGATTGCTGGTTTCAACAATCCTGACGCTGATTATCATCCCAACTTTTTATAAGCTGGTGAATCAGATTTCTGCCGGATGGCGTCGTAGAGCAACTCGGAAAACGAAGTATACGCAAGCCGCTTTGTTACTGGCCTGTCTTCTGATTCCGGCTGCGGGTCAGGCACAGACGAAGACAGTTTCGCTGGACGAGGCTGTCGCGATTGCCCTGCAGCATCATCCTCGTCTGCAGACAGCCGAAGCCGCTTTGGAGAAAAGCCGGGCTGCCCGGGGTGAAATCTGGGATGGTGGAAACATGTCGTTTAACTATTCATGGGGACAGTTGAACGGAGCTTATCGGAATGATAACGAGCTGGCCATTGAGCAGTCGTTGGGTTCGTTGCTGACTCCTTTCTACCGGAATGCTCTGGTTAATACACAAATTGCTGGAGGAACGCATTACCGGGATCTGGTGAAGAAAGAAGTTGTAGCTGAAGTTAAGCGGGCATGGGCCTATTATTTGTATGCTTTTCAGTTATACAAGCTGTATGATGAACAGCAGCAGCTGGCAGAAATGTTGCGGAAAACTGGCGATTTGCGTTATGCGCAGGGCGATATCAGCCAGTTGCAGCGCGACATGATCTCGACACTGGCTGCCGATATGCATACACGGTGGATACAGGCGAAAGAAGAACTGTCGCTTGCCGGCCGCCGTTTTGCCTGGAGCTGCTATGCCAACGAGCCGATTCTTCCGGCGGATACAACTATGAGCTGTTTCCCTATGCCGGTTACCTATACGCCGTCGCAGATTCATCTGGATTATTTCAACAGCCGGGTGGACGAGAAGCAGGCCTTGTTGCGCGTTGAACGGAGTAAATTCTTTCCGGAGTTGTCAGTCGGTTATACCCGGCAGAAGATTTCTCCACTGAACGGGCTGAATGCCTGGATGGTTGGACTTTCTTTCCCGGTCTTGTTCTTCCCGCAGCAGAGCCGGAGCAAGCAGGCGAAGATCGACTGGCATATTGCCCAGCTGGAAGCCAATGACAATTGCCGCCAGTTGAATAATAAGGTGGTAGAACTGCACAACAAGCTGCGCCAGCAACAGGAAAGTCTGAATTACTTCACGACGGCTGCCTTACACGAAGCCCGGTCACTGCAGAAGAACGCCCTGTTGCAATTTCAGGAAAGTGAAATCGATATCGTCGAGTTTGTGCAGAGTTTGACCAGCGCTCGCGATATTCGTCAGAAGTATATCGAGACCGTGTATGGCTACAACATTTCGGTACTGGAACTGGAATTATATACAGAAGGAGATAACTAATAACGAACCGTAAATATTATAGAAGATGAAAAAGATATACATAGCAAGCACCCTCGGATTATTCCTTTTATCTTGTAATAATCCGCAACCTGCCAGTCAGCAAGAAGAAGCTTCTCCGGCTCCTGCAACAGAAACAGTTGCCCAGGCAGATTCAGTACAGCAAACCGATGCCGTCAGTTCGGCTACCAACGTAGCTAAGTCGGCTTCTTACAACGGAGTTATCACTGTTCCGCCCCAGCGGCAGGCTACAGTTACGCTGACGATGGGAGGAAGTATTCACAGCACGAACCTTTTACCGGGCAGTTACGTCAGACAAGGAGAGGTAATTGCTACGCTGGAAAACCCGGAATTCATCCAGCTGCAGCAGACCTATCTGGAATCGGCAGCCCAGGCAGAATACCTGGAGAAAGAATATAACCGGCAGAAGATGTTGTCAGAGCAGGAAGCTGCTTCGCAGAAGCGTTTCCAGCAGAGCAAGGCCGATTATCTTTCGATGAAGAGCCGGATGGATGCGGCGGCTGCCCAGCTGAAACTGCTGCAGGTGGATGTCCGTCAGTTACATGACCAGGGTATTGAGCCGTATTTGCAGGTGAAGGCTCCGCTCGACGGCTATGTTACGAACATGAAGGTCAATTTGGGAACCTATTTGAATGCGGGTGAACCGATATGTGATATCATTAATAAAGGGGAGACATTACTTGAACTGACAGCCTATGAAAAGGATCTTGACTATTTGCAGGTGGGCAGTTCGGTCGAGTTCCAGGTCAATGGCATGGGATCACAAACCTTCGAAGCAACAGTTATCACGATTGGACAGGAAGTAGACGACGTCAACCGTTCCCTGCAGGTCTATGCTCGGGTAAAGGACCAGAACAGCCGGTTCCGTCCGGGCATGTACGTGAGTGCGAAAATCCGGAAAAACGATTAACTTTGCTGTATGAAACTCATCCGATTTGACAGATATTTGTTCATGATAAACGTCATCTCCATCATGGTGGCGTTTCTTACGCATTTCCCGGAATTGATAGCTTTGCTGGATTTGGATACTGGTCAGGCACCTTTCCCGGATATGCGTCCGATAGATGTTGTGAACGAGGTGATATTTACTTATCTGTCATTAATCCTGCTTTTCGGGTTGAATACGTGGCTTTTCAAGTTCAATAAAGATTCAATCCATGTCAGGCGGCAGCATGTGGTGAGTTCATTTGTGATTACATGGATTGGCAGCAGTCTGTTGGGGCAGGGTTTTGTCTGGTTGCATCATTACTTTAATATCCCAGCCATCGATGCCAGCTTGCACCATTATCTGCATCCGCTGCGTGACGGGTTGATTTCCATTATCGTTACAGGAAGCTGTTATTTGATGTACCTGAACCGGAAGAGCCGGCGTATGCTGGTTGAAAACCAGATGCTCCGGACAGCCAATCTGGTCAATCAGTATGAATCGCTCAAGAGCCAGCTGAATCCGCACATGTTGTTCAACTCGTTGAATACTCTGAATTCCCTGATTCGGGAAACACCAGAGAAAGCACAGGATTATTTGCAGGAGTTATCGAAGGTGCTGCGTTATTCTCTGCAGGAAAGCGATAGTCATCGGGTGACGTTAGAGGAAGAAATGAATTTCGTACATTCCTATATGTATCTGCTTCAGATGCGGTATGAAGATAATCTGGTGTTTGATATAAAGGTCGCGCCGGAAATCTTGTCGAAGACGTTGCCGCCGGTGTCGGTCCAGCTATTGATCGAGAATGCCGTGAAACATAATGAGATCAGTAACCGGCACCCGCTGCATATTCATATCTGGACGGAAGGAGACCGACTGATTGTATCGAATCCGATTCAGCCTAAGATGACTGCCAGCAGCGGAACGCACATCGGACTGAGTAATCTTTCGAAGCGATATCAGCTCCTGTTTGGTAAGGAAATTGAAGTGAAGGAAGAAAATAATCATTTTATCGTTGTGTTACCCTTGATATGAAAGCATTGATTATAGAAGATGAAAAAGCAGCCTTGCGTAGCCTGAAGGCATTGCTGACTGAAATGGCTCCAGAGATAACGGTAGTCGGTGAACTTGACAGTATCTTCGACAGTCTGGAGTGGTTCCGTACTTCACCGATGCCGGATGTGGTGTTTTTGGATATTCATCTGGCCGACGGCTCGGCCTTCGAGATTTTTGAGCACATCACTATCTCGTGTCCTATCATCTTCACCACAGCCTATGATGAATATGCCTTACGTGCTTTTCGGGTGAACAGCATTGATTACCTGCTGAAGCCGATCAACCGGCCAGATTTGCAGCGGGCTTTGGAAAAATTAAAACGATTTTCTCCGGCAGCAGAAATGGCGACTCCGGAAAAAGAGCCTGATTATCTGAAGATTTTCCAGGAATTAAAACGGGCAGAGAGTTTTAAGACGCATTTCCTTATTCCGATGAAAGGAGATAAGCTGCTTCCTATTTCGGTCGATTCCATTCTGTTCTTTTATATAGCCGACGGGAATGTGAAGGCTGTCGACAGTCAGCTGCATGAATATCTCTTTCCCCAGACTCTTGATGAACTGGCCGAAAGTCTGGATCCACATCTTTTCTTTCGGGCTAACCGGCAGTTTCTTATCTCCAAAAAAGCAATTCTGGATATCGACTTGTGGTTTAACGGTCGGCTTTCTATCAATCTGAAAGCGCCGACTGTCGAGAAAGTATTGGTCAGCAAGGCGCGTGTGGCCGAGTTCAAGGAATGGCTGGTAGGATAAATGTTGTTCCCTGTCAGGGCATCAGCTGAGGATTGGGGCAGAACAAAACGTCTACATCCTGGCAAGTCACCATACAGCCTTTCGGGAGTTTTTGGATAACGGGCATCACTTTATCGACGAATGCTTTTATTTTGGATGCTTCATCCACTATTTCTACAATGACAGGAATTTTTTCTGTCAGTTCCCAGAATTTATCTGAGCGAAGCTTGCTTTTGGCTCCATATCCCATAATTCCTTTATAGACAGTTGTTCCTGCCATTCCGTAACGCTTGGCAGCGAAGGCAAGCGCTTCATACACCGAAGTATGCTTTACTTTATCTGTATTGCTGACATAAAAGCGCAGTAACTGTATTTTTCTCGGATTACTTTCCATCTCAAAAGAGTTTAACAAGTGAATAACCGGCAATGAGCATCAGAAAACCGATCAGCAGGCTTAAACCTGTATAGAGTGAGAAATAATAGAAATTTCCATCCCGTATTAACTGAAAGTTTTCATTCATAAAGGTAGAAAAAGTTGTGAAACCACCGCAGAAACCCACTGTTAAAAACAGTTTGAGATTAGAATTCATTAGATGTGCCTGTTCAAATAAACCATAGAATAAACCGATGGCAAAACATCCCAATATATTCACAACCCAGGTTCCTAAGGGAAAAGAACAGATCACATGCTCTTGAATGAAACGTGAGGCCAGGTAACGCACAATGCCTCCTAAGCAACTGCCCATACCTACCATAATAATCGTTTTCAACATATAGTTTGGGGAAATTTATCTGTAATTTTCAATTCGTCAATTGATTTTTTTTGTGTCTCCATTGTCAATTCACCATTGTCAATTGGAATGTACCCCCGTTGGGAATCGAACCCAAATTTACGGTTTAGGAAACCGTCGTTCTATCCGTTGAACTACAAGGGCGGCAAGGATTGAGGGAACAAAAGTAAGACCTTTTCGTTAAATCGCCAAACATTTTAGGTAGAGAGTGTTGAAAAACGCGCCGGCTTTTCATAAATTCCTGCCTATGTTTTTATCATTTTACGCCGGCTTTTCAACAAAAGACGCCGGCTTTTTTCTCTTTTCTGCCTACCTTTTTAAATCAAATAAACGG
The DNA here is from genome assembly GCF_023744375.2 of Parabacteroides sp. AD58. NCBI lineage: Bacteria > Pseudomonadati > Bacteroidota > Bacteroidia > Bacteroidales > Tannerellaceae > Parabacteroides > Parabacteroides absconsus. Next base: position 2,238,312 of record NZ_CP146284.1, on the reverse strand, counting down.
CTTAGTCGAATAAGGACTGAAGGACTTGCAAAGAGCGGATTTCAGAAAATTCGGGCAGATGAAGTTTGTAGTATTCGAAAATGCGCTGGATGATTTGTTGGCGGTCTTGCCGGGAAAAAGAGTAAAGTGACATATTCTCATAGTTCATCTTCAAAATCCGCTGCCAGGCTACTGTTTCGGCTGGCGTCAGAAAATAGGGATGAGTGGGTTGTTGTCTGGCAAATGTCCCGTTCAGCATATCGAAATAGTGTTCGTCGTGTTGCCGGACTGTATTGGGGAAAATCCCTAGATAATGTAGCAGATTCAGGAGAAAGACCAGGTGGAAATTGGCGATGCCTTTTTCGGTAACCTCGAGGATGCGGATCGAATCAGTCAGAAAAGCATACATGTGTTCGTCGGCTTGCGTGTCTTTGACTACCCGGAAGAGGACTTCCGACAGGAAAAGAGCCAGGACATTCTTTACCGGATCGGCTTGCAGTGAAGAAGTCGAGAGGAAAAGATGTGCTTCTTTAATGCGCTGGATGTCGCGTTTGTTGAGGTGCTCCACTTCCAGATCCAGGATGGAAAGTGGCATGAACAGGGAGCGAGACAGGGACGACCGCTTGCTGCTTTTACGGGATACTAAATAGGAAACCCGCCCGAAATCTTTCGTATATATATGGAGAATCGTATACACATCCTTATAGGGGAGCGAATGAAGTACGATTCCTTGCGTCTTGTATAGCATGACTTTTTTTAAACAAAGATAGAAATTCTGGGGTTATAAAATTGTATCTTTGTGGAATAATAAGCTGTTCGGTTAACAGCTGGACTGGTTTTATTAAGGAAACCTTTGGATACGGGAACTGATAAACGATAACTCAAAAATATATTACCCAACATGCTTGATCTGACAACACCTTCACTTTTGTTTTCGGCCATATCACTAATACTCTTGGCCTACACAAACCGTTTCTTGGCTTATACGAATGTGGTTCGCAGCCTGACGGACCAGTATGAACGGCATGGAAATCCACAGGAAATAGAGCAAATCAGGAATCTCAGGAAGCGGCTTTCGCTGATTCAGAGCATGCAGATTTTAGGTATATCCAGTTTGCTGCTGTGTGTGGTCGCGATGTTTTTTATCTATATTCATCTGTTAGATTGGGCTATTTACCTGTTTGGTGCGGCGCTCGTGCTTTTGGCCGCTTCTCTATGTGTATGTGTCTGGGAAATAAACATTTCCGTAAAGGCATTAGACATACATCTGAGAGACATGAGTTCCAAACAAAAGTTAAAACAGTGACAAATTATAAATTTTCTTCCCTAAAAGCTTTGTTGGTAAAAAAAGAAGCTCTATCTTTGCACTCGCAATCGGGAAAATGACATCCCAAAACGCTAAAAGAGAAATCGTTAGCAAGATGGCCCGTTCGTCTATCGGTTAGGACGCAAGATTTTCATTCTTGAAAGGGGGGTTCGATTCCCCCACGGGCTACAATAAACAGGATTAAAAAATTAAAGAAGAATTTCTGAGAAATGGCAAATCATAAGTCATCAATTAAAAGAATCAGACAGACAAACGCAAGACGTCTTCACAACAGATACTATGCGAAGACTGCTCGTAACGCAATGCGTGACCTGCGTGCTACTGAAGATCAGAATGAAGCACAGACTTTGTTCCCTAAAGTATGCTCAATGTTGGATAAATTAGCAAAGAAGCACATTATCCACAAGAATAAAGCTGGCAACTTGAAGTCTAAGTTGGCTAAGCATGTGAATTCTTTAGCGAAGTAAGTTTTTACTGAATATATTAAGATCTTCGGATCTTTATCGGATGGCCCGTTCGTCTATCGGTTAGGACGCAAGATTTTCATTCTTGAAAGGGGGGTTCGATTCCCCCACGGGCTACATGGAGAGAATGTATCAGATTGATAGATTCTCTCCTTTTTTTATGCTACTTTTTTACTTTTTTACACGCCTGGAATTCTCTACTCTCGATAATTATAAGTACCTTTGTTAGCTTAATAATAAGAAAGATTTTTACTGATTTAAAACGTGATAGACTCATGAGTGAAGAAATTAAGAATACATCTTCAGACTATTCTGCGGACAGTATTCAGGTACTTGAAGGGTTAGAAGCTGTACGCAAAAGACCGGCGATGTATATTGGCGATATTAGCGAAAAAGGCCTTCACCATTTAGTGTACGAAGTGGTTGATAACTCAATTGATGAGGCTTTGGCCGGTTATTGTACCCTTGTCGATGTGGTAATCAATGAAGACAATTCAATTGTTGTAACTGACAACGGACGTGGTATTCCGGTCGATATTCATGAGAAAGAAGGAAAATCAGCATTGGAAGTCGTTTTGACTGTGCTTCACGCCGGCGGTAAGTTCGATAAAGGAACTTATAAGGTGTCTGGTGGTCTGCATGGTGTGGGTGTTTCGTGTGTGAATGCCCTTTCAACTTATCTGAAAGCTGAAGTACGCCGTAACGGTCATGTCTATATGCAGGAGTTCTCGTGTGGAAAGCCGTTGCACGACGTGCAGGTGGTGGGCGATGCCGATTCTACGGGAACGACTATCACCTTCAAACCGGATGGCAGTATCTTTACCGTCACTGAATACAAATATGATATTTTGGCTACGCGCTTGCGTGAGTTAGCCTTCCTGAATGCCGGTATTACCTTGCGTCTGACCGATAAACGGGTGAAGAAAGACGATGGTTCCTATAAGTCGGAAATATTCCACTCTGATGAAGGACTGAAGGAGTTTGTACGTTATATTGACCGCTCAAAAGAAAAACTGATTCCGGATGTGATCCATATCGTAACGGAAAAGCAGGGCATTCCGGTGGAAGTGGCGATGACATACAATACGTCGTACAACGAAAGTGTTTTCTCGTATGTCAATGATATCAACACGATTGAAGGTGGTACGCATGTGGCTGGTTTCCGTCGTGGATTGACGCGTACGCTGAAGAAATATGCTGAAGATTCCAAGTTGCTGGAAAAGGCTAAAGTGGAAATCCAGGGTGACGACTTCCGTGAAGGACTGACGGCCGTGATTTCGATTAAGGTAGCGGAGCCTCAGTTTGAAGGACAGACGAAGACGAAGCTGGGTAACTCGGAAGTAACGGGTGCTGTTGATCAGGCTGTTGGTGAAGCTTTGGGGTATTATCTGGAAGAGCATCCGAAAGAGGCAAAGACAATTGTCGAGAAAGTGGTCTTGGCCGCATCAGCCCGTCAGGCTGCCCGCAAGGCACGTGAACAGGTATTGCGCAAGTCGCCTCTGACCGGTGGCGGACTGCCCGGAAAACTGGCCGACTGCCAGTCGAAAGATGCTTCGTTGTGTGAGTTGTTCTTGGTCGAGGGTGATTCGGCCGGCGGAACAGCCAAACAGGGACGCGACAGCAAGTTTCAGGCTATTCTTCCGTTGCGCGGAAAAATCCTGAATGTGGAAAAGGCAATGGACCACAAGGTGTTCGAAAGTGAGGAAATCCAGAATATTTATCGGGCTATGGGTGTTACCATTGGTACAGAAGATGATCCGAAAGCCCTGAATACGGATAAGCTGCGTTATCATAAGGTCATCATCATGACCGATGCCGATGTCGACGGTAGCCATATCGCCACGCTGATCCTGACCTTCTTCTTCCGCCGTATGCGTGCCCTGATTGAAAACGGTTATGTGTATCTGGCAACTCCTCCGCTTTATTTGTGCAAGAAAGGAAAAGTAGAAGAATATTGCTGGACCGACCAGCAGCGTCAGGCATTTATCCTGAAATATGGTGGCGGCGATGAAAAGCAGATTCAGACACAACGATACAAAGGTTTGGGTGAAATGAGTGATCATCAGTTGTGGGAAACCACTATGAATCCGGAAAACCGGACACTGAAACAGATCACCATCGATAATGCGGCCGAAGCCGATCAGATCTTCTCCATGCTGATGGGTGAAGACGTGGGTCCGCGTCGCGAATTTATCGAAGAAAACGCTACGTATGCGAATATTGACGCATAAGCAGGCGCTGAGTCGAAAGTTTATAAGTTTGACAGAACGATGAACGCTTCATATCAAATGGCCTCGGTGCTGGATGAGGCCGATCGTTTCCGGCCGGCAGAGTCTTTGCCGCGCATCGGCATTTCGGCTAACCGCAGAGACGGTCAGACGTGTCTGGCAGAGACATATATCCAGTCGGTTATTCAGGCAGGCGGCGCTCCGGTGGTGATACCTGCGACAACCGACTTGCGTGTGCTTACGGCCGTAGTACAGGATTTAGATGGCATTCTGATGAGTGGTGGTGGCGATATCAATCCGCTCTTCGTGGGCGAAGAACCGCTTCCGGCCTTGCAGGATGTTGATACCTTGCGCGACCGTTATGACTTGCTGCTGATCCGCCTGGCATCGAATCGCCAGATTCCGCTGATGGGCATTTGCCGTGGTCATCAGATGCTGAATGCCGCCTTTGGCGGAACGCTTTATCAGGATATTTATTCGCAGGCAGACACGGATGTGATCAAGCACAGCCAGAAGATGGCGCGCGAAGAAGCCTCGCATACCGTGCATCTCGAAGACGGCTGTGTCATCGCCGTCAATTCGTTTCATCACCAGGCGGTGAAGGATGTGGCGCCCGAATTTGTGCAGACAGCCGTCGCTCCCGACGGAATCAATGAGGGCATGCGTCATCCGGAGAAATCTGTCTTCAGTGTACAGTGGCATCCGGAAGCGATGGCCATTCATGGAGACGAAGAAGCCCAGGCGCTCTTCAACCATTTCATTGAAGAAGCCCGTATTTTCCGGCAGGCGAAAGAATTGCATCAGCGGATTGTCACCCTCGATTCGCATACCGATACGCCCATGATCTTTCCGGGGCATTTCAATATCGGAGAAAAACAGGGAGGAAAAGTGAACCTGCCTTTTATGGAGGAAGGCCGGATCGACGCCGCTTTTATGGTGGCTTATATTCCACAGGGCGAACGGGATGAGGCTTCGTTGGCGAAGGCAACGGCCTATGCCGAAGAGCGCTTGAAGGAAGTGATCCGCCAGGAACAGCTGAATCCGACACGCATGGGCATTGCCCGCACACCCGATGATCTGCTCCGCCTCAAGCAGGCCGGGAAGAAAGCCATCTTCTTGGGCATTGAGAACGGATATGCGTTGGGAAAAGAGGTGAACAATGTGCGGAAATTCCGCGATATGGGTGTCAGTTATATTACGTTGTGCCACAACGGAGACAATGACTTGTGTGATTCGGCACGCGGTAAGGGCGAATGGAAAGGCTTGAGTCCGCTGGGCAAACAGATGGTGGCCGAGATGAATCGCTTAGGCGTCATGGTGGATATTTCGCATGCGGCCGAATCGACGTTCTATGATGTCCTGGCATGCAGCCGTTATCCGATTATCGCCTCGCATTCATCGGCGCGTGCGCTGTGTAATCATCCGCGGAATCTGACCGACGATCAGCTGAAGGCGATTGCCGGACAAGGTGGTGTCGTGCAGCTTTGCCTTTACAAAGGATTTATCAATGAGGAAGCCGAGAAAGCTTCGGTGAGCGATGCCATCCGGCATATCAATCACATGGTCGATCTGATCGGTGTGGAACATGTCGGCATTGGCTCTGATTTCGATGGCGACGGCGAACTGATCGGCTGCCGGGCAAGCAACGAACTGATTAACATTACCATGCACCTCTTGAAAGAAGGCTATTCGGAAACCGATATCAGCCGGATATGGGGCAGCAACTTCCTCCGTGTCATGCGCCAGGTGCAATCAGCAAGACAGTAAAAAACTCAAAATACAGTAGATCATGATTCGATTACTTTATTTATTGGCGGCATCGGCCCTCTGGTCGTGCAGCAGCAAACCGGCCGTTACAGACAACAACGAGCCTTCGTCAGAACCGGTGGTAGCACAGGCCCAGTCGGACACACCGGCTTTTGATGCCGACAGTGCTTATCTGTATGTGCAGCGTCAGGTCGATTTCGGTCCACGTGTGCCTAATACGCCGGCTCATAAGCAATGTGGAAATTACCTGGCCAGCGAGTTGAAACGCTTCGGCGCGCAAGTACATGAACAGGAAATGACGCTGACAGCCTACGACGGAACACCGCTCGAGTCGAAGAATATAATCGGAACATATAATGCGGAGAGCGAAAAGCGCATTCTGCTTTTTGCCCATTGGGATACACGTCCGTACTCAGATGCAGACCCGAATAAGGATAACCTGCATAAGCCGATCGACGGAGCCGACGATGGAGCCAGCGGCGTGGGAGTCTTGCTCGAGATTGCCCGTCAGCTGCAACAGAAAGCACCGGCTGTAGGTGTCGATATCATCTTCTTCGATGCGGAAGATTACGGCATTCCTGATTTTGCCGAAGAGAAATATGGCTACAAAAGCGGAACTTGGTGTCTTGGCAGCCGTTTCTGGGGAAAGAATCCGCATATCAAAGGCTATAAGGCCGATTTCGGTATTCTGCTGGATATGGTTGGAGCCAAAGATGCCGTATTCTATAAAGAATATATTTCCATGCGTCATGCCGCCCGTTATGTGGATAAAGTGTGGGAAACCGCACGTAACTTGGGCTATGGCAAATTCTTCATCAATGCCGATGGCGGAGGCGTGACCGACGACCATGAAGCCGTTATTCAAGAGACTGGCATTCCTTGTCTGGATATCATCAACTATGACCCGCAGTCTGATAAAGGATTCCGGGCGCACTGGCATACCCAGAATGACAATATGAAGAACATCGACAAAGAAGTATTGAAGGCTGTCGGCCAGACAGTGCTTGAAGTCGTTTATCAATATCAATAAACCGTATCGGCAGATTTCACGGTATGCACACAAAATGTATCCGTGAAATCTGTTTTTATATTCCTCCCTTATCTTCCGTTAAACCGATATCCCAAACCTAACATCAGGTTATTCGGGTCTTTGAAATTACGCAACTGATAGCCGACATGCAAGAACAGCCGGCGAGTGATGGATGTCTTCAAGGCTGCTATCTGATAAAATCCTTTTAGGTCTTCTCCCCGGTAAAATACATTGTGGCCAACTCCCAGGTTGATGGAAAAGATAGGCATCACCAGTTCTGCCCGGAGAGATAATCCCACACCGAATTGCTCCCGGAAAGGTGGGCGATAAAACCGGATATTCTCCGCTGTCCGGTCATCTCCGACCACATGGTCTTTGATGTTGGCGCTCTCATCATACTGGGCATCCAACGAAACCCCGGCCCGGAAACAGGCATTCAGATTATACATCGGATTGATATTGATGCCGGCAACACCAAATGCTCCCGGAACTAACACCCGATCGTCTGGCCAGATAATTCCTTTTCGCCGGACGGCTCCATAAAGAACCACATCATAGCTGAAATAACGTTCAATTTCCGCCCGGGCTTTGCGCCGTGCTTCGGTTGATGTCCGATACGCATGCGTCCCGAATGTCCGGATCAGACTTACACGTCCACCCACGGAGTTGACACCTGCATTAGGATAATGTGTATTGCCGTTGGAAAAGTGAGTCACATCCACACCGGCTGTCAGACGCCAGTTGTTGTTGACCTGCCAGTTTAGCAGCCAGCCCAGATTGATATAAGCATTCATCTTCGAACCGACCACCATATTACGCGGGTTCAGTTGCGGATCATATTTTTTCCACCCCCACGAAACCCCGAAGTTCCATTCGTAGTCCAGCGTAAGCGAAGGAGTAAGCCGGGTAATAGGCGCTCCCTGAAAGACATAGGCACTCCAGGGAACACCCATTTCTTCCCGGTTCCGGAATGCATGACAAGCCAGCCCAATTCCCTGATAAACATCCGGGTATTGGCTTCCCCACCGGGAATGAGGATCAAAGCGGAATGCATATTTTAGATGAACCGATCCGGCACTTCGCATAGGTTCGTTAAATTTATTTTCTCCACCAAAGAAAGGATGCGTGTTCAACAAATATCCCTCTCTTAGATTAAACTCCAACTGATGCGACAACCGATGCCGTTTCAAACTGTCTGCCTCTTCTGATTTTACAGGAATCGGTATGATCTGGCAAAGAATGAACATCACCCATGCCAGAAATAATTGATTTCGACAATACATACTGTTTATTTTCATGGTTGAATTGCCTAAAGATACGGATTATTTCCACTACTCGGCGTTCCTTGCCCGAAAGTTTTTCCATCACGCAATCTCTGCCTTTCTTATTTGCAGATGTCAGAATATTTCCCGAATATTGCAGCGAATTTAAAATACCGCAAATATGACTATCAACGAAATTCAAGACAATGTGATCGAAGAGTTTTCAGCCTTCGACGATTGGATGGACAAATATGCCCTGCTGATTGATCTCGGCAACAGTTTGCCGCCGCTCGACGAAAAATATAAGACGGAAAGCAACCTGATTGAAGGCTGCCAGAGCCGTGTATGGCTTCAGGCCGATTATAAAGACGGGAAGATTCTCTTCCAGGGCGACAGTGATGCTGTCATTGTGAAAGGAATTGTTTCGCTGCTCATCAGTGTCCTCTCCGATCATACTCCGCAGGAAATCCTGGATGCCGACCTTTATTTTATCGAGAAGATCGGCCTGAAAGAGCATCTTTCGCCCACGCGGTCAAACGGACTGGTGGCTATGGTCAAGCAGATGCATCTTTATGCCGTAGCTTATCGGGCAAAAGAAATGGAATGACTCCATCTATAAACCTCAAAACATAAACAGACTTTTTTACAGATGAAAGGGCACGTCCAGCGAGGCGTGCCCTTTTTTTGTAGTGGCGGCCAAAGAATGAATTGAAAACAAATATCCTCATTTTCCTTCTGAATTATATTTTGAACCTCATCATATTTATGAAATTATTATAGAAATAGACTGTTTTTTAGTGTGCGTTTGTTAATAATATTCGAGATGTGTTATAAAACATATTGCTTATTGGGTTTACTATTTAAAAATAGTTTACTTTTGTAATCGGTAATTATAAAATGATGAGGCTGTAAGAAGTTTTAATTATTTTTCTTTATAAATACAGCTTTATAATGATGCTAAAATTGAAAAGGCGCAGGATATATTTAACCGTTCCGGCCTGACGATTTGAAATACGAAAAAAACTTATATAATTAATTTATGAAAAAGAATGTGATACCTGCGGGATTATTTTATCCCGGATTGAAGCGACTTCTTCAAACAATGCCTTTGATGGCGGGAATGTTGCTGGGCGGCACAACTTTAGCTGTTGCAAATGAATCAAACCCAGTAGTACAAGAACAACAACAGGCCATTTCTGTTACAGGAACTGTCGTTGACCAGAATGGTGAACCGCTAATGGGCGTGAATGTGATCGAGAAAGGAACGACAAATGGAACCATGACCGATATGGATGGTCGTTTTACCTTGTCAGTTCCGGGAAATGCTACATTGCAGATTTCTTATATCGGTTATACAACCGAAGAAATAGTAGTGAATAACCAGACGAAACTGAATGTTACTTTAAAGGAAGATTCACAGAATCTGGATGAACTGGTTGTTGTAGGTTATGGTGTAGTTCGTAAAGCCGACTTGGCGGGATCAGTATCCGTCTTGGATAGTAAGAGCTTTAAAGACCAGCCGATTGTACAGGTGTCAGACGCATTACAAGGACGTGTTTCCGGTGTACAGGTACAGAATAGCGGTGTGCCGGGTGGAACGGTTAAGATCCGTGTGCGTGGTTCAGGCTCAATCAACCGCAGTAACGACCCGTTGTATGTGATCGACGCTATCGTTCGTGAAAGTGGACTAACGGGTTTGAACCCTGAAGATATCCAGTCTATGCAAGTGTTGAAGGATGCTTCTTCAACAGCTATTTATGGTTCGCGTGGTGCGAATGGTGTTGTCTTGATTACAACCAAGACCGGTAAAGCAAATACCCGGGTAATAACATTGGATGCGAAGGTGGGTATCGGAACTGTTGCCAAGCGTTATGAAACCTTGAGTCCTTATGAGTTTGCTACTTTATATAATACCTACCGAGCAAATACATTTTCTCAGGAACAGTTAGCGCATTCCAGAATGGAACAGCTGGAACAGACTGGCAGGATGAGATTTATCAAACCGGTATTACACAAGATTATAAATTGACATTCTCTGGTGGTAGTGATAAGACTCAGTATCTGGTTTCAGGTAATTATGTTGGACAGGATGGAGTTGTGATAGAGAATAAGAATGAGCGTTTCCAGGCTCGCGCCAATATAACTTCTCAGGTTACAGACTGGTTGCATGTAACTGCTGATGTGAATGCTTCTCATAATATTCGTCATAGCGGTGACTTCAGTGCAGGGAAAGGCAATATAATCAATGTCGCCATGAACTACGCTCCCGTACTTGGAATCTTGAATGAGGATGGTACATATACGCGTGATCAATATAGTGCTTTAACGCAAAACAACCCTGTTGGTATGTTAAAAGAACAGACGGGCGAAACAATGACTGATATCGTAAATGCCCGTATGGATTTGAAGTTTGATATTCTGCCAGGCTTGACCTTTACGACAAGTAACGGTATTGACTATAATGATGTGAAAGCTTACTCTTTCTCTACCAAGAAGGTGACGAACAGCAATAATAGCATGGGTAATAATGATACATACCGCATGACATTGCAGTCAACAAATAACTTGACATATACGAATAAGTGGGGTGATCATGCCTTGACTGCTACAGCCGTTTATGAAGCGACTCATTCAGAAACCCGTTATATGGCGTTGAATGGTAGTGGATTGCTAACAGAAAGTGTGGGTTGGTGGAATGTCAATATGGCAAGCAGCCGAACTGTAAGTAACTCTTATTCGGCATGGGCTTTGATGTCTGGAGTAGGACGTGTGATGTACAATTATAAAGACCGCTACATGCTGACTGGAACGATTCGTGCCGATGGTTCTTCTAAGTTCCAGAATAAAAAATGGGGTTGGTTCCCGTCTATTGCAGCAGCCTGGTCGTTGGGCAATGAAGACTTCATGCAGAATCAGAATCTTGTGCAGGATATGAAAATCCGTGCCAGCTATGGTGTAATTGGTAGTCAAGCCATTGACCCGTATGGAACATTGGGATTGATGCAACAGGCCATGTATGCTTTTGGTGGGTCATCTCAATATACAGGTTATTGGATCGGTACATCAGTAGCTACACCTGATTTGACATGGGAAACGACGCACCAGTTAGACTTGGGTCTTGATTTCTCTATCTTGAATCATCGGTTGAATTTCTCATTCGACTATTTCGATAAAAAGACAAAAGATGGTTTGCTGCAGCGTACGATTGCCAATTATGACGGAGGTGGTTCTTATTGGGTAAATGCCGCTGAGGTAAGCAACCGCGGTATCGATTTCTCAATCGATGCGACTGTATTTGATACACAAGATTTTACTTGGTCAACTACATTGAATGGTACTTATTTGAAGAATGAAGTAACAGGTTTGGGTGGATTGGACTTCGTTTCCGGTACAACTCCGGCAGCCGGAATGATTCCGAATGACGGTGTTACACGAGTAGAAGTAGGACAACCGATTGGAGCATTCTATGGATATGTATGGAATGGTTTGGATAAAGATGGCCGCGATTCGTTTGTTGATTTAGATGGAAACGGTATGATAGATAGTAATGACCGTACGTTTATCGGAAAAGCTAATCCGGACTTTACATTAGGTTGGAACAATACCTTCCGTTGGAAAAACTGGGATTTGAATCTCTTCTTCACAGGTTCGTTTGGCGCAGATCGTTTGAATTTGGTTCGTTTTACAGGAACAGCTATGACAGGTGACTTTGCCTTCATCACTTTGCGTGAGTATCTGAATGACAATTATGATGTGGCAAGGGAGTTCGCTCGTTATCCGTCTGTTACAGTTACCGGTAACGATTACCAGTCGGCTTCAACATCTACCAAGTTCCTTGAATCAGCCAGTTATTTCCGTTTGGACAACTTGAGCTTATCTTATAACTTGCCTAAATCGGTAGCCAAGTTTGCTGATTTGCGGTTTACGTTCAGTTGCCAGAATCTGTTTACGATTACAGGTTACAAGGGAATGGATCCTGCAGGTATCTCATTTATGAGTAGTGGTGTCGACGTAAACGACGGTATTGATTTTGGTGCTTACCCATTAACACGTACTTATACACTGGGTGTACGTATGAATTTCTAACTATGTAAAGTCAAAGATAAAATTATGAAAGCAAAATATATATTATTAAGTGGGGCTTTGTTTACTTTGTTCTCTACTTCTTGCAATGATTTTTTGGAAGAAGATCCAAAAGGACAATTAACCCCGACGACCTTCTTCTCTACACAAGAAGAATTGGATATGTCAACATACGCTTTGTATCAGAAAGTATGTTTGATACAAACGAATACAAACCCGACTATTCCGTCTTGGCAGGGTGATGATTTGACAACAAATCCAGGTAGTAACAAACAGGCATATGCAGAAGTGGACGCTTTCCGTCCGACAGATGCCAATAAAGGTGTAGAAGCAGCCTGGCAAACTTCTTATACTTGTATCAAGGCGGCTAATTACATTATCTTAAATGCGGAAAGAACTCCGACAACTAAGGAGGAGATTAATATAGCTATTGGTCAGGCTAAGTTTTGGCGTGCAGTAAATTACTTCTGGTTGGTGCGTCGTTGGGGACAAGTTCCGTTGGTACTGGACAACGAAGTAAATTATGAGCGTCCATTGGCTTCAATAGAAGAGATCTACGCTCAAATTGAGCAAGATTTGGTGGATTGTGTCAATACGCTTCCAACAGATTATTCTTCTGCTCCGCGAAAAATGAACGGTGCTAATATTTATATTACAAAACAGGCCGCTCAATCAACTTTAGCTGCTGTTTATATGGCTATGGCTGGTTGGCCTTTAAAGAAAACAGAATATTATGCTAAGGCTGCTGAACAGGCCAAGGCGGTAATTGATGGCGTGAATGCAGGAACGTATGAGTATATTTTGGAACCTGAATACAAATATGTATATGCACCAAGTCATAATTACACGAATGAAACAGTTGTTGGTATCAACTTCTCTCGTGACTTTACGTGGGTTGAAGACTCTCAGATGACTTCTAGTAACCTGTTCGAATCACTTGGCGGATGGGGTGACGGTTGGGGTGAAATCAAGTTCTGGAAAGAATTCCCGGCTGGTCCGCGTAAGGATGCGACATATAATCCTAAAATCTTGCAGGGTAATAAAGCTGGTAATCCATTAGTTGACTGGTGGGATGAATCAATTCCTGAACAACACCCGATGTTTTGTATTTTCACTATAGGTGAAGATGGCGGTGATTACGATTATACACAGCCGGCCAATACAGGATGGATGACAAACGATCATCGTCATCGTCTGATCCGCTATTCCGAAGTGCTGTTGTGGTATGCTGAAGCTCAGGCTCGTGCAGAAGGAACTCCGAATACAATGGCTTACGAATGTATCAATAAGGTACGTGAACGTGCTGGATTGGAACCGTTGCAATCAGGTTTGAGTGGCGAAGCCTTTGCTAATGCAGCGTTGGCAGAACATGGTTGGGAAGTAGCTGGTTATTGGGTAGCTATGGTGACTCGCCGTGACGATCAGTTGCGTATGGAATTATTGGAACAAACGTTTAACGAGCGTAAGGCGAATGAGCCGATCGAAGTGGCTCCGGGTGTTATGCGAAAGAACCAGGTAGAGATTTCTGCTGGTACAACATGGCAAGGTGAGAAATCCATTTATTTACCTTATCCTGCTACGGATGCACAGTTGAATAGTAGTTTGAAGAGATAATTCTATTGATTAGTTTAAAGCATCAGTAACTGATTCTATTTACTGAATAGAAGTAATCAGTATAGCTCAGCAGGATTAGTCTTGCTGAGCTTTTTTTGTGTTAAATCGAAGAATACCATCTTCCGGCCTCATTTTAACCTCAAATTTCCCGGCATATTTTTATCAATTTGCGCCGGCTTTTCATCAAAACACGCCGGCTTTTTTCTCTTTTCTGCCTACCTTTTTAAATGAAATAAACGGGAATCAAAATCGATTCCTTTCGGTTTCGTTTTCGATTTTCGGGGCAAGCCAAAAGTATGAATATGATCTTGATGTTATGGCTCTTTTCTTTCAAGAGAAAAGAACGAATACGCAACAACTGGTTCCACTTCCTGAAGTCAAAGTCAGGGTTTCCCCTGTGAAAACCCCGGTTTGCACAGTGAAAAGTGCACAAAGTATAGGAAATAAAAGTATAGCAGAGAATAGTAAAGAAAATGAAAGTATAATTTAATTGAGAGAGAGTAACGCGCGTGCGCGCGAAAACGATCAATCGTTAAAAGTTGAATAGGATCAAAGGAAATGGTGTTATAGAATGAGGAAGACAAATCGGCTACATTGAATTGTCCGGATTCGGATAAAAACCGTTATCCGGTCATTTTGATTATGACCTTATGTTGTCAAACATCTGTTGGAATGCTCCCGGAAACGGGAAAATAAATTACTTTTAATAGCTTATCTTTAAATAATACATAAACACTTTAGGTCATATCCTATGAAAGCAAAGTTAGTTTTACCTTTATTGGCGGTGCTTTCTCTTCCAGCCTGGGGGCAACAGGTGGAAATGAAAGCCGTGAAAGAGAAGATTCCGACCTATCAGATCGGGAGTCCGGAAGTAGATCCTATCTTTTTTACCGGGCGTGTTTACCAGGGAGCAGAGGGTTACATTTATCCGTATCCGTTGTATGATGTGCTGACCGAGCATGTGGTCGATCAGGAATACAATGTGTTGCGCCTGGGCAATGAGTATGTGAATATCTCTGTCTTGCCGGAAATCGGCGGCCGTATTTTCTCGGCGACCGACAAAACCAATGATTATCATTTCTTCTATACGCAGACCGGTGTGAAGCCTGCCCTGATCGGTATGTTGGGCGCCTGGCTGTCGGGCGGTGTGGAATGGAATATTCCGGACCATCACCGGGCAACGACGTATCTGCCGACCAACTGGAAGATGCAGGAAAATACGGATGGCAGCAAGACGATCTGGGTGGGCGAGACGGAACTGCGCCATCGCCTGAAATGGTCGGTGGGCGTTTCGGTGTATCCGAACCGTTCGTGGGTGGAAGCCAAGATCATGGTGACAAACCCGACGCAAATGATCCAGTCGATGCTGTATTGGGCGAATGTTTCCGTACATTGTGATGAACATTATCAGGTGATTTTCCCACCCGATGTACAGTTTGGTGCTGATCATCATAAGGTCTATTTTACGAAATGGCCGATAGGCGAAGCCGTATTGGGCAGCGGCGAGCAGGTGGATCTGTCCCGTTGGGGAAACTATAAGGGCGATTCGCGCTCGATCTTTGCCTGGGGCAGCGAAATGGAGTTCCTGGCCGGGTATGATTATGCCAAGGATGCCGGAACTGTGCATGTGGCAAACCGTCATGTGGTGCCCGGAAAGAAGTTCTTCTTGTGGGGTAATAATCCGAACGGGCACATGTGGAACAAGATTCTGTCGGATAAAGACGGGCATTACCTGGAGCTGATGGTTGGTGCCTATTCAGACAACCAGCCGGATTATAGCTGGATCAATCCGGGTGAGACACGCGAATTCAGCCAGATCTGGTATCCGATCAAAGGTATCAAAGGCTGTAAGAACGCTACCATGGATGCCGCCGTTAATTTTGAGCCGGGCGAAGCCGGGAAATATCGGGTAGGTTTTTGTGCGACTACTTTGTATAAACAGGCCCGCGTAGTTGTCAAACACCAGGATCAGGTCTGTCTGGAGAAGACTATCGACATTGATCCCGATCATTATTTCCTGGATGAGGTAGCCGTTCCGGCAGGAGCGAAGGCGACGGATTTATATGCCGCTTTGTATGACGCGGAAGGCAATCTGCTGGTGGATTACCGGCCGATCGAGCTGGATGCGGATAAACCGCTGCCGAAGGTGATCGACGGAACGAAGCCGGTAGACGAATATAAGACGAACGAAGAACTGTATCTGGCCGGCCTGCGTGTGGACCAGTTCAATAATGCCCGTCTGGATTACATGGACTTCTATAACGAAGCCCTGCGCCGTGACTCGATGGATGCCCGGGTGAATATCGAAGTCGGGAAACATTACGTGCGTCAGGCACGGTGGGCAGAGGCCGAGAAACACCTGCTGCGGGCTCAGGCACGTCTGTCACATGATTATACCCGTGTGAAAGATGCGGAAGCCTTGTATTATTTAGGCTATCTGTATCAGCTGACGGGAGACAAGCACCAGGCAGAAAACAATTACTGGGCTGCCACCTGGACACCTGATTATAAGCATCCGGCTTTCTATGGACTGGCTATTCTGGCTTTGCAGCAACAGGATTATCCGAAGGCGCTGGATATGATTACCCAGTCGCTGTATGTCGGTCAGCGTGATATTCAGGCTCAAAACCTGAAAGCCTTTATCTTGCGTAAGTTAGGACGAACGGAAGAGGCGAAAGCCGTATTGGCTTATGTGCGTGGCATCGATCCGCTGGATTATGGCAGCCTGATAGAAGAGAGCTTCCTGACAAAGGGTGATGCCTCGGCACTGGCTTCGCGCCTGAAAGGACAGACGGAAGGACTGGTGGCAATTCAGGAAATGCTGGAAGTGGCCAATAATTACTTGCAGATCGGAGCAACGGATGAGGCCGGCAAGCTGCTGGCAAAAGCCATCGAGTTGGGCGAGCCGTTCGCTTCTTCGCCGATGGTGCATTATTATCAGGCCTTTGTTGCTTTGCAGACCGGTGATCAGCCAGCTGTGACATCAGCATTGACACAGGCAGATGCTTGCTCGCCGTTGCACAATTATCCGTTGCGTCTGGAAGAAGTGAATCTGTTTGAAGCTCTTTTGGAGGCGCAGCCTGATAATGCCCTGTTGCATTATGCCTACGGTAACTTGCTGTATTATATCGGACAGAAAGACAAAGGACTGGCTGAATGGCAACGCTCAACCGAACTGAAACCGGACTTTGCCGTTTCATGGCGGAACGTCGGTTTTGCCTATGGTCAGTTGGGCGACTGGGAAAAGTCGATGGCAGCTTATGACCGGGCTATCGAGATCAATCCGGATGATGCTCTGTTGTTTACAGAATCCGACAAGATTTATGAATCGGCCAATGCGGCTCTGGATGTCCGTCTGAAACGTCTGGAACGTCACCTGAAGACGGTGATGAAACATGACGACGCGGTGATGCGTCTGCTGTCGTTGTACAACGTCATGGGTAAGTACGATAAAGCCATTCAGATCATGGATAAACGTCATTTCCATTTGTGGGAAGGTGGCGGACAGATTCACGATATTTATGTGGATTCACATCTGTTGAAAGGCTTGTCGCTTCTGGCTAAGAAGAATTATCAGAAAGCCATTGGCGAGTTTGACTTGGCTAATCAGTATCCGGCCAATCTGGAAGTGGCTCCTTCGCATCGCGGAGGCTATGAAGTGAAGGCATATTACCTGACAGGCGTGGCCTATGAAGGCTTGAACGAGAAAGCAAAGGCTCAGGAATTCTTTGAGAAAGCGGCTTCGGCCAAATATCCGGGTGGCTTGTCGGATCTGGTTTACTACCGGGTGAAAGCCTTGGAGAAATTAGGAAAGACAGAAGAAGCCCAGTCGGCTTTGCAGGCGATGGAAAAATACCTGGAGCAGACACGCCAGCGCACCTTGGATTCGTATGCCAAGTTTGGTGAAGCGACTCAGAATATCCGGCAAAGCCAAATCGACTATTATGCCGGTCTGATCCAGTTGCTGAAGCAAGACAAGCAGGCCGCTCAGGCATCCTTTGCCAAAGCGCTGGAAGCATATCCCGGAAATATCTGGGCAAAGCAGATGAAAACAAGGTAACAAGGGAACAAGTTGACGAGTTGACAAGGATTATTAGTTGACGAGTTGGTAAGGGAACAAGTTGACAAGAATATAGAAAACGAGTTAACTAGGATTCAAATGAATCAGAAAACAAAAGGACAAGTTGACGAGGAGTTTATATTTTATCTAATCTATCTAAAACCTTGTCAACTTGTTAACTTGTCCCTTTAATAAGCCTTGTCAACTTGTCAACTCGTTAACTTGTCCCCTCAAAAAACCTCGTCACCTTGTCAACTCATTAACTTGTTCCCTCAATAGGCCTTGTCACCTTGTCAACTCGTTAACTTGTCCCTTCAATAAGCCTTGTCAACTAAAATACACCTCGTCCCCTAACAACCTACTCATCTTCCAACACCTGATCCACATATTCGCCCCAGTTGGTATCAATCTGCAGGTCGAACAAACCATCCACGATGCTGGGCGTATAAAGCGTCCCGGTATAACGCGTGATGCGGTTGCGGTATAACGGCACTTGCGTGATGGTTCGCTGGCGTTGCACTTCGCCCAAACCCGTTTGTGAGGTCAGTATCATTTCATTGAGGAAAGCTGATGCAGCTTCGGGAGCGGCTTCCGGCACAAACGAATAGAAGAAATGCTTCACCCGTGTATCGGGCAGCTTGTCGTCTGCCTCGAAAGCGACGGTCAGCGAGAAGGCAGCGGTTTCGGCCGGAGTCGTTCCGTCCAGCAGGCTGATCTGGTGATAACGGCCCGACGTTTCGATGAGGAACTGATCCACTTGTTCCGGCACCACATCGGTCGGCACCAGTTCGATGCCCGCTACGGCGCGCGTCAGCTCAACGCTGAACGACTGGTCAGTCTGTGTGGCATCCACTTCGATCTCCTGAAATCCCCAGAACGTGTCTTGGATCTCCGGGAATGTCATCAGGCTTCCGGTTTCCGTAAAGGTCGCTTCCGCCACGCCATGCGCCAGGAAACATACCTTATATATACCTGCCGTCAGCTCGTCCTGCACCTGCAGGTTTCCGCCTTGTCCGCCCACTTCATAACGCCGGTGCTCGATCAACTCTTCCGTGTCATTATCATAAACCGCATATTCGATATACGATAACGCAGAAACCGGCTGAGTCGGTGTTGTCTCTTCTTCACCCGACGTTTCACCCGATGTGTCACCCGCGGCAGCAGGCTCGCCGGGTATTTCGTCGGGCATATTGCGGGTTTGTCGGAAAGGTGTAATGTCTTGCCGGAGATCCAACGTAAAGCGGACGTTGACCGACGTTTCTTCAGCTGATTCATAAACAACGGATTCTTCACTACAGCCGGCGCAGAAGAGAAGGCCGGCCCACCAAAGGACTACAAACTTTTTCATAGTAGGTCTTTTTAATGTTGATAAATGATACTTGTTACTTCTGTCTCCCGAAAGAGACGAACCAAAGATACTGGGAATAATCGAGAAATAAAAGAACAGGCATCATTTATTTTTCAGGCTTGCAAAACTTGGGTGAAATGGTTAGCTTTGTGACAAGATCAAATAAAAACGGATGAAATGATGAAAATCAGACAATTTATCTTCGGTGTGGTGGCGAGTGCCTTTTTCGGTGTGGCTGCCTGGGCGCAGACGCCTGTGCTGAAGTTTCACAGTGACAGTAAGAAATTCAAGATCGTCCAGTTCACGGACTTACACCTGAAGTGGCAGGACGAACGGTCGGAAGTGGCCTATGAACGTATCAACCAGGTATTGGATGAAGAGAAACCCGATTTGGTGATCTTCACCGGAGATATTATTTACAGCCAGCCGGCCAAAGACAACCTGCGGCGGGTGCTGAAAACCGTGTCGGACCGGAAGATCCCGTTCTCGATCGTCTTCGGGAACCACGATCATGAGCAGGGTGTGCCGCATAAAGAACTGCTGGAAGTGGCCCAAAGCCTGCCTTGTAACCTGACGGCTGATGAGGTGCCTGAGATATCGGGCGATGGCAACTATGCCCTTGCGGTCCGCTCGTCGGACGACAAGAAAGACGCGGCTGTCTTGTATTGTTTCGATTCGAATGCCTATTCGTCGATCCAAGGTATTGAAGGATATGATTACATCAAGTTCGACCAGATTGCCTGGTACCGCGACCGCAGTCGGGCTTTCACGGCAGCCAATGGTGGAACACCGCTGCTTTCGCTGGCGTTCTTCCATATTCCGCTGCCCGAATATCATCTGGCAGTAGCCGACGAGAATGCTCATTTTTATGGCATCCGTAAGGAAAAGGCTTGTGCGCCGGCCCTGAATTCCGGTCTGTTTACTGCCATGAAGGAACAGGGCGATGTGAAAGGCGTGTTCGTCGGTCATGATCACGACAACGACTACGCCGTGTGTTGGCAAGGCATTCTGCTGGCTTACGGCCGTTTCACCGGTGGTCCGACCGAATACAATCATTTGCCCAACGGGGCACGTATCATCGAACTGACCGAAGGCTCCGGCAAATATGCTACCTGGATTCGTACCAAATATGGAGTAGAGCAATACACCGTCTTCCCAGACAGTTATATCGGTGGTTAAGAAGCCGGCGTGTTTTGACGCATTTATAGGCCTGAATTTTCAGGCTTTATGGCAGGGCGTTAAAACTCTTTGCCGACAGGCACTTTGGCTTACTGGTTTGGGGAAATAAGAAATCGGATACACTAAAACAATCTTTTGGTCGTTAAATTTACAGTGACGGAGAGTAGAATAGATTTGTTGACATCGCCGTGTTGACGAATTGCCTTGCCTCTTTGTTGATAGAAAAAAGATAATGAAGAATGAATAGCCTGTACGATTCCCGGCAATTGCTGAAATATCTGTTTATCGTGGCAGCCGTGGTGATAGCCATCGCTTCCGTTTTTGTATCCGACCTGCTGATCAAAGACCTGGCACGCGAAGAACGCCAGAAGATTGAAGTCTGGGCCGAAGCCACGCGTGTGCTAACCAGCGAAGACCCGAGTCTGAACATGAACCTGATCCTGCAGATCATCCAGGGTAACACCGCCATTCCGGTGATGCTGTGCAATGACCGTGACAGTGTGATGAACTACAAGAACATTGAATTGCCCGAGAAGAATGTCGATGAATTTCTGCGGAAGAAAGTGCAGGAACTGAAAAAGAAGAAAGATCCGATCGTGATTGATATGGAAGACGGCACCTATCAATACCTATATTATGATGATTCGATCATCCTGAAGCGGCTGTTGGTTTATCCCTATGCCCAGCTGACAGTGATGGCCGTTTTTATCCTGACTGCTTTCCTGGCCCTGGCCAGTACCAAGAAAGCCGAACAGAACAAAGTATGGGTGGGTTTGTCGAAAGAAACAGCCCATCAGTTGGGAACACCCATTTCGTCGCTCATCGCCTGGCTTGAGTATCTGAAGCTGAAAGACGTCGATCCGTCGCTGTTGGCCGAGATGGAGAAAGATGTCAAGCGGTTGGAGATGATAGCCGAGCGCTTTTCGAAGATCGGTTCTACGCCCGAACCCGTCCCGGTGAATATCTGCGAGTCGGTCCGTTCGGCCCTCGATTATATGGAAACCCGTATATCGTCGAAGGTGAAAATAACCGTCGAGGCCCCGGATAAGCCGGTGATGGTCCTGATGAACCAGGCTTTGTTCGCCTGGGTGATTGAGAACCTGTGCAAGAATGCTGTCGATGCCATGGAAGGGCAGGGCAGCATCACCTTTCATATCGAAGAAAAAGGCAGCAAAGTACGGATTGATGTGACGGATACGGGCAAAGGCATCTTGAAGTCGAAGTTCAAGACCGTTTTCAATCCGGGTTACACGACGAAGAAGCGCGGCTGGGGCTTGGGACTGTCGTTGGTAAAACGGATCATTGAGTCGTATCATGGTGGAAAAATCTATGTAAAAAGCTCGGAAATTGGCAAAGGGACGACATTTCGTATCGAATTGAAGCAGATAATGCGTTAAAATCCGTGAATAATGCGTCAAAAATGCATTAAGCGAAAAAATATCTACATACATATTGCTTTTCTGTTAATAATTTTCGTACCTTTGCAAGGTTTTTACATAAGTAGGCTTTGGGAAAATTTGGATTATATCATATTGATTTAAAAAATCTCACTCCAGGAGTACATGAATATGACTACTTATTGGAGAACAAATTCTTTGCAGACATTGAAGGAGATTTGGTGCAAAAGGGTAAGGTTCAGGTACATCTGACATTACGCAAATCGGCACTTATGTCTGAATTGAATTTCCATTTGGAGGGAAATGCGGTGGTTCCGTGTGATCGTTGCTTGGACGATATGGATCAGCCGGTGAGTACAGACGCCCGCCTGATTGTGAAGTTCGGCAAGGAATATGCGGAAGAAAGTGACGAGGTGCTGGTTATTCCGGAAGATGACGGAACGATTAACCTGGCGTGGTTCTTATATGAGTTCGTCGCTTTGGCCGTCCCGATGAAGCATGTGCATGCTCCGGGAAAATGCAATAAAGAGATGTCTTCTAAACTGAGAAAGCACCGGGCAGTCCGGGCCGACGAAGAAGATGATTTTTCGGACAACGGTTTTTATGAAGACGATTCAGACGTTGATCAGCCCACTGATCCGCGTTGGGATGCTCTGAAAGACTTGATAGAGAATAATAACAATTAAAATTAATAATAAAATGGCACATCCTAAAAGAAGACAAGGTAAGACAAGAACAGCCAAGAGAAGAACTCATGACAAGGCTGTTGCTCCGACAATGGCTATCTGCCCGAACTGTGGAGCTTGGCACGTTTATCACACTGTATGTGGCGAATGTGGCTATTACAGAGGTAAGTTAGCAATCGTTAAAGAAGCTGCAGTTTAATTATTCAGAAGATTAATTTGACTAAGCGGAAGAAATAGCCCTAAAAATCAAATTTTTAGGGCTATTTTTAATTTATCAATCATTTATCAGTTCTTGATGTAATGGAAAAGATTAATGCAGTAATAACGGGAATCGGAGGCTATGTTCCCGAAGATGTTCTGACGAACGAAGATCTATGTAAAATGGTCGATACCACAGATGAGTGGATCATGTCACGTGTGGGTATCAAGGAACGTAGAATCTTGAGAGGTGAAGGTCGTGGTACGTCTTATATGGCAATCAGAGCCGTAAAGCAATTGTTTGAAAAGACACAAGTCAATCCGGAAGACATTGAAGTAGTCTTGTTTGCTTCTACAACACCCGACTACCATTTCCCGATGACTGCTTCTATCATCGCCTATCAGACGGGCTGTAAGAACGCCATGACTTTTGATATGCAGGGTGCCTGCGCTGGTTTCTTGTATGCTTTGGAAACGGGTTCGAACTATATTCGTACCGGACGTTATCATAAAGTACTGGTAGTGGCCGGTGATAAGATGACAGCTATTACCGATTATCAGGACCGTACAACTTGTCCGTTGTTCGGCGACGGCTGCGGTGCTGTCTTGCTTGAACCGACTACGGAAGAAATTGGAGTAATGGATGTGATCCTTCGTACGGATGGCATCGGTTTCCCTCACCTGTTCATGAAGGCAGGTGGTTCGGCTTATCCTCCTACACACGAAACGATTGATCGTCGTGAGCATTATGTCTATCAGGACGGAAGAACCGTATTCAAATATGCGGTGACTTCTATGGCTGATGTAGCTGCCGAAATTGCTGAACGGAACCATCTGACACAAGACGATATTGCGTGGATCGTACCGCATCAGGCAAATCTGCGTATCATTGATGCGACAGCCAAACGATTGGGTGTACCTCTGGAAAAAGTAATGATCAACATTCAGAAATATGGGAATACCAGTGCCGGCACAATTCCTTTGTGTCTGTGGGAATGGGAAGACAAGCTGAAGAAAGGTGATAACCTGATTCTGGCTGCTTTCGGAGCAGGATTTACATGGGGATCTATTTACCTGAAATGGGGATATGATGGAAAAAAAGCATAAATCGGGGTTTGTCAACATCGTCGGTAATCCGAATGTCGGAAAATCAACCTTGATGAACCGGCTGGTGGGCGAGCGTATTTCGATTATCACATCGAAGGCGCAGACGACCCGTCACCGGATCATGGGTATTGTGAATACCGAAGATATGCAGATTGTCTATTCAGACACGCCCGGCGTCTTGCGGCCTAACTATAAGCTGCAGGAGTCTATGCTTAACTTTTCAGAGTCTGCCCTCGATGATGCGGATGTATTGTTGTATGTGACAGACGTCATTGAAACCATCGATAAGAATGAAGAATTCCTGCAGCAGGTGCAGAAGGAAAAGTGTCCGATCTTGTTGCTGATCAACAAGATCGACCTGACCGACCAAGCGAAGCTGGAAGCGCTGGTGCAGGAATGGAAATCCATTCTTCCGCAGGCTGAGATTATTCCGATCTCGGCTCTGTCGAACTTCAACATCGATTATGTCAAACAGCGGGTGGCCGAGCTGATGCCCGAATCACCGCCTTATTTTGAGAAAGATGCGCTGACCGACAAGCCGGCCCGTTTCTTTGTGACGGAGATTATCCGCGAGAAGATTCTGCTGTATTATCAGAAGGAAATACCGTATGCGGTCGAAGTGGTTGTCGAGCTGTTCAAGGAAGATGATGAGATGATTCATATCAAGGCCTTGATTATCTGTGAACGGGATTCGCAGAAGGGTATTATTATCGGACATAAAGGACAGGCCTTGAAGAAAGTAGGCGCAATGGCCCGCAAGGATATCGAACGCTTCTTCGAGAAGAAGGTCTTTCTGGAGATGTTTGTCAAAGTAGAAAAAGACTGGCGAAACCGCGACAATATGCTTCGTGCTTTCGGGTATCGCCTGGAATAAGTGGATAAAGTGGGTGAGGATGTAAAGAACCACACACTTGAAAAAGGAAAAACTCATAAGCTAAAAACTCATAAACTAAGAAATGGGAAATCTTGTAGCAATTGTTGGTAGGCCCAACGTAGGTAAGTCCACGTTGTTCAATCGTCTGACGCAGACACGGCAGGCGATCGTGAATGAGGCGGCGGGGACGACACGCGACCGCCAGTATGGCAAGGTCGAATGGTTGACAAAAGAGTTTTCGCTGGTCGATACCGGTGGATGGGTTGTCAACTCGGAAGATGTTTTTGAGGAAGAAATCAATAAGCAGGTGAAAATCGCCATCGAAGAAGCTGATGTCATCCTGTTTGTGGTAGATGTTATGAATGGTCTGACTGATTTGGACCAGGAAGTAGCCAATATTCTGCGCCGCTGCCGTAAGCCGGTGCTGGTAGTGGCCAATAAAGCCGATAATTTTGAAGCCCACATGAATTCGGCTGAATTTTATGCATTGGGACTGGGCGATCCGATCTGTATTTCAGCGATCAATGGTTCTTGTACCGGTGATTTGCTGGATAAGATCCTGGAAGTGATGCCCGAAGACAAACCGATGGCATTGGAAGAAGAATTGCCGCGTATTGCAGTCGTTGGTCGTCCGAATGCCGGAAAGTCGTCGTTGGTGAATGCCTTTATCGGCGAAGAACGGAATATTGTGACGGATATTGCCGGAACTACACGCGATTCAATCTATACAAAGTATAACAAGTTCGGTTTGAACTTCTACCTGGTGGATACAGCCGGTATCCGTAAGAAAGGAAAAGTGACCGAAGACTTGGAATATTATTCTGTGATCCGTTCGATCCGGGCGATCGAGAATTCGGATGTCTGCATTCTGATGCTGGATGCCACTCGAGGTATTGAAAGTCAGGATCTGAATATCTTCTCGCTGATACAGAAGAATAAGAAAGGTCTGGTGGTTTGTGTGAACAAGTGGGATTTGATCGAGGATAAAAGTCAGAAGGTCATCAACTCTTACACAACAGCCATTCGTGAACGTCTGGCACCATTTACAGATTTCCCGATTATCTTCATCTCGGCGATGACGAAGCAGCGTATCTTCAAGGTGCTCGAAACAGCCAAGCAGGTGTATGAAAATCGGCATCGTCGTGTATCGACAGCGAAGTTGAACGAAACCATGCTGCCGATCATTGAGAATTATCCGCCACCAGCTTGGAAAGGTAAGTATATTAAGATTAAATATGTGACGCAGTTGCCGGCAGGAAGCATTCCTTCGTTTGTTTTCTTCTGCAATTTGCCACAATGGGTGAAAGATCCGTATAAACGATTCCTGGAAAACAAGATTCGCGATAACTGGGATTTCACCGGTACTCCGATCAATATCTTTATTCGTGAGAAATAAATGAGAACTTATTCCCGCATGAATCACCGGATTTCGGTTTTTCATGCGGTTTTTTTATGTCTACACCTTATTTCACTCCTTTTTATTGTACTTAAAATCTTAACTGTATCGATTTAGTGTTAATTCTTCAATTATTATAACAAACAGGAAAGTAATTCTTCTTATTTGTGTCAAAATATAACTACTGCTAAAGTTATTCAAGATAATTGCTATATTTTTATTGTCTAATCATTTTGCTTATTATATTTGCAGAAAAGTAATCAATATGATATTAAATATTGAGTTTTACTTTCTAATATATCATTGTATTCTTGATATTGATATATTTTAGATATAGAATTCAATGGAAGGACAGTATGGATATGTATTAATAGTAAGTTAATAGGCATATGAAAAAGATTGAAGCAATTATCCGCCGGACGAAATTTGAGGAAGTAAAAGATGCTTTACTGGAAGCGGATATAGAATGGTTTTCTTATTATAATGTACGTGGCATAGGAAAGACGCGTGAAGGCCGCATTTATCGAGGTGTTATTTATGACACCAGTTCGATCGAACGTATTTTGATTTCTATTGTTGTCAGAGACAAGAACGTCGAGAAGACAGTTCAGGCCATTCTTAAGTCAGCTCAGACCGGTGAAATTGGCGATGGACGGATTTTTATTATTCCGGTAGAAGATTCCATCCGCATCCGAACCGGAGAACGGGGCGATATTGCTTTATATAATGCAGAGCAAGAGAAATAGGATCGTTTGTATAGGGAGTTAGATGAATAAACCTGATTATTAACCGAATGAAAACTGAAGAGTAAGATGAAAATAGGGAATGTGTATAGGATGCCTCGTTGGGCAAAATGGATTGTTGGGTTATTGTTTTTACCCATTGTATTACAGGCTCAGGAAGTGGATATGTTGTCGGATACCGTATCTGAATTAAGTACAGGCTTGAATACGGTGTGGATGTTGCTGGCTGCGATGCTTGTATTTTTTATGCAGCCGGGCTTTGCTTTGGTAGAAGCCGGATTTACCCGTACCAAGAACACGGCCAATATTCTGATGAAGAATTTAGTTGATTTTATGTTTGGCTCGCTGTTGTACTGGTTTATCGGGTTTGGTCTGATGTTTGGACTGGGTTCTTTCGTCGGACAGCCGCATTTCTTTAATCTGGAAATGATGGATGCCGTGATTGACAATGGCCTTCCTATTGAGGGATTTCTGATTTTCCAGACGGTGTTTTGTGCTACTTCGGCAACGATTGTTTCCGGAGCGATGGCCGAGAGAACCAAATTCTCGATGTACTTGTTGTACACCATCTTCATCAGTGTGCTTATTTATCCGGTTTCAGGTCACTGGACATGGGGCGGAGGCTGGCTGATGAATGGAGAAGAAGGTTCATTTATGATGAATCTTTTTGGAACACCGTTCCATGATTTCGCCGGTTCGGCTGTGGTTCATTCCGTAGGTGGATGGATCGCCTTAGTGGGAGCAGCCATTTTAGGACCGCGTTTGGGGAAATATGGTAAAGACGGAAAATCGAAGGCGATTCCGGGCCACAGTCTGACGTTAGCTTGTCTGGGTGTGTTTATCTTATGGTTTGGCTGGTTTGGATTCAATCCGGGTTCGCAGTTGGCTGCATCGACGGGAACGGACCAGGCTGCTATCTCGCATGTGTTTCTGACGACGAATTTATCGGCGTGTGCCGGTGGCTTTTTGGCTTTGGTTGTCAGTTGGTTTAAATTCGGGAAGCCGTCGTTGTCACTGACACTGAATGGTGTGCTGGCCGGACTGGTTGGTGTGACAGCCGGTTGTGACTTGGTTTCTCCGGCAGGAGCCGTACTAATCGGCGCCATTTGCGGAACGGTGATGATCTATGCTGTCGAATTCATTGATCATACCTTGAAAATAGATGATCCGGTGGGTGCTTCGTCGGTACATGGTGTATGTGGTTCGTTGGGAACGATCCTGACAGGTTTTCTGTCGGTCGACGGCGGTTTGCTGTATGGCGGCGGATTCGGATTTTTAGGTGCTCAGGTATTTGGAGCATTGGTTATCGGCCTTTGGGCTGCAGGAATGGGATTTGTCATCTTTAAAGTTATGGACGTCGTGTTCGGTTTGCGTGTTACCAAACGAGTGGAGGAAGAAGGACTCGACGTATATGAACATGGAGAGTCAGCTTATAACAGCTGAGGTTTTTGTGGGTGTTAGTTTAAATAATTGAGGGCACAGCCATTTGGGTGGCTGATGTGCCCTCTCTTTTTTTCTGCCGGCCTGTTTCTACTGATCGGTTATCCGGTGATAATGGCAGACCAGCAGTTTCTTTTCTTCATCGTGCAGGTGCATGCCATTGCCTTCGCAGTAACGGAACATCTTGCAGTCGGCGCATATTCCCTGTTTGGCCCAACTGCGGTCGCGATAGGCTTCGAAGCGATTGTTCCAGACGTCCATGAAGTGATCCTGATAAATGTTCCCTTGATGGAAGTTCGAACGGATACTGGGACAACCGGAAATGGAACCGTCTATCAATACCGAAGCTACACTGATGCCGGCGTGACATTCATAGAATCCGTCGCGTACCTCGCCTTCATAATTCCCTAAGAAACCTTCACAGCCGTAGCTGGCTCGTATCACACCTTCCTGACGACACTGACGGATGAAGTCGAGTACGGAGACAAACTGCCGGTTGTCTAACTGCAGTTCCGGCATCGTGGCGGCTCGTCCGACTGGAAAGATGGTGAATATCCGCCAGCGTTTCACACCGAGACTGACCAGGAAGTCTTTAAACTGCGGCAGGTATGAAATATTCTGCCGGTTCACGCACGTGACGACATCCCAGATGATCTCTTTTTCTTCTGCCAGCATCCGGATGGCTTGTACCGCTTTCTCAAAACTATGTGGATGACGGCGCAGCCAGTTGTGCTCTTTCTCGAATCCATCTAGACTGATTGTCGCGGCATGCAGACCGGAAGCCAGCAGGCTGTCCAGCCGTTTCCGGTCCAGATAAAGTCCGTTGGAAACGATTCCCCAGGGAAAGCCCCGGCGATACAGTTCGATTCCACAACTTTCAATGTCTTTTCTCACCAAGGCTTCTCCTCCGGTGAAGATGACTAATACTTCATGCGGATTCACATGCGGAGTGATTTCATCGACGACGCGCAGAAAGTCGGCTACCGGCATGTCGGTAAAAGTCGAGGAAACGCGGCAATCGCTTCCACAGTGTCGGCAAGCCACATTGCAACGCAGCGTGCATTCCCAGAAAAGTGTCTTCAGTTCATGCAGCTTGACCCGGTTCTGATGAATCTTCCGGAAGATTTCCAGGCCAAGCCGTTTGCGTAAGTCAATCTGCTGTTTCATGTTTCTCCTTTTCTTTCAGGCTGATTGTAATTTTCTTCTCTACTTCACCCGCGTACCAATTGCCATCTCCGCCCCGAAAATCTTTTTCCGTGAGATGAATTTCCTGAACAGTGGGTAAATAGCTTCCGTTTTTATCGCCATCCACATCTTCTGCGGCAATTTTCAGATCAGTAAGTGGAACATAACTGAAGTTCATCTCGAAAGAACCATCCGTTTCTGTCTTGGTTACAGCGCAGGTGTCATTCTCGCCGAAGATACTTGTCAGCTGAATATTCGGAATGCCTTCCTGATTGGCTGTTTCCACACGACCTTTGATTTGGAAAGTCGCATGCGGTGTGCCATATTCTACGACTTCGGTTGAGCAACCGAAGCCGAGTAACATCAGAAGAAAACATCCTATTCCGCTGAGAAAACGGAGCCGTTTAGTAAGGATACGCTTCATAACTGTACGATATATTTTGTTCTATACTTCCTTTTCCTTTCAATAAGCCCGAACCTTCGGTTAAAGGAACACCGTCGAAACGGATCACAACCGAGTCTTCCGGAATATTTTTGCTCCAGCCGGTTTCAGCCGAAGTCACCGGAGAGGTATAAACGACAAGCGAATCGCCTTCGCCCGGTGCCTTTTCATAGGTAAACGAATACTCACCGTTCCAGTTAGAGATATCGAAGAATTCCTTCGGTTCCTGTCCGTTTGCTTTTTGGGCCGACAGGAAAACTAATGGCATACCCCGGTTGATGGAGTTGGTGATTCGTCCGTAAATCCGGTATTGCAGGTACGGCTCGCTATGCGACTCCTGATAATCGCGCAGGCGAATCGTCTCTTCTGCAGACAGTCTTCCCATAAACCATCCGTCGGATCCTACGGCACTCTCCGGATCAAACACGGTAACGCCCGTCGTATCCTGATAGATCCGGCAAGTATCTACAATCTTCCATTGGATAGTCTGGAAATCCCTGGGTTCGACACGCTTGTTTTCCCAGATAAATTCTCCGTTGGCATCCGTTTTAACCGTGTCGCCAATCAGATAATTGTACGGGAAAGTCCCGTCGCTAATAACAACCGGCATATCCGCTACCGCATTCTCTTGCGAATCGACAACATGGCCTTTCAGCGAATAAGCTGCGGTCGGTACGCCATATTCACAGACAATCGGTTCATTTCCGTTTTCATCCAGGCAAGAAAAGCCCAGCCAGGCAAGGAGCGTGGCTAAGACGCCATTACAGGTTTTCCAAAGTTTTCGTTTCCATTGTTCCATCGTATAACAAATTTAAGAGGTTTTTTATTCCCTAAATGTCTTTCCCCACTAAATACTGCATCCACAAGAATAATTTTTCTGTCCGATGGATCAAAGTTTCCATATCCACTATTCAAAAATATAAAGCCGCCCGGAAATTCTTTAGTTCACGGCGCGGTTTACTTAGTTCACGCCGTGGATTAAGTAGTTCACGACGTGGATTACTTAGTTCACGCCGTGAACTAAAGAATTGGATACAGGAACAACATGTTTGGTTCACCTACTTTTGACTTTTCTCTGCTTGGGTTTGATAAATAATCACTACATTTGTAATTAGCAGTTTCATGTAAACTTATGAGATATGAAATACCCAATCGGAATACAAAGTTTTGATCAGCTTATTGAAGATGGTTATGTCTATGTTGATAAGACAGACTTGGTCTATTCTCTTGTCAAAGAGGGTAAAATATACTTCTTGAGTCGTCCGCGCCGTTTTGGTAAAAGCTTGTTGGTATCCACGTTGAAGAACTATTTTCTAGGGAAGAAAGAGCTTTTTAAAGGCTTGAAGATGGAGACTTTGGAAAAAGACTGGCTTGTATATCCGGTATTTCATATAGATTTTAATGGCGGAAATTTTACCAATCCGGGAGAATTGAATCTTTGGATAAAGGCTTATATTGATTCTTGGGAGCGAGACTTGGAATTTGAAACGGATAAAGATCTTCCTATTGGATTGCGCTTTATGGAAATACTCAAGTATGCGCATACAGCTACAGGCCGGCGTGCTGTTGTCTTGGTTGACGAGTATGATAAGCCTATACTGGATGTGCTGGATGTAAACAAAGACTTGGAAGAAGAACATCGGAATATCCTGAAAGGTTTCTATTCAGTTTTTAAAGGCGCAGATGAACATCTTCAGTTTGTGTTCCTTACCGGTGTAACGAAGTTTTCTCAGGTAAGTGTTTTCAGCGGATTTAATCAGCCTAATGATATAAGTATGCATTGTAAGTATGAAGCTCTTTGTGGCATTTCACAAGAAGAGCTTGATGCGATTTTCAGAAAGCCTGTCGAAAGTATGTCTGAAGTGTATAAATGTTCGTATGAGGAGATGAGAGCTATGCTTAAGTCTCATTATGATGGTTATCATTTCAGCGATTCGATGACAGACATATATAATCCGTTCAGTCTGCTGAATGCCTTTGATGCTCAACGGATCAGTGATTATTGGTTTAAGAGTGGTACTCCAACCTATCTTATCCGTTTGCTCTCGCATACAGATGAGAACATGAGTGATATTACTGGTAAATATTATGCTCCGGAAGAGTTTATTGATTATAAGGCCAACGTGGAACAGCCTCTTCCCATGATTTACCAGAGTGGCTATCTGACTATTAAGGAATTTGATATCAGACGGAATATGTTCTTACTTGATTATCCTAATAATGAGGTGAAGAAAGGCTTTCTTTCTTTAATAGCGTCCAATTATTTTAAGACCAGAGAAAGTATTTATTCGTGGGTTAATAATGCGGCTTATCTGTTAGAAGAAGGGAAACTGGATGAATTTCGTGTAGGTCTAGCATCTTTCCTTGCCAGTATTCCGTACACTATGCGGAGAAAAGAAAACGAAAGGGAAAAAGAACGCTATTTCCATTATACGTTTTATCTGATCATGCGTCTGCTGAGTGTTTATACGGTTTATACAGAAAAAGAACAAAGTCATGGACGGGTAGATTGCATTGTGGAAACGCCCAAGTTTGTTTATGTTTTTGAATTCAAATTGGACGGTCGTGTTGAGGACGCAATACAACAAATTGAAAAAAAAGGATATACAAAAGAATATGAAGCTGATCCTCGGAAGCTTTATAAGGTCGGGGTTGTTTTTTCATCTGAGACCGGAACGATAGCCGATTGGAAAAGTGAGCTAGTTCTTAAATCGTTAAATAACACAAAATAGGTCGCTATCTCGCAAAATATTCGTTCTTTTGCAGAAAATTTGGGAAAAAAGCGCCTGTATGAGCGTTCCCGATACGAAGAACGTGAATAATATTGCTACGGATGGCTGATAATAAGAAAGTTAGTGCTGTTTCATTCTTTCATTCCCGCTTTACTTCAATTATAAGTATTGCGCTGGTTCTTTTCCTGATGGGTTTGATTATCCTGATGGGATTGTTGGGAAACAAACTATCGGTATATGTGAAAGAAAATATGTCGTTTTCGATTGTCCTGAAGGATAATGTAGGCGACCTGGATGTGAAGCGGATGCAGAAGAATCTGGAGTCTCTTCCTTATATTAAATCCACTGAATATATTTCTAAAGAACAAGCGGCCCGCGAACTGGAGGATGAATTGGGCGAGAATCCGGAGAATTTCTTAGGCTTTAACCCGTTGCAGGCTTCAATCGAAGTGAAACTGCATTCTGAATACGCCAATCCGGACAGCCTGAAACTCATTGAGAACAAGATTAAAAACTACACATCCGTCTCCGAACTGCTGTATCGGAAAGACATGATGGAGCTGGTGCAGCATAATATGAAGCGTGTTGGTCTGGTGCTGCTGGGACTGGCGGCAATCCTGATGATTATTTCGTTTGTGCTGATCAGCAATACCATCCGTTTGCTAATTTATTCCAAACGATTCTTGATTCATACGATGCGTCTGGTAGGTGCAACGGCCGGTTTTATCCGAAGGCCATTTATCTGGTACAATGTGGTGAGCGGGATCATTGCGGCTGTTTTGGCTATCTGTATGCTGACGGCTGCCTTGTATTATTTGCAGGCAGAACTGACGGGCTTTATACAAATATTGGATATTCCTACGTTATTAATTGTATATACCGCAGTCTTGTTGCTGGGCATCCTGTTGTCGGTGCTGGCAACGATTGTATCGGTCAACAAATATCTGCGGATGAGTTTTGACAAATTATATTATATTTAAGAGTAAAGAAACTATGGCGAAAAGAGATTTTGCTTTTGGAAAAGAGAATTTTATCCTGATTGCGGGAGCCGTTGTACTGATTATCATCGGTTTTATACTGATGAGCGGTGGAGGTTCGGGTGATGATACGTTTAATCCGGCTATATTCGACGCTCGTCGGATTGTGGTAGCTCCTATTGTGACCGTGATTGGTTTCATAGCCGTAGTATATGGTATCCTGAAGAAGAGT
This sequence comes from Parabacteroides sp. AD58, assembly GCF_023744375.2. Classification (NCBI taxonomy): domain Bacteria; kingdom Pseudomonadati; phylum Bacteroidota; class Bacteroidia; order Bacteroidales; family Tannerellaceae; genus Parabacteroides; species Parabacteroides absconsus. The sequence goes on along the minus strand of NZ_CP146284.1, from coordinate 2,204,562 downwards.
AACGATAAGACGACGACTGAAGAATGAATGGATTGGAAGCCTTGATCCTGGGTTTGTTGCAGGGTCTGACAGAATATTTGCCGGTAAGTAGTAGTGGCCATTTGGCAATCGGTTCTGCCTTGTTTGGCATTAAAGGAGAAGAAAGTCTATCGTTTACGATTCTGGTACATATCGCAACCGTATTAAGTACCCTCGTCGTTTTATGGAAGGAAATCGCCTGGATATTTAAAGGCTTGTTCCGCTTTGAGATGAACGACGAAACACGCTATGTCCTGAATATCGTGGTTTCCATGATTCCGGTAGGTATTGTGGGCGTTTTCTTCAAGGATACGGTAGAAGATATATTTGGTTCCGGTTTGCTGGTTGTCGGCTGTATGTTGTTGCTGACGGCTTTGCTGCTGGCATTTTCCTATTATGCAAAACCGCGGCAAAAGGAAAAGATCTCTTTGCGCGATGCTTTCATTATCGGATTGGCGCAGGCTTGTGCCGTGATGCCGGGACTTTCTCGTTCGGGCAGTACGATTGCAACCGGACTGCTGTTGGGAAATAAAAAGGAACATTTGGCCCAATTCTCCTTTCTGATGGTGATTCCTCCAATTTTAGGCGAAGCCTTGCTGGATCTGCTGAAGATGATGCATGGAGAAAGTCTGGGCGGTGATATTCCTGCCAGTTCGTTGGCCATCGGTTTTGTGGCAGCTTTCGTTTCCGGTTGCCTGGCTTGTAAGTGGATGATTAATATTGTAAAGAAAGGAAAGCTGATCTACTTTGCCATTTACTGTGCGATAGCCGGTGCGGTGACGATATTTTTGAGTTTGTAAGTTCTTGAGTTTTTAAGTTTATAAGTTTTGACAGGCAGAAGAGGTGCGTGACGGTCCTGTTCTGCTCTGGAGAATAAAAGATAATAGATGGATTTTATTGCTGGAGAAGTTTTGTTCTTCAACAAGCCGCTGACTTGGACGTCGTTCGATTTGGTGAACAAGTTCCGCTATAAGTTGTCGAGGAAGTTGAAGGTAAAGAAAATAAAAGTTGGTCATGCCGGAACATTAGACCCCTTGGCGACGGGTGTGATGATTGTGTGTACGGGAAAAGCCACCAAGCGGATTGATGAATTTCAGTTTCAGACGAAAGAATACGTGGCAACGCTGAAGTTGGGTGAAACAACGCCTTCGTTTGATCTGGAAAAGGAAGTTGATGCCGTGTATCCGACTGAACATATTACACGGGAACTGGTGGAATACGTCTTGAAGCAGTTTGTGGGAACCATTGAGCAAGTTCCACCCGTTTTTTCGGCTTGTAAGATAGAAGGAAAAAGAGCGTATGAATTAGCCCGTAATGGGGAAGAAGTACCTTTGAAAGCCAAAACATTGGTGATTGATGAGATAGAACTGTTGTCGTGTGAGCTGCCGGTAATTAAAATCCGGGTCGTATGCAGCAAGGGAACTTATATCCGGGCTTTGGCACGCGATATTGGAATAGCCTTGCATTCGGGAGCGCATTTGATCGCATTGGAAAGAACCCGTGTGGGCGATGTAACATTAGATCAGTGCATGAATCCGGAAGATATAGATGCCTTTCTGGACCGTGAGGTCCCGGCTGAGGAAGTAAAATGATAAGTAAAACGATATAAATAGATATATAAAGTATGAAGCTCTCTAAATTCAAATTTAATTTGCCGACGGAACAAATCGCTTTATATCCGTCGAAAAACAGAGATGAGTCCCGATTAATGGTTGTTAACCGCAAGACAGGAACGATTGAACATCGGATCTTTAAAGAGATTCTGGATTATTTTGGACCAAAAGATGTATTCATTTTTAATAATACCCGTGTATTTCCTGCCCGTCTGTACGGTAACAAAGAGAAAACAGGGGCTCGCATCGAAGTGTTTTTGCTTCGTGAATTGAATGAAGAGTTGCGTTTGTGGGATGTGCTGGTTGATCCGGCCCGGAAGATTCGTATCGGAAACAAGCTTTATTTCGGAGAAGATGATTCTATGGTGGCTGAGGTGATTGATAATACCACTTCGCGTGGTCGTACGCTGCGTTTCTTGTACGACGGCAATCACGATGACTTTAAGAAAGTATTGTATAGCTTGGGTGAAACGCCGCTGCCAAAATACATCGACCGTCCGGTTGAGCCGGATGATGAAGAGCGGTATCAGAATATTTTTGCTACCGAAGAAGGCGCTGTTGTGGCACCGGCTGCCGGTCTGCACTTCAGCCGTGAATTGATGAAGCGTCTGGAGATCAAGGATTGCCGTTTTGCCTTCCTGACACTGCACTGCGGATTGGGTAACTTCCGGGAAATTGATGTGGAAGACCTGACGAAACACAAGATGGATTCAGAACAGATGTTTGTCAATGCCGATGTTGTTGAAACAGTGAATGCCGCTAAAGATTCAAACAACCAGATCTGTGCCGTTGGTACTTCTGTTATGCGGGCTATCGAAACGGCTGTCAGTACCGACGGACATTTGAAAGAGTTTGAAGGATGGACCAATAAGTTCATTTTCCCACCGTATGATTTCAGTGTGGCAACCAGCATGGTAACCAATTTCCACATGCCGTTGTCAACATTGTTGATGATGACTGCCTCGTTTGGAGGTTATGAATTGATTATGGATGCATACGATGTGGCTTTGAAAGAAGGCTACAAGTTCGGTGCCTATGGCGATGCCATGTTAATCCTGTAAAGAAAAGTATGGCATCAGTTTACCTGGGATTAGGTACGAACATCGGTAACAAGCGGAAAAATATGGTGACAGCCGCCGCGCTGTTGGCTGAAAGGGCAGGAGATGTCCTGTCCCTTTCTTCTTTTTATGAAACCGAGCCGTGGGGTTTTGATTCAGAGAATACCTTTCTGAATGCCGCATTGGAATTGGAAACCAGCTGTTCGCCGATGGAGCTGCTTCACCTGACTCAGCAGATTGAGCGGGAAATGGGGCGGACGCAGAAAAGTGACGGTTCGTACCATGACCGGATTATTGATATTGATATATTGCTGTATGGCAATGAAATCATACATACGGAAGAGCTGGTTGTACCGCATCCGCTGATGCAGCAGCGTTTGTTTGTGATGCAGCCGTTGGCAGAGATTGCTCCTTCACTGGTTCATCCGGTCCTGCAGAAAAGTATGTATGAGTTGTATATGGAGTTATTGACCGAACAGGATTCATAAGATAAAGAACTTACAAATTCAATATATATGAACGATATAGAACGAATCATAACCGGTGGCGGTATGGTCTTCAAGAAGAAAGCCGAAGAACCGAAAGGAAACCGGAAACCGAAGATGTCGGACTTCCTTCGCGGCACGCATGGCTCTGGAGCCGCCAAAATGAGAGCCGGCTTTAAGCTGAAGAAAGCCTTGCGTAACACGCAAAAGAAAAAATAAAGGGAAATTAACGCAAGATAGTGTATAGATATTTCATATAAATACTATCTTTGCGCCTTGAATTGACGTGGATAGATTTGTGCGCTTGCAACCACAGGAAAAAATGCTAAAAACAATCTTTCTTTTTTTGTGCCGTTAGGCAAACATGTTTCTTTCCCCAATCAATTCATTACTAATTTATTTTATATTAATTATCTAAGTAATGAGTTATTTATTTACCTCCGAATCGGTGTCAGAAGGACACCCCGATAAAGTAGCCGATCAGATATCGGATGCTTTGCTGGATGAGTTTTTGGCGTACGACAAAAACTCGAAAGTAGCTTGCGAAACCCTTGTTACAACCGGGCAGGTTGTCTTGGCTGGAGAAGTTAAATCAAATGCGTATGTTGATGTGCAGGAAGTGGCCCGCCACGTGATTGAAAAGATTGGTTATACGAAAAGTGAATACCAGTTTGAAGCCAAATCATGCGGTGTTTTCTCTTCTATTCATGAGCAGAGTGGAGATATCAACCGAGGCGTAGAACGTGAGAATCCGTATGATCAGGGAGCGGGCGACCAAGGTATGATGTTTGGTTATGCCACCAATGAAACAGCTAATTATATGCCGTTGGCTTTGGATTTGGCACATAGTCTGTTGCTGGAATTGGCGAATATTCGTAAAAATGAACCGCGCCTGATGCCGTATCTGCGTCCGGATGCCAAGAGTCAGGTAACCATTGAATATGATGATAACGGCCGTCCGTTGCGGATTGATACCATCGTTATCTCTACACAGCACGATGAATTCATTGGTCCGAAGGGGATTTCTCAAGAAGAAGCCGACAAGGCCATGCAGGATAAGATCAAGGCTGACGTTAAGAATATACTGGTGCCTCGCGTAAAGGCACAATATCCGCCTCATGTACAGGCTTTGTTCGACGATCAGATTATTTATCATGTAAATCCGACAGGTAAGTTCGTCATCGGTGGTCCTCATGGTGATACCGGATTGACGGGCCGAAAGATTATTGTGGATACTTACGGTGGAAAAGGCGCTCACGGTGGTGGAGCTTTCTCCGGAAAAGATCCTTCGAAAGTAGACCGTTCAGCGGCTTATGCTGCCCGTCATATTGCCAAGAATCTGGTGGCAGCCGGAGTGGCTGATGAAGTGCTGGTACAGGTTTCCTATGCGATTGGTGTGGCTGAACCGGTGAATATCTTTGTAAATACCTATGGCCGTTCGCATGTAAATATGACGGATGGAGAGATTGCAGCCAAGGTATGGGAAATCTTTGATATGCGTCCGAAAGCTATTGAAGAACGTCTGAAATTACGGAATCCGATTTATTTCGAGACGGCTTCTTATGGTCACATGGGACGTACACCGCAGGTTGTAAAGAAAGTGTTTAATTCCAGATATATTCCGGAACCGGTTGTCTGCGAAGTAGAGCTGTTTACCTGGGAAAAGCTGGATTATGTAGATAAAGTAAAAGAAGCTTTTGGCTTGAAGTAAATATCCGTTTATCGGAAGTAGTCTTTCAAGAGGGATGTTTTCGGGGTTTCAATACCTGAAAACATTCCTCTTTTATTTTTTATTAGAAATGTTTTCCTGGATAAGGCTGTGTTTATGTGAGGTTTTTTGTAGATATTTGTAACCGTATCATAAAAACATAATAGGTATGTATAAGATTAGTTATTGGTTAGGAATTGCTTTCTTCCTATGTGTGCTGTCGGCATGTACGAAGAATGCTTCAGTTCCTTATGAATCGGTTCCCAATGATCCGATGAAAGCCCGTATTTATACCTTAGACAATGGGCTGAAAGTGTATTTAACCGTAAACAAAGAGACGCCGCGTATTCAGACGTATATCGCGGTGAGAGTGGGGGGAAAGAATGATCCGGCAGAAACAACTGGATTGGCGCATTACTTTGAGCATCTGATGTTCAAAGGAACGACTCATTTCGGAACGCAGGATTATGAAAAGGAAAAGCCGATGCTGGATGAGATCGAACGGCTGTTTGAAGTCTATCGTCAAACGACCGACGAAGCAGAAAGGGAAGCGATCTATCATCAGATCGACAGTGTGTCTTATGAAGCATCCAAATTGGCTATTCCCAATGAATATGATAAACTGATGGCTGCCATTGGTGCTACCGGGACGAACGCCTATACCGGTTTTGACCAGACGGTTTATGTAGAAGATATCCCTTCAAACCAGATTGATAACTGGGCGAAAATACAGGCCGACCGCTTTGAGAATACGGTCATTCGTGGTTTCCATACCGAATTGGAAACTGTCTATGAAGAGAAGAATATGTCGTTGACGAGCGACAGCCGGAAAGTGTTTGAAGCAATCTTGTCGGCTTTGTTCCCCGATCATCCGTATGGAACACAGACGGTGTTGGGAACACAGGAAAATCTGAAGAACCCGTCAATCACGAATATCAAGAATTACCATAAGACCTGGTATGTACCGAATAACATGGCCATCTGTATGTCGGGTGATCTGGATCCGGACCAGACAATTGCTATCATTCAGAAATACTTTGGCCACCTGAAACCGAATCCGAATCTGCCGGCCTTGCCTGTTACACACGAATCACCTGTTAAAGCTCCGGTGGTGAAGGAAGTATTAGGTCTGGAAGCCGAAAATCTGATGATGGGCTGGCGTTTCCCCGGTAAGTCGTCGGTCGCACAGGAAGACTTGTTAAATCTGGTGTCATTGATTATGAACAATGATAAGGCCGGCTTGTTGGATGTCGATTTGATTCAGCAGCAGAAAGTCCTGAATTGCTATGCCGGAATATATGGTTTGGCTGATTATGATGCTTTCATCATCGGCGGAACACCGAAGCAGGGTCAGACGCTGGATGAAGTAAAGGATCTCTTCTTGGCAGAAGTGGAAAAACTGAAGAAAGGAGACTTCGATGAAAGCCTGCTGGAAGCAGCCATCAACAACTTCAAGTTGATGCAGATGTATCAGTTGGATTCGAACAGCGGACGTGCGGATATGTTCGTGAATGCCTTTATCAGTAAATCTGATTGGAAGGATGAAGTAGAACAGCTGACTCGTATGAGTAAGGTGACAAAACAGCAGATTGTTGATTTTGCCAATAAGTACTTTGGGGATAATTATGCCTTGATATATAAACGTCAGGGAAAAGATCCGAACGAAAAGAAGATAGAAAAACCGCAGATTACACCGATTGTCATGAATCGTGACAGCGCAAGTGCCTTCTTGAAAGAGATTCAGGCTTCACAGGTCACTCCGATTGAGCCGGTATTCTTGGATTTCGATAAGGACCTGAGCAAGCTGACCGCCAAGTCTGGTATTCCAGTCTTATACAAGCAGAATACTTCGAACGATCTGTTCTCCTTGCTGTATGTGTTCGATATGGGTAATAACAATGATAAAGCCATGGGTACAGCCTTTGAATACCTGAAGTATTTAGGCACTTCAAAGAAATCGCTTCAGGAAATCAATATGGAATTCTATCAATTGGCTTGTTCATTCGGTGTTCATCCGGGAGCAGACCGTACGTATGTGACATTGGATGGTCTGGCCGAGAATATGCCGAAGGCCATGGCTCTGTTTGAAGAATTGCTGGCTGATGCGCAGGTGAATAAGGAAGCCTACGAAAACTTGGCTTCGGATATGCTGAAGAAGCGCGAAGACGCGAAGCTGAATCAGGGACAGAATTTCAATCGCTTGATTCAATATGCGATCTGGGGACCGAAGTCTCCGACGACAAATGTTCTGACTACAGCTGAATTGCAGCAGATGAATCCGCAGGATCTGGTTGATCGTATTCATCAGATCAATACGTATGAACATAAGATTCTGTATTATGGTCCAGAAACTGCCGACAAAGTAATTGCCATTATCAACGAACAGCATAAGGTTCCTGAGAAACTGAATCCGGTTCCGGCTCCAGCAGACTTCAAGATGCAGGAAACAACAGATAATAAAGTCCTGTTCGCCCAGTATGATGCCAAGCAGATTTACTTCTCGGCTATTTCCAACCGGGGTGAAAAATATGACGTAAACATTGATCCGGTACTGAATTTATACAATGAATATTTCAGCGGAAACATGAATTCTATTGTATTCCAGGAAATGCGTGAGGCCAGAGGCTTGGCTTATTCGGCCGGCGCCTATTTAATTGCTCCGTCAAAGTTGCAGTATCCATATATTTATCGTACCTTTATCGCCACGCAGAACGACAAGATGCTGGATGCCATGAAGGCCTTTGATGAGATCATCAATGAGATGCCTGAATCGGAGAAAGCATTTGATCTGGCAAAAGACGCATTGATAACCCGTTTGCGTACCGAGAGAATTACGAAGTCTGATGTCCTTTGGGCTTATATGTATGCTCAGGATTTAGGTTTGTCTGTGGATACACGGAAAGCCTTGTTTGAACAGGTACAGCAAATGACCTTGGCAGATATTAAGGCCTTCCAGGAAAAATGGGTAAAAGATCGTAAGTATGTGTATGTTGTCTTAGGAGATGAGAAGGATTTGAACATGAAAGGCTTGGCAGAGTATGGCCCGATTGAAAAGTTGACCCAGGAAGCGTTGTTCGGCTATTAAACGCATTTTAATCAGTAAAGTATAATATTATGGTAAAGCAATTTTTAGCAATCGCCGCAGCTGTTATTAGTTTGGCGGCTTGTTCGGGTAATACAGGGAATAAGATTCCGGTGTATGGTTGGCAAGGTGAAGGAGATGATGCCACAGAAGCGTCTATCGAATCTGACTTCAGTAAATGGAAGGCTCATGGATTAGACGGTATGTGCTACAACGCCGGTGGTTTTAATGTAGAGAAACATGCTCGTGCTGCCAAGATCGCTCATGCCAACGGCTTGGAATATCATGCGTGGATTCCGACGATGTTGAAAGCTGATGCTGATTCTACCTGGTATGCTGTTAACCGTAAGGGCGAATCTGCTTATAAGGTGCAGGCTTATGTTCCTTATTACAAATGTATGTGTCCGAACAATGAGGATGTAATCAATTACCTGGTAACTGAGTATTCGAAGATTGCTGATATTCCTGAAGTCGATTATATTCATTTGGATTATATCCGCTACGTGGATGTGATTTTAGCTCGTGGCTTGTGGGAGAAATATGGACTGGTCATGAATGAAGAATATCCGACGGCCGATTACTGTTACTGCGATAAGTGTGTGGCTGATTTTAAGGCGGCTACAGGTATCGACATCAAGGCGGTTGAAGATCCATCGAAATGTGAAGAATGGAAGGAATTCCGTTATAATGTGATTACAAATCTGGTTGATAAAATTGCTGATGCCGTTCATGCCAAAGGTAAGAAAGTAAGTGCTGCTGTTTTCCCGGGTCCGGAATCGTATGCCAAGAAACTGGTACGTCAGGAATGGAACAAGTGGAACATTGATGCTTTCTTCCCGATGAATTATAATGATTTCTATTTGGAACCGGCTTCATGGGTTGGCGAGATAACAGCCGAAGAAGTCGCTTCTGTAAATGGAGAAAAGCCGATTTACAGTGGTTTGTTTATCTGTCATGACTGGAAAAACAAGGCAAACATTAAAGATCCAGAAGGTCACGGACTGGTTCCGTCTGAAATCGCCGAAGCGGTTCGTGGTTCTATGGAAGCCGGAGCAGCCGGTGTTAGCCTGTTTGTTCCGGCTAATATGACAGATGAACATTGGGTTGAGTTTGATAAGGCCATTCATGAGACTTATAAAGTAAAGAAGTAAACATACGCTAAGTTTCTCAGGAAGCTTTTCTAGCTGAATCGTCGGATTTCTGTTCCTCTTTAGGATGACAGTAATCCGGCGATTTTTATTTTCCGTTCAGGCTTAGATCTGGTTCCGTAGGGAATTTGACATCATCGTCTCTTCTTTTTGTACTACGCTTGATTTTTATTTACTTTGCAGAAAAACAGGAAACGACATGACACTCGATAAGAATAATTGTTATTGCATCATTATGGCCGGAGGAATAGGTTCTCGGTTCTGGCCGTTGAGCCGGGAGGAAAAACCGAAACAATTCGTGGATGCTTTGGGGATAGGGCGGACTTTTATCCAGCTTACCTATGATCGTTTTGCGGGGTTTATTCCGGCGGAGAATTTTCTGGTACTGACGGGCGAAGTGTATAAGGAGTTGGTGTTGGAACAGCTTCCTCAGTTATCACCGTCTCAGGTATTGACCGAGCCTTGCCGGAGGAATACGGCGCCTTGTATTGCTTATGCCATGTATAAGCTTCGGCAGATGAACCCAAAGGCGGTGGCTGTGGTGACGCCGTCTGATCATTATATATCCAATACGGCTCGTTTTGCGGTAGTTATGCAGGAAGGACTGGCGTTTGCAGCTTCCCGTCCGGCTTTACTGACGGTGGGTATTACGCCGACTTTCCCGGCTACGGGTTATGGATATATTCAGACAAGACAAGATAAGGAATCGTCCATTACGCCGGTTTTGCGGTTCAAGGAAAAACCGGACCTGACAACTGCTTCCCAGTATTTGGCCGAAGGAGATTATTTCTGGAATTCCGGTATGTTTATTTGGTCGGCCCAGACCATCATCGGTGCCTTTGAGCAGTATTTGCCGGAAGTTGCTTCTCTCTTTGCTTCCATTGATAAGCAATATGGTACTAGTGAAGAACAGGCAGCCGTCAATCAGGCTTTTCATCTGTCGCCATCCATTTCCATTGACTATGGAATCATGGAAAAAGCAGCTCAGGTGTACGTTCGTTGTGTAGCCGATTTAGGCTGGAGTGATGTGGGTTCATGGGGCGCATTGTATTCCTTGTTGGAAAAAGATGCTGCGGCCAATGCTGTTTCCGGGGCCGATTCGCAGTTCTCTCATGCCGGACAAAACCTGATTAAGGAAACTAATCCCAATAAAAAGGTCATTATCGACGGCCTTTCGGGGTATATGATTGCCGATACGGAAGATGTGCTGATGATTTGTCCGCTCAACGATGAGAACCATATCAAGGAAGTCATCCAACAGGCCAATAAATAAGAAAGAGTATATATGAAGTGCCGATCAGGCGTATGAAACCATGCTCTTTAAAATAAACGGGAATCGAAATCGAATCCAGAGAGGATCAAAATCGATTCCCGTTTATTTTGTCTAAATTCATGCCTATGTTTTCACAAATTCATGCCTATGTTTTGATCATTTTATGCCTATGTTTTTATGAATTCATGCCTGCCTTTTTGGCGTATTGAAAATGAATCAGTTATCCATGATGCCAATGACGGGATCAGTTGTATTCCCTTTCGGAATTACTGGCTCCCTTTTGGTGGACAGAAGATTCGCGTTTCCTGTATTGAGAAGGTGTAATACCGATCATTTTAGTGAACATTTTCGTGAAATAGGCCGGTTCTTCAAACCCTAAGAGTGCGGCTACTTCGTTGATCTTCCGATTGGTCATTTCCAGATATTGACAGGCTTTCTGCATCTTCAGGCGAATGAAATAATTAATGGGTGAAACGCCTGTCTCCTTTTGGAATAGGGTGCAGAAATGAGAAGTTGAATATTTGAAATAACCGGCAATTTGCTCGAGTGACAGGTTCTGATGAATATTCTCCTGCATGTAGTGTACAGCCCTGGACGATAATAAAAGATGCTCATGCTGCGTCGGCAGGTTGACAGACCGGTATTGGTCTAAATAGATAAAGGACGCCAAGAACTGGTACAGGCACATAGACGAATAAATCATATTTTCCAGTGTGTATCCCATGGAAAAGTTATTATAAATTTCCTCAAACAAATCCAGCCGGTCTTGCACACGTGAATAATCGCCGGGAAGAATGTTTTTAGGAGCATGACTTTTCGGGATGAACTGTTCCATCAGCAGTCCTTTAAAATGAACCCAGTAAATGGTCCACGGGTCGGCATCGTCGGCACCAAATGAATATGGAATATTCTGCGGAATGATGATATATTGGTTTTCTTTGATTTCATAATTCTTCCCTTCTATTTTATACCAGCCTTTACCTCCGGTACAATAGATAAGCATACCATAATCACATCCATTCTCTTTCTGTACATAATGATATTTTACATGGGGGAAAAATCCCATTTTCCGGATATATAAATTCTGGATAAGAGGATTTCTGCTATAAGCTTTCAGAATGTCATCAGGCAGATAAGCAAACCGTTCTCCCTTAAAACCTTCTTTAATTTTTATCATAATAGAAAATCGTAAGATAGTATAAGTAAATCAAAACAAAGGTACGGTTTGTTTTGGTATCGTGGTGTTACTTTTGCAGAAAAATCAAGATGTCATGAAGAAACGATTCGGTTTGATGTTGATGGGTTGTGCGGCTTTTCTCTCTTGTACTACCACCAATCCACAACAACAGTTAGCAGAGACAATTTTGAATGATACAGCCTTTCATCAGGTAGATAGCATGGCCCGTTCGATTATCCGTCAGGGATTCAATGCCGGTAGCGGTTATTCCCAGATTTGGGCCCGGGATATGAATACATTCATAGAGGTGGCCTGTGAGGAAACAAACCAGGCAGATATACGGAATGCTATCTTGTTGTTCTTTGCCCTTCAGCAACCGAATGATGAAATGATAGACGGCTATGTACTGAAGCCTGATTTTACCTGGTATGATAATCATCTCTATTATGCAGATGCAGCACCAGATCATGTGGGATTCAAGAATACCGTCGAGACCGATCAGGAATCTTCCTTGATTCAGATTGTAGGAAAATACATCCGTAAGACCGGTGATACTTCGATTTTACGGGAGGATGTGGCCGGAAGAACTGTGTTGGAGCGGATGGATGATATGGTAGATTATCTGATGCGGGAGCGTTATAGCGAACAGTATGGCTTATTGTTCGGTGCCATGACTGCCGATTGGGGAGATGTTCAGCCGAATGATGATTTTGGTTGTGACATGAATGAACTCTCTTCGCGGGCCATTGATGTGTATGATAATGCCATGTTCCTGATCGCTTTGGATTATTTGCAGGAAATGACAGACGATGCCTCGTTGCTGAAGAAGTGGAAAGGCATCCGTGAACAGATTGCCCAGAATGTGCGGAAGCATTTATGGGATGCCGAACGGAAGAAGTTTATTCCTCATCTGTATATAGATCCGTCTCCAATTCCTGCCGGATTCGATGAGAACCAGATTCATTATCATGGAGGAACTGCCGTCGCCATTGAAGCCGGCTTGTTATCGAAGGAAGAAATTGCCGTAGTCAATGCCCAGATGCTCGAGAATGTCCGTTTGTCGGGCATGCCAAGTATCGGATTAACTCTTTATCCAACGTATCCGGAAGGCTTTTTCCGGGGAGGAATGTCAAAACCATATGTTTACCAGAACGGTGGAGACTGGACCTGGTTCGGAGGACGTATGATCCAGCAGCTGGTTGCCAATGGTTTTGTAGAAGAAGCCTATGCTGAAATCCGTCCGATGATTGACCGGGTAATCAAGAACCGGGGTTTCTTTGAATGGTATGGGATGGGAGGTGTTCCCAGTGGTTCAGGCAACTTTAAAGGTTCAGCCGGTGTATTGGCCAAAGCCATTGAAATGATGAATGACTGGGCTGAAGAAAAGAAAGTAAGTAAATGAAAATATAATCATGCGAAAGAGTAATTATGACAAGCAGCCGGCTACCCGTATAGCCGGTCATTTGTGGAAAGGATGGCAGGCTGTGCGGGATGAGATAACCCGCCGTTGCGCGTCGTTGGCAGGCAAGAAGTCGGTCGTCGTTGTCGTGGAATGCTATCAGGGTGTCCATCATGAGGAGCTGACACGTGAACTGTCTGCATTGAATCCTTCATTATGGGTGGATACACAGTCTGTGTTCAAATCCGTACAGGAGATAGAGGCGATGACTTATCCTTATGTAACAGACGACCGTCTGTTCGGGTATCGGGCACATTTTGCCTATGCTGATTTTCTGGATGCTTCTAAAGTAGCGGATGCTCGTCAGCAAATCAGCAGGGCAACAGGCTTGGTATTGGTTTATGGCCATGGAGCGGCTGTTGTAGCACCCGAATCAGATGTTTTGGTATATGTGGATATGGCCCGTTGGGAAATACAGCTTCGTTTCCGCCGTCACGAAATCAATGGTCTGGGTGTAGAGAATAAGGCCGAAGGCGCTTCTTATCATTATAAGAGAGGTTATTTTGTAGATTGGATTGTTTGCGATACCTTGAAGAAGCAATTGCTGCCGAAGGTGGATTATTGGTTGGATACACACATACCGGAGCTGCCTAAAATGATTACAGGAGAAACGATGCTGGCAGGCTTGGTTAAAACGGCTCATCAGCCATTCCGTGTAGTTCCGTTCTTTGATCCGGCTCCGTGGGGCGGACAATGGATGAAACGGGTTTGCGGATTAGATCCGGAACCGGCTAATTATGGCTGGTGTTTCGACTGCGTACCCGAAGAAAACAGTCTGTATCTGAATGTAGAAGGAGAATTATTTGAGATGCCTTCCAATAATGTGGTCTTCTATCAGACCCGCGCTTTATTGGGAGGTCCGGTTGAATCCCGCTTCGGACAGGATTTCCCGATCCGGTTTGACTTCCTGGATACAATTGGTGGTGGAAACCTGAGTCTGCAGGTTCATCCTACAACACAATACATCCGTGATACATTCGGAATTTATTATACACAGGATGAAAGTTACTACCTGTTGGATGCCGAAGAAGGAGCCACGGTATTTTTAGGATTAAAGACTGGTGTTAATCCGGAGGAAATGATCGGAGCCCTGCAGGAATCGCAGAATACCGGAAAACCTTTTGAGGCAGAAAAGTATGTGAACCGCTGGCCGGCCAAGAAACACGATCATTTTCTGATTCCGAATGGAACGATCCATTGTTCCGGAGCCGGAGCCATGGTCTTGGAGATTAGTGCTACGCCAAGTATATTTACCTTCAAGCTGTGGGATTGGGGACGTCTCGGACTGGACGGTCTGCCTCGTCCGATTAATATTGGGCATGGTTCACATGTTATCCAATGGGAACGTCAGACTGAATTTACCCGTGATAATCTGGTGAACCAGATTAAACCGGTTGCCGAAGGAGACGGCTGGCGGGAAGAACGGACAGGATTGCACGAAAATGAATTCATCGAAACCCGTCGCCACTGGTTTACCAAGCCTGTTACTCATCATACGGATGGAGGTGTCAATGTACTCAATGTAATCGAAGGCGATGAGCTGATTGTGGAAAGTCCGACGAAATCCTTTGAGCCGTTTGTTGTTCACTATGCAGAAACCTTTATCGTTCCGGCATCGGTAGGAGAATATACGATCTGCCCGTATGGAACTTCCGAAGGGAAGGAATGTGGAACTATCAAAGCGTATGTACGTTTCAGACAATAAGAGCCATGAAGAAAGAGAATCGTATCGTGATGACATTGGATGCCGGAGGAACCAATCTGGTATTTTCCGCTATCTGTGATAATGAAGAGATCGTGACTCCGATCCGCTTGCGGTCAGAGGTGAATGATCTGGACGTGTGTCTGCAAACCTTGTTGCAAGGCTTCAAACAGGTCAAAGAGGCCTTGAAGGAAGAGCCTGTTGCTATCAGTTTTGCCTTTCCCGGACCAGCCGATTATGAAGCAGGAATTATTGGTGATTTACCTAACTTCCCCTGTTTCCGGGGCGGAGTAGCTTTAGGTCCGTTCTTGCAGGAACATTTCGGGATTCCTGTATTCATCAACAATGATGGTAGCCTGTTCGCTTATGGAGAAGCCCTGGCCGGTGTGCTGCCGGATATTAACCGTAAACTGAAGGATGCGGGCAGTTGTAAGCAATATCATAATCTGTTGGGCATTACATTAGGTACCGGATTCGGGGCTGGTGTGGTGATTAATGGTGAGTTGTTGATAGGAGATAATGGTACCGGTGGTGATGTCTGGTGCTGTCGTAACAAGAAATATCCGGATTAT
Organism: Parabacteroides sp. AD58; assembly: GCF_023744375.2. Classification (NCBI taxonomy): domain Bacteria; kingdom Pseudomonadati; phylum Bacteroidota; class Bacteroidia; order Bacteroidales; family Tannerellaceae; genus Parabacteroides; species Parabacteroides absconsus. The sequence goes on along the minus strand of NZ_CP146284.1, from coordinate 2,189,267 downwards.
ATTGTGGAGGAAAGTGTGAGTATCCGGGCCGTAAAACGTGTTTATGCAGAGAAATCGGGTGATATGGCAGCTTTAACTCCCAAAGATATATTCGATATCGCTGAAGGAATTCGTCCGGGTAACCACCAGGCAGCGATAGCCGCCTTTGAAGAACTGGGCGAAATAGCCGGTGATACGATAGCCTCTGCTATCACATTGGTTGACGGGCTTATTGTGATTGGCGGTGGTTTGTCTGGCGCTTCGAAGTATATTCTTCCGGCATTGATGCGGGAATTGTCGGGTACGACCGGCATGATGAATGGTAATCGGTTTGCCCGTTTGCAGATGAAGCCTTTTAATTTGGAGGATCCGGATGAATTACAGGAATTCCTGAAAGGGCTGGTTAAGCAAGTTCAAATACCGGGAACAAACCGCTGGGTAGATTATGATCCTTATAAACGTATTGGCGTTGCGATCTCTAAGCAGGGAGCGAGCCGTTCGATTGCTTTGGGAGCTTATCAGTATGCTCTGGCAAAATTAAATCTTTAGATAATATCTGTAATTATGAAGACTATTTATTCAATATGTATCATCTTTTTGGCGTTTCTACAAGCCTGTACTTCCACTTCTACTGGTAAGGAAGAACCGGAATCGCTGACACAATATGTAGAACCGCGCATTGGAACAGCCCATTGCCGGTGGTTCCATTTTACACCGGGAGCGATGCCTTTCGGTATGGCAAAACCGGGTCCTTCAACGAACGGACACTTAGGAAATGCTTCGGGTTGGGAAGCTACGGGGTATGATTATCGGGAGAACTCAATTGAAGGTTTTCCTTGTCTGCATGAATTCCAGATCGGAGGAATTGTCCTGATGCCTACGACCGGAAAACTGATAACTGTACCTGGCTTGCCTACTGATAGTATCAAAACCGGATATCGCTCTCATTTCGACCGGGCGAATGAAGTGGCTACGGCAGGTTATTATTCGGTATTGTTGGACGATTATCAGATCCAGGCAGAAGTAACTGCTACATCGCGTGTGGCTTACCAGCGTTTTCATTTCCCGAAAGGTGCCGAGAATCATCTTCTGTTTGATATCGGGAACCGGCAGGGCGAAAGTGGAGCTGTGGCAGATGCCTATGTCTCTTATGCTGAAGACGGCCGTATTGAAGGCAGGGTAATAACTTTACCGGAATATGTCAAGAAGTATCAGCCCGGAGCTCAGGTGCCGTTGTATTTCTCGGCAGTAGTGGATAAACAGCCTGCCTCGTTTGGTGCTTTCCAAGGAGAGAGACAAGAACCTGGTGTTCGGGAAATGAAAGGTGTGGGTGTCGGTATCTATTTGACGTATGATTTTCCGGAAGCTTCTTCTGTAACTGCTAAAATCGGTCTTTCTTATACGTCGGTTGAGAATGCTCGTCTGAATTTGGGAACCGAGGCAAAAGACCTTTCGTTTGATGAAGCAAAAGACCTTTCGCACCAGGCTTGGGAAGATTATTTAGGACGTATCCGGGTGGAGACTACGAAGAAAGAGGACAAAGTAAAATTCTATACAGGTTTGTACCATGCGTTGTTAGGTCGCGGTTTGGCGAGTGATGTCAATGGTGCTTATCCGAAGAATGATGGTTCTGTCGGACAATTGGAGATGAAAGACGGAAAGCCTGTGCATAATATTTATAATACAGATGCTATTTGGGGTGGACAGTGGAATCTTTCTCAGCTATGGATCATGGCTTATCCGGAATATGTGTCTGATTATGTCAGCAGCCATTTGCAGGCTTATCAGGACGCTGGTTGGTTGGCTGACGGACTGGCTAATAACCGGTACGTTTCGGGGGTGGGAACAAATCTGTTGCCCGCAATTATTTCTGCTGCGTATGAATGCGGTATCCGGGACTTTGATACAAAGCTGGCTTATGAAGCTTGCCTGAAGAATGAACTGGATGGTGAGAACCGTCCTTTCGGAGCAGGTAAGGTCAATACGAAGGAATTTGTTCAGTATGGTTATGTGCCGCATGCTGATGAAGGAGAAGGATATCAGGAAACTTTCATGTTCTCGGCTTCTCATACATTAGAGTATTCTTATACCGCCTGGGCGGTAGCTCAATGGGCTAAACAATTAGGCGATACGGCTCATTACAATCAGTTGATGTCTCTGTCTAAAGGCTGGGAGCGGCTGTATGATCCTTCAACCAACTTCATTCGTCCGAAGAAGAGAGACGGAAAGTTTATCGACAACTTCAATCCGATGCAGGTATGGCGCGGATTTCAGGAAGGTAATGCCTGGCAATATACATTCTATGTGCCGCACGATGTAAAAGGACTGGTTGGAAAAGTTGGTGCTGATGTGTTCAATGCCCGTCTCGACAGTATCTTTACGGTTTCCCAGAAGATGATTTTCAGTGGAGGAAAGGAAGTCGGCGCTTTTGCCGGTTTGCAGACATTGTATAACCAGGGAAACCAGCCTTGCCTTCATATTTCATGGCTGTTCAATGAAGCCGGTCGTCCTTCGCTTACGCAGAAATGGGTACGGGCAATCTTGAATGAGTTCTATGGGACAGACGGTATTCATGGCTATGGATACGGACAAGATGAAGATCAGGGACAATTAGGTGCCTGGTATGTTATCTCGTCGATGGGCTTGTTTGATGTCAAGGGATTGACGGATTCACAACCATCATTCGGTTTAGGTGCTCCTCTATTTGATAAGATTACGATTCAATTGAATCCGAAATATTATCCCGGAAAAGAATTTGTTATCCAGGTCAAAGGAAATACGCCGGAGAATGGCTATGTCCAGCAATACCGGTTGAACGGGGAAACGTTGCATGAACCTCATTTGCCTTTTGCCTCATTCGCGGAAGGTGGCGTTTTGGAGATGGAAATGGGTAGTCAACCCAAAGATTTGTATTAACGGTTAAATCAGATATTATGAATCAATCAAATTCCAAATGGACTATTTTCCCGATCCTATTCGGTTTCTTTGTAATGGGATTTGTGGATGTTGTCGGTATTTCGACGAATTATGTCAAGCATGATTTCGGTTTGTCGGACACGTTGGCCAATCTGATACCGATGATGGTGTTCTTGTGGTTCGCTATCTTTTCCATTCCGACCGGTATGTTGATGGGACGGATTGGTCGGCGGAATACAGTGGCAGTTTCGTTGGGTATCACGATTGTAGCGATGTTGTTACCTTTGTTTCTCTATGATTTTGCCAGTGTATTGCTGGCCTTTGCTTTGTTGGGAATTGGAAATACGATCCTTCAAGTCTCTTTGAATCCGATGGTAGCCAGCGTGGTCTCTCCCGGAAAAGTAACCAGTGTCCTGACGTTGGGGCAGTTTCTGAAAGCGGTCTCTTCTTTTTTAGGTCCGCTGATTGCAGGGGCGGCAGCATCTTTCTGGGGTGATTGGAAATGGATCTTTGCTGTTTATGCTGTGACAACCTTACTTTCTCTTACCTGGCTGCTGGCCGGTGTCCATGAAGAAGAGAAGAAGTCGGCACAAGCCTCAACCTTTGCTACGGTCTGCTCGTTATTCAAGGACCGATATATCGTGATGTTATTCTTGGGTATTCTCTTTATTGTCGGGATTGATGTAGGCTTGAATACGACGATCCCCAAGTTACTGATGGAGAAAACCGGTATGTCGGTGAGCGAAGCCGGCTTGGGTAGTAGCCTTTATTTCTCGGCTCGAACCATCGGCTCGTTTGTAGGAGCCTTTTTATTGGCAAGGATAGTGTCTGATCGTTTTATGCAATACAGTATGGGAATCGCCATTGTCGGGTTCATCTTGTTATTGGTTGTCGATAGCCTGTTATGGATTTCCATTCTGGTTGTGGTAGTAGGATTAACTTGTTCCAATGTATTCTCGATTATCTTTTCGTATGCCTTGCAACATCTGCCGGAACGCGACAATGAGATTTCGGCATTGATGATCATGGGTGTTTCAGGAGGAGCCTTGATTACTCCGTTGATGGGTGTATTGTCAGATGCCTTGGGACAAGTGGCAGGTTTGTCTTTATTACTCTTATGTTTGTTGTACTTAGGGTGGATCTCTTTCCGCTTGCAGAAAAGGAAATAGTATTGAATCTATTAGATTATAACGAATGTCATTAGAAAGCAGGGGTACTGAAAAGTTCGGAACTCCTGCTTTTCTATTTTTAATCCTTCTGACAATGTTAAAAGCTTTCCTTTTAGAAAGTTAGTCCTTCGTTTTCAGAAGATAGGATTTTCAATGGAAGGAGTAAAATCGGCCTAACGGAGTGTAAGCCTTGACCTTTTGGTTACTTTTGGGTCAAGCCAAAAGTAACGAATACGATCTTTAAAATAAAAATCCCTGCCATCCGAAACAGAACGACAGGGATTTCCTCTTTTTGAGATTCCGCTTTTGTCTTTCGCAAGGCTACCGGCGGAACATAAACTTTATATTACACTATTATTAATACTAATGCCACTTGTTCACCTTCGCAGGATACTTTACCTTTGCAAAAACAAAAGTCTGTGACTATTAACTCTATTTATTAACAACTTCCACTTTCGCCCTCGCGGGATACTCTGCAAACCGTTGTCGGCCGGTGGATAAACAATTAATTTATTTAATTATGAATTATTTCTTGAAATCTATAGAGACGCGGCACGCCACGTCTCTACTATTTTATAATTGTCAATTATCAATTGTCAATTGTCAATTATTTAACGACAACCTTGAAGCTTTCGCCATCAACGGATACCACTACGATACCAGCCGGAGCAGCGATCTGAGCGTTGTCTGAAGAAACTACTTCGTTAGCCACTACCTTACCTAAGATCGTGCTTACGATTACGTTCTTGCCTTCAGCACCCTTCACTACGATAGCACCGTTAACACCTGCAACAACAACATTGTTAGCAGCGTTGATTGATTCGTTAGCGGTAGGAGATTCAACATTATCTACTTCTACGCGAACTGCTAAGCTGCGAGCACCCTGTTTTTTAGTGAAGCCCATACGACCATTTGTACTTGTTAAGAAGTAACCATTCTGACGGATCATGTAGTAACCTTCATTTTCCGGATCTTCAATGATCTGATACTTGAAGTAGTTCAAACCACCCTGTACATTCTTGTTCTGGTCAGCTACTGTTGCTACAGCTGTAGCGTTGCCCTTAATAGTTGTGTACAGTGTATCGCAAGATTCAGCCATGCGAGCTGATTTGAAGATAGCTTTGTTGATACCTTCGCTCCACTGATAAGCCTTGTCATAATCACCTTCTGCTACAAGATAGTTGACAGAGTCTTTCGGATTGAATAAGAACATGCGTTCTTTTGTATTGTCATTCCAACCTGTTGATACCAGGAAGTTAGGAACTTCACGTTCTGTATCAGTAGCAAATACACGGAATGTCAATGGCTGATCTGATACCAATACAGCATCACGGTCATCTTTCATGGTGATATAATCACCTTCTTCAGCCTTGAATGTTACATAAGTTGATTTCGGATCCAACGATACTTCAGGAGATTCTAAGTTCAAATATGTTTTCACATAGTTAGCAGCCATTTCCTGAGTTAAAAGAGCATCCTTTATTTCTTTATTTTCGAAATATGAAATTGTTTGCTCTACTTGCTTCCAACCATCAACTACTACAGCATTAGTTGCATCATAAGATTTGATCAACTGTACAGAACCATCTTCATTATCTTTAATAATGAAGTTATCGGCATCAGTAGACAATTTATATTTACCATCATTCAAATGCAGATAATAACCGCAAGGTTCGCCTTCGTAATAAGCTTCTAACTGATAAGTATAATAAGCGATAGTATCACCGTTAGCTTCCCACTTTTCCTGTTCCTTATCTGTTTCACCTAAATAATAAGTATAACCATAAGTCTTAACAACTGGTTTGTTAGATTTCTTCAATGCAAATTGCAAAGTACCAGCTACTTCATTTGTTACTTTTAATGTTTCAGAAATATCCAAGTTTGAGCCATTATATCCCGGATGTTTTACATACAATTTGTTAGAAGTCGGCGTGTTATCACGAGCAAATAACAGAGTTACTTCTTCACCGTTATCTACATTCCAAGCACCATAATAATAATCAACACTTTCTACCGGAGTGATCTTTACACGTAAACCATGAAGTTTGACATCAGCCTGGGCTTTAATATCACCATTATTCAATACATTCAACGGAGCAAATTCACCGTTTTTATTTTCCAAAGCAATTGTATAAGTACCATCAGCTTCTGCATAAATTTTAACAGCTTCATTCATTGCACGATTAGCGCGATTGGTGAATGTTACTGTATTATTATCTGCATCTACATCAGTTACAATAAACTGTGTCTCGGGCATATTTATATCTGTAAACTTAACACCCTTAGCATATGCTTTGTTTCCATAAGCCGGAACGAACAAATATTTACCGTTGATATCATCGTTATCGCTTACAAACTGGATATTGTAAACAGACATCTTCTTTTCATTCTTCAACCAAGAATAAACGCTTGTAGTAGCCAAGTCTTTCATTGAGAAGATGTATTTGGCTGTAGCTCCTTCTGTTGTCAAATACTTATCGTCGTTATCTTCTCCTACTTTTTCTGTCACATTCAACCAGTAACCAGGTTTAGAGATCTGGGCATCATTATCTTGAATATCTGCAGCCTTAGCTTTGTTAAACCAGAATGTTTCAAGACCAATAGCATATTTGTCATTTACATCTTTCTTGACAGAGAAGCAAGCGTTTGCAACTGCGATGTCGCGACCTGTAGGCTGTTTAGCAGCAACAGTACCTTGATATTTCTGTAAATCACGACCCAATACAGTTGTTAATTGGAAGCCAGCTCCTGCTTCACGGTCAGCTTTACTGTTAATATCATTTTCGACTGAATTAACAGCAATGAATGTACATGCTTCCAAGAAAGCATATTGAGCGTTATTCTTTTCAGTAGCATCAGTTATTTTACAAATTTCAGCCCAAGTCTTTCCTGTAGGCGTACTTGTCACAAAGTATGTACCGTCTGGATAAGCTGCGCCATCGGTAGCATTATTTGGAGATTTAACATCCGCTGAAACTTCTAATGCTAAAACACGACCGCTAGTAGCAAATAAGTTCTTAATGGTTGCTTGCTTTTCCTCTTTTACACTATTTACAATCATATTGAAACCAATAGAATTGTAAAGTTCGTTCAAATCATCAGCGTTAACATCTTCAGGATTTATTTGTTGTAAGTTATAACGCCAAACAGAATTAGCATCATTTGTTGAAGCTGCCGCCGAAGCTTTATCTGCTTTACCAAAGTAACCTAATTGGCTAGCAACATTAAACCATAATGCTTCGTCATTCCCTTCAAATGTATCATAAGTTATGTCTCCAACTTTTACAGATAAAGCAGCATTTGACTTTGCATTAATTAGCTTATAACCAAGGGTTGTTCCATTGCTAGTAACCGTTTGTACTTTCCAAATATTGGCTAAATCTTTTTTTTCTTCATCACTTGCCTGTTTGGCAGCTCCATCTCCTAATAAAATTCCAGATCCACCTATATTTGCGTCATCTTTAATACTTTTACTGTTATTTACATAAACAGTAAAATAACCGTTTTCAACCTTAGCGGCATCTGCTAAAGTTTCCGCATCAACTGTAGTAAATGCGGAACCAGCAAGCAAGAAGCCTGCACAAAGTGTAAGTACTTTTTTGTTCATAATGAATAAAATTAAATAGTTAATTAAAAGGATAATTCAACCAATTAATTTTACGAAGGAAGGAGAACAAACCCGGCTTTGGTTATTTTCGATTCGTTTCAGAAAAGACATAAAAAAAGCGCGGGCTCGTCGTCTATTATTAGTTTCTAGGTATCGGCAAACACCCTCACTGCAATAACAGAACAACAGCCCGCGCTTATACGATATAACACACTTCACCTATAGAAAGTAAAGTCCTATATACGTAGTCAGCGCAAGCATTTACTGTCCATTATTCCGCAGTGTTTAAAATTTTGCCGATTTTAGAAACTGGAATAATCTTCGTAAAATGCTTACAATAAAATAAAAGATCCGCTTCATCGCCAACCGCTGTCAGCTACGGATTCGATGCAAAGATAAGGAGGTTTTCCGAATCAACAAGGAAAAAACTATATTATTTTTCCAAATCAGGTGATTAAAGGACGAAACAAGGTTGTTTCATGTATGTAATCCCCATTTTCCTGAATAAGCCTCTATAGCGATCATCTTCAAAACAGACCTCGCGACAATAGAGGCGCAGCGTGCTGCGCCTCCAGCCTATCGTAGCAGAAAAATCAGGCACGCAGATTAACACGGTAAATATTTATTTAAAACCGTGTTTTCCGTGTCATCCGTGCCTAATATATATGTCGGTATTTTTAACAACACCGTTTGAGGCTCAGCACGCTGCGCCTCTACAATATATATCAAGAAAGATTATTTTGCCCCAATAGCAGGATGGGCAAATTTAAGAATAGTAGTATGAAATGAGCAGGTAAAAATAAGAATTCATTTACCCATATCCGATTTTTGTTTATACCCTTCACTCACGCTCCTATTTTGTTCATATTCTGTTATTTGCTGTGAAGGGTGTGAAGGCACACCCTTTTGTGGCTTGTTACAATTTATGTCCTTCTTTCAGCTCTTCTACTTCCATTTTCTTTACCTTGCGGAAAAGATCGGATGCGAAGATAAAGTCATTTAATGCCTGATTGTCTGACGTAATGATGTCTTCTTTTGTTCCCTGCCATTCTTTGACACCTTCTTTGATGAATACGATATTGTCTCCGATATTCATAACGGAGTTCATATCGTGTGTATTGATAACGGTTGTCATGTTGAACTCAATAGTTATGTCGTGAATCAGATCGTCGATCACCAAAGATGTTTTAGGGTCGAGTCCGGAATTGGGTTCGTCGCAGAACAGATACTTCGGGTTTAAGGCGATGGCACGGGCAATAGCGGCTCGTTTCATCATACCTCCACTGATTTCCGACGGATAAAGATGGCCGGCTTCCGACAGGTTTACACGGTCCAGACAGAATTCAGCGCGCATTTGTCTTTCTTTGGTACTGGCTTTCGAGAACATATCCAAGGGGAACATGACGTTCTCGAGCACCGTCATGCTGTCAAACAACGCCGAGCCCTGGAAAAGCATTCCCATTTCTTTCCGGAGAATCTTCAGGTCTTCTTTATTCATCAACGTAAGGTCACGACCGTCATACAGGATTTGTCCGCTGTCCGGACGCATCAATCCGATGATGTTCTTGATCATTACAGTTTTTCCTGATCCGCTTCGTCCGATGATCAGGTTGGTTTTTCCGTCTTCAAATACGGTACTGATATTTTTCAATACCGGACGGCCTTCAAATGATTTGGTAATGTTCTTTACTTCAATCATGATCAAGTCAACATTAAGTTCGTTAATATTACGTCGGCCAGCAGAATCATGATGCTACTCATCACGACGGCATTGGTACTGGCTTTACCAACTTCAAGTGCTCCTCCTTTCACATTATATCCAAAGTAGGCGGCTATGGAAGAAATGATAAAGGCATAAACCACCGATTTGATAATAGAATACCAGATATAGAACTGGTTGAAATAGAATTGCAAACCATATTCGAAAGCAGCCGGAGTCATGTTCGTTCCTGAAGAATAACTGGCTGCAATACCGCCCAATATACCGGTGAACATACTGAAGATTACCAGTACCGGAATAAATACCATCATGCCGACCATCTTCGGGAGGATGAGGAAGTTGGCCGAATTAACACCCATGATTTCCATGGCATCAATCTGTTCGGTCACACGCATGGTTCCGATCTCGGAGGCAATGTTACTGCCTACTTTACCAGCTAGGATCAGACACATGATGGATGAGGAGAATTCCAACAAGATAATCTCACGGGTGGTATAACCAATGGTAAACTTCGGAATCAACGGTGAGCTGATGTTTAAGGAGATCTGAATGGCAATTACCGTTCCGATAAATACGGAGATGATTACCACAATCCAAAGCGAATCAACGCCTAATTTGTAAATCTCTTTAATGAGCTGTTTGAAGAACATGTTCCAACGGTCAGGGATGGTGATGCTTTTGCGCATCAGCATAACATATTCTCCCACTTGATGTAATGCTTTTATCATTTTTACTCGATTTCTTTTGTTGCAGTGGGCAAAGTTAGGCAAATATCCGGTATGGAAGTGTTGTTTGGCATGATTAATTTCTGTTTCTTTGCACAAAACAACGTGAACAATGGCTGAAAATCAACAAATGGTGCTTCGTACGGAAGACCTGGTCAAGAAGTATCGGGCTCGTACAGTGGTAAATCATGTTTCGATTAATGTAAAACAAGGTGAGATCGTCGGCCTGTTAGGCCCGAATGGTGCCGGCAAGACAACTACATTCTATATGACGGTGGGACTGGTAACTCCCAACGAAGGGAAAATCTTTCTGAATGATATGGAAATAACCAAGTTTCCGGTTTATATGCGTGCCCGCAACGGAATTGGTTATCTGGCTCAGGAGGCTTCTATCTTCCGGAAAATGACGGTAGAAGACAATATCCGTTCGGTATTGGAGATGACGGATACGACCAAGGAATATCAGCAGGAGAAACTGGAGAGCCTGATTTCGGAATTCGGTTTGCAGAAGGTCCGGAAGAATTTGGGCGACCGCCTCTCGGGTGGTGAGCGCCGTCGTGCGGAGATTGCCCGTTGTCTGGCGATTAATCCGAAGTTTATCATGCTCGACGAGCCTTTTGCCGGTGTCGACCCGATTGCGGTGCAGGATATTCAAACGATCGTGGCGCGCTTGCGTCATAAGAACATCGGCATTTTGATAACCGACCATAATGTGTATGAAACATTGAGTATCTGCGACCGTGCTTATCTGTTGTTCGAAGGCAAGGTCCTGTTCCAGGGAACTGCCGAACAGCTGGCTGAAAATGAGATCGTAAGGGAAAAATATTTAGGTAGAGATTTCGTCCTCCGCAAGAAGGATTTATAATCAAAATATATTGGATTTTTATCGTTTCACCCGGGTGATACGATCGTTCCACAGTCGTGATACGATCGTTCCACAGTCGTGATACGATCGTTCCACATAGGTGATACGATCGTTCCACCCTTGTGGAACGATAAAAGATAAGGCAGAATCGGTAAAAAAAAGTGTCATTTAACGAATTTGGTTGACTTAAAATCTCTTTATAAATAGAAGGGGTTGACTGTAGTTTAACTTATTTATATACTGAGTTGACTCATTTTTTTGTTATTCACCCTGCAGGTTGTCTTTTCTTATTTTGGGCAAAAATAAACAAAGATCTTTTATCCTGATAAAAATAATGAAAAAACCACCGCGGTGGTTTGCCTTACGGCTGGAGGCGCGAAGCCTCCAAAGAGTTTGTCTCCACCTGGTTGGCAGAAACGAAGGCATTAGACATTTCTCCTTGGATGGCTAATTCCCGATAACTCTTCCAGCGTTTCTTTATTGTTCCCCTCATTGCGGAGGCTTCAGCAGGAGTTATACCGTCCAGACTCAAATGAGGACGCTCATTGTTATAGAAATCGACCGCTATCCTTATAGCTGATTTAACTTCCGATACGCCGTAAAAGGATTGCCCCAAAAGGAGTTCATTCTTAATTGTATTGTTGACTCGTTCCGCCACGGCATTATCTTTGGGATTGCCGCTTTCGGTCATGCTTATCTTTATATGATGTTCCTTCAACCGGGAGATATAACTGTAACAGGCATATTGGACACCACGGTCCGAGTGATGGATCAATCCATTAAGATCCTTGCCCTTATAATAGGCCAAGGCCATGTTCAATGCGTCCAAAGGATAACGGGCTTCCAGCGTGTCGCCCACACTGTAACCGATGATTTCCTTTGTGTAGTAATCCGTTACTAAAGAAAGATAGCAGAAATCGTACTCGCCCGTTTCCGGCTTTGTCCAGTAAGGTATATAGGTGATATCGCTGACTATCAGCTGGCAGGGACGATCCGGAATGTATGTCTTAATCAGATTCGGATAGACTGGATACTCATGGTCGGAATCGGTTGTCTTGACGCGTCTTTTCCGTTTACGGACTTTCAGGCCATAACGTTCGATGATGTCATAGAAACGGTTATAACCCACGCTATGGGAACCAAACCGGCTCTGGTACATCTGCCAAAGCTTGTTCCCTCCTATGCCCGGATCTTTCCCTCGGATTTCCTTGATAAACTCCACAACGAAAGATTCTTCCATCAGACGTTGCAGTACCTTGTCCTCATGCTTATAGTAGGCTTGTTTACTCACACCAAGCAGACGGCACAGGGGAACGACCTTATACCGTTCCCTGTCCCTTTCATGCAGCCTACGGACTACTTGGTGCCAGCTTTTTTTAGCTTTATGCCATACACTTCCTCGCCATAGGCGACCATCTCTTGGTAGAAATCTGCGCGCAAACGCTCTTCGGCCAATGCTTTCTTCAGTGACGACAACTCTTCGAGGAGCTTCTTGTAGTCTTCCGGCGTCACGTCTTTTCCTTGCTTTTTCATGAGTTCTGCTTCTAGAGGATTTTCTCGTTCAAAGGTAGCTATTATTCGATAAATGCTCGAACGACTTACTCCATATTGTTGAACCACTTCCTGGATGGAGACGTTGTCTTGCTTTACCAAACGGAAAATCTCTCTTTCCTGATTCTTCCGAAACTTCTCTTGTTCATAATTGCTTTCTTTCATCTTCTTGTTTTTTAGGAGTCAACCTTATTTACAAAAAGACAAAGACCGGTTCTGCCTTGTTTTTTCGTTATAAGTCAACTGCTTTTCAGGCATGGATGCTGAGTTCCCGGATATACCGGATGATGAAAGCAAAGCCGATCAATGCTAAAACCGCCAGGCCTATGTAGGGCCACAAGTGAGCATCCGAAATCTTGCCGCTTACCCATTCACTCTCTTTCCATTCACTGTCTGACATGGCGATAACACTGACGGCATTGTTGAAGAAATGCGCCAGAACCGGCAGCCATATATTCCGGGTCCAGATGATCAGATAACCAAAGTAAGCTCCTAAGATCATACGTGGGATGAATCCGTAGAACTGCAGGTGGAAAGCACTGAAAAGAATGGCGCAAATCCAGACAATGGCGTGCGGATTGCTTGTCCAGCGCCCTATAATCTGCTGTAAGGTGCCGCGGAAGAGGAATTCTTCGCAGACTGCTGCCGTCAAGGCGATGACAATCAGATTGGTGAACAGAGGAGAAATCCCTTCTCCATCGATTAACAGGTTGGTGAAATGCTGGGCCAGATCTTCCTGTTGCCGCATCCAGTTTTCGACGGGAGCTGCCCAAGCTGGCAGCTGCATGCTTTCATTAAGCATTGACGTCAGACTGATAATCGGATTGAGAAGGATCATGCCGGCAATAACAAGTATGACCAGCCGTCCGTCGGGTATGCCGTTTATTCCTAAATAGTTTTTCGGCTGGTCACTGCACAACCAGGCTGTAATCAGGGCAGGCAGCAGGAAGGTTCCGACAGCCGTGATGAATTGGAACAGGCGCATCATGTCGGGATGCTGCTCCATGCCGGTAGTCGTTCCGTATATCAATTGGAACAGGCCTAATCCGAATAGGGATGATAACAGGCTGCCGATGGCGATCAGCAGAATCAATATAAAGAGTTGCATGCTTGTGCGTTGGGTTGTAAATAGAGCTTTCATAAAACGTCGTGTTTGATTTTGTCCGCCCAAAGATAAAGATAAACTGATACTGCCACAAATAAATATTTCGTAGTTTTGTCTGTAAATTCAAAACAGCAGAATCATGAAAAGAGTAGGAAGTATAATTGGTGTCAGACCCGAGAAACTGGAAGAGTACAAACGTCTTCATGCCAATGTCTGGCCTGGTGTGTTGGAAATGATCAAGGCTTGTAATATCCGCAACTATTCCATTTACTATAAAGATGGAATGCTTTACAGTTATTATGAGTATGTAGGCGATGATTACGAAGCGGATATGAAGAAGATGGCGGCCGATCCGACTACACAGGAATGGTGGAAATTGTGTAATCCTTGTCAGGAACCGGTTGCAAGCCGCAAGGAAGGCGAATGGTGGGCCGAAATGGAAGAAGTCTTTCATCTGGATTAAAGAAACATCCGGCCGCTTTCCTCGGCTGATGAAAAAGGTGAATGGGAGAAAACGATGTGTCGGTCTGTGCGTTTTTCGGGCTGAAAGCGATAGGAATGATATGTCTTTTTGGTAAAACAAAGCAATAAGTTACTGCATATAATAAAACATTTTTGGAAAACAAATTTCATAGATTAAAAATAAAGTTTTCCGAAAATGTTTTATTTGTATCTGATAATTAGCGGATTGACAAAAATTAACTGTAAAAAAGTTTTCCAAAATGAAAATCTATGAAGAATGAAGCTATCTTTGCTGAAGTTTATTTCAATAGATATTTAATCGAGTAAGACATGATTCAGACAGTAGTCAAACGAGACGGACGTATCGTTGGTTTCAACGAGGAAAAGATAGCTACGGCTATCCGAAAAGCTATGTTGCATACATCGATGGGCGAAGATATGCAACTGATCCGCCAGATAACGGACCGCATTTCTTTTAAAGGTGCGCCTCAAATGACGGTGGAAGATATACAGGATGCGGTAGAATTGGAGCTTATGAACAGCAGCCGCAAAGATGTAGCCCAGAAATATATCGCTTACCGGAATCAGCGAAGCATTGCCCGGAAAGCCAAAACCCGGGATATGTTCTTGGAGATCATCAATATCAAGTCGAATGATGTTACCCGCGAGAATGCCAATATGAATGCGGATACGCCGGCCGGTATGATGATGAAGTTCGCCAGCGAAACGACCAAGCCGTTTGTGGATGATTATTTGCTGAGCGAAGAAGCGAGAACGGCTGTCGAAAATAATTATCTGCATATTCATGATAAGGATTATTATCCGACAAAGAGCCTGACTTGTGTGCAGCATCCGTTGGATCGGATTCTGAGAGACGGTTTTTCGGCAGGACATGGTGAATCCCGCCCGGCGAAACGTATCGAGACTGCCAGTATTTTGGGCTGTATTTCGTTGGAGACGGCTCAGAATGAAATGCATGGCGGACAGGCTATTCCGGCGTTCGACTTCTACTTGGCTCCGTATGTCCGTTATAGTTTGATTGAGGAAATCAAGGTGTTGGAACAGCTGACGGGGAATGATTACTCGCATTTGTATCAGGCTCAGCTGGATGATTACCTGGATAAGCCTCTGGAGGGTCTGACTGGTGATGAACGAATCTTGCAACATGCCGTGAACCGGACGGTCAGTCGCGTACATCAGTCCATGGAAGCCTTTATCCATAATATGAATACCATCCATTCGAGAGGCGGTAATCAGGTGGTGTTCAGCTCGATCAATTACGGAACAGACACATCGGCCGAAGGTCGTTGTATTATTCGGGAATTGCTGAAAAGTACGTACCGCGGTGTCGGAAACGGAGAAACGGCGATTTTCCCGATCCAGATCTGGAAGAAGAAACGTGGTGTCAGTTATTTGCCGGATGACCGGAATTACGATTTATATAAGTTGGCTTGTAAAGTGACCGCCCGTCGTTTCTTTCCGAATTTCCTGAATCTGGATGCTACGTTTAATCAGAGCGATGAGTGGAAAGCCGATGATCCGAAGCGTTATTTGCATGAGGTAGCAACGATGGGTTGCCGTACGCGTGTCTTTGAAAATCGTTTTGGTCCGAAGACATCTATCGGACGTGGTAATCTGTCTTTCTCGACTATTAATATCGTTCGTCTGGCAATTGAATGCATGTCTATTGAAAATCAGGACGAACGTATCGCCATGTTCTTCTCTAAACTGGACCACATGCTGGAAGTAACGGCCCGACAGTTGCACGAGCGGATGGAATTCCAGAAGACGGCTTTTGCCAAACAGTTCCCGTTGCTGATGTCGGCCTTATGGTTAGGTAGTGAGAAATTGAATCCGAACGATACGATCGCTTCTGTCATCAACCAGGGAACATTGGGTATCGGGTTCATTGGCTTGGCTGAATGTCTGGTGGCACTGACTGGCAAACATCATGGCGAAGATGCCTTTGCGCAAGAATTAGGACTGAAGATTGTCACTTATATGCGTGACCGTGCCAATCAGTTCTCCGAACAGTATCAGCATAACTACAGTGTATTGGCTACTCCGGCGGAAGGACTTTCCGGTAAGTTTACGGCAAAAGACCGCAAACAGTTCGGTGTGTTGCCCGGAATTACCGATCGCGATTATTATACCAACTCCAACCATGTCCCGGTATATTACAAATGCAGTGCCCGTCATAAAGCAGAGATAGAAGCTCCGTATCATGATCTGACCCGCGGTGGACATATTTTCTATGTAGAAATGGATGGAGACGCAACTCATAATCCGGAAGTGATCATGCAGGTAGTGGATATGATGGATAAATATAATATCGGTTACGGCTCTGTAAACCACAATCGGAACCGTTGCCTGGATTGCGGATATGAGAATTCGGCGGAAGAACTGGAAGTATGCCCGAAGTGTGGTAGTAAACACCTGGACAAGCTGCAGCGTATTACCGGTTATCTGGTGGGAACAACAGACCGCTGGAATAAAGCCAAACTGGCTGAACTGAAAGATCGTGTCACCCATACAGACAAAAGAGACTAATATGATTTCGGTATTAGATATATTGGAAGATACGACAGTAGATGGTCCGGGTTTCCGGACTACTATTTATTGTGCCGGTTGTCCGAACCATTGTCCGGGTTGTCATAATCCGGAGTCGTGGAATCAAGGAAACGGACAAGCCATGGAAACCGAAGAAATCCTGGAACGCGTACTGGCTGATGAGTTCGCCAATGTTACTTTCAGTGGCGGAGATCCGATGTATCAGGCAAAAGGTTTTACTGAACTGGCTCAGGCTATCAAGGCAAAGAGCGATAAGAATATCTGGTGTTACACCGGTTATCTGTTTGAAAACCTCGTGAAGATGCCGGATCAGAAAGCCTTGCTCGAACAGATTGACGTGCTGGTAGACGGTCCGTTTATCGAATCCCAGAAAGATGAGGATTTGTTGTTCCGGGGAAGTGCCAACCAGCGACTGATCGATGTGCAGGCTTCTTTGCAAGCCGGCGAAGTTGTCCTCTTCCCGTATGATCCGTTTGAATTATAGAAGTTTCTCAAAACGCGCCGGCTTTTGATCAAAACACGCCGGGAATTCATAAAAAGCCGGCGTGTTTGGAAGCATTCCTCATAGGAATTAAATGCGAAACTGACGAGAATCATTTTCGATTCCCGTTAGTTTCGTTTTCGTTTTTAGGAGTCTTTATTTCATCTACTGTAAATTCGAAAAACGATCTTTCATTATCTTTCTATCTACTTGTATATCTGCTTGTTCTTGTGATTCGATAGTGAAAGAACGGACAATCATTTGATCTTTTATTTTTGTATCAAGGCAAAGTTCGAATACCATCTTGTTTTTTTGATGAAAAACCTTATCTTTGTGCATCCCGCTATTGGGGCAAAACATTTTAAAGGACCTTTTCTATGAGAAAAAGCGTATTTATCAATCCGTTTGTGGATCGGGGTTTTAAGATTCTTTTCGGACAGGAATCAAGCAAGGAATTATTAATCGAGTTAATCAATGATTTGTTGGAAGGCGAGCACCATGTAGAAGACCTTTCTTATATGGATAAGGAAGATCCGGGTGAGACAACAGACGGTCGGGGTACCGTTTTTGACTTATTATGTAAGGATCAGGACGGGACAACTTTTATCGTTGAGCTGCAAAATGCCCGGCAAACTTATTTTTATGAACGGGCATTGTATTATCTTTGCCGTATGATCGCCTCACAAGGTAAGAAAGGTGAATCTTGGGAGTTTGAACTCGTACCGGTTTATGGAATCTTCCTGCTGAATTTCCGGTCAGGTAAAACGGATAAAGTCCGAACTGATCTGGTGATAGCCGACCGTGAAACGGGCGAACAGAAGAGTCGGAATTTCCGGGAAATCTTCATCGAATTTCCATTATTCAACAAAACGGAATCGGAATGTAAGACCCCGTTGGATTACTGGTTATATAATTTAAAACATATGGAACAGTTGGAACATTTATCATTCAAAGGTCAGAAAGCCTTGTTTGCCCGCTTGGAAGAGTTGGCACGTATCGCCAATATGAACAAGAAGGAACGGGCAGAATACGAGGCTGCCCTGAAAATATACCGGGATAATGAGAATGTTGTTACGACGGCAAGAAGAGAAGGAAAAGAAGAAGGAATAGCAATTGGTGAAGAGAGAGGTGTACTTAAAACCGCCCGTCAAATGAAGCAAAAAGGAATTGATTTGGGCTTAATTCAGGAATGTACGGGTTTATCTGACGAGGAAATACAGAATTTATAAAAAGATGCAAATAGAATAGATGAATCCCCGTTGCCCGGTTTCGGACAGCAGGGATTTTTCGTGTATGATTGGCATGCGTATTTACTAACTTTCTTGAACCACTGTAGCTGATGCTTTTTGTGGAGTTTCATTGTTTTTAGCGAGAGAGACTAGGCCACCCATGGCTCCTAAATTCATGGTATCGAGGGCAGAGCTTGGAACAATCACCATCGAACCTTTCTCTTTGAGCCCTTCAAACAACATATTCATACCTCTTAGATGGAGGGCAACCGGATTGTCGGTATATTTCCGGCTGGCTTGTGCAAACTTTTCAGCAATCTCTGTCTCGGCAGTTCCCAAGATGACACGGGCTCTACGTTCCCGTTCTGCCTGAGCCTCCTTACTCATAGCTTCGGCTAAGTCCTTTGGAATGGCAATATCTTTGATTCCGACGGTCTGACAAGTAATACCCCAAGGATTGGTATTCCGGTCTAATACCTGTTGTAAGTCTTCTGCTATTTTATCGCGTTCTTGTAACAATTCCGACAATTCATGTTTACCGATCGTGTCTCTCAATCCGGTTTGGGCAATGTGTTCGATGGCTGTTTGATACTGTTGGACTTCTAAAGCCGCCTTTTCTACATCCCAGACCGTCCAATACACAACAGCATCTACATTGACCGGGACGGTATCTTTTGTCAATGTCTGTTCGGCTTTGAAGGCACTTACCCGGACGCGCTGGTCAATATAAGTAGATACGGTATCGATAATCGGAATAATCATAAAAGGACCAGGACCTTTCAATCCTTGGTATTTTCCCATGCGAAGCACAACTGCCCGATCCCATTGGTCTGCAATATGAATAGACGACGCGAGTAAAGCAGATCCTAAAATACATAAGAACAAGATGAGTTCACCAAAGATGTCCAAGCCGTATAAGGCGATTGATATTACCAGCAATATCAAGAATACAGTGATTGAAATAGGATTGATCCATCCTTTGTGCATTAAATTAGTCGTTTCCATATAGCTTATTATTTATTGGTTATTTCTATTCGTTTCAATTCCTGTATCATGTCTTCAATGGTGAAGCCATATTGCAAAGCTACCATAGAGGCTTGCTGGCAGATATCTTTCAGCTTGTTGGTCTTTTCTTCTTCTGAAATGACTTGTTCGGTTTGATTGATAAATGTACCAGTGCCTTGTTGTGTCTCCAAGATTTTTCGGATTTCCAATTCCTTGTATGCTTTGGAAACCGTGTTCAAATTCACTTTCAACTCTACCGCTAACGCCCGAACGGTAG
Organism: Parabacteroides sp. AD58; assembly: GCF_023744375.2. Taxonomy (NCBI): domain Bacteria; kingdom Pseudomonadati; phylum Bacteroidota; class Bacteroidia; order Bacteroidales; family Tannerellaceae; genus Parabacteroides; species Parabacteroides absconsus. Next base: position 2,169,605 of record NZ_CP146284.1, on the reverse strand, counting down.
GTAATTGCTCGCCAAGCTTTAGCTGTCCGGAAGCAATTCCAAATCTGATTTGGTCTATAATCTGGCGATAGATAGGTACGCCTCCGGAATAATCAATTATAAACTTAATCATACCCTTAATGAATTATCTTTATATTGTACTATTTGTATAGTACAAACATACGATATGGATAAAAGAAAACCAATATTTCGTACAGAAAATGATAGGAAAATAGTGTTTATTAACAGAAATGAGGGGAAAAAGGGTAAATGGAAATATTTTTTCACACCTGACTCTCTTAGAAGTTCCAATAGAGATAAATGGATAGTCAGGTGTGAAAAAGATATTTAGTGGAAACGATTATCCAGTTCGTCGTCAGTCAGCATGGAAAGAATGGTCTTTCCGTCGGGTGTCAGATTCATGTTGGAGCAGAGGAAAAGAGAAGCCAGCAGATGATCCATTTCTTCCGCAGAGAGTACTTTCCCGGCCGGAATAGCTTGGGCAGAAGCCAAGGAAAAGGCAATCATATCACCAATCTCTTCATTTCCTTTGCAACCGGTATCAATGGCCTTTGCTACTATGTCTTTTAGCAGCGTAACACAGTCCACACCTTCCATGCCGTCGGGTATTCCGTTGATGGAGTAACTTCCGCCTCCTAAATTACTCAGATCGAAACCTGAATAGGAGAGGTCTTCTAACAGAAGAGGCAAAATAGTTTCTTCGGCCGGTGTGAAATCGACAATCGCCGGAAATAACATCTGCTGCGAAGCGGCTTTCTGTTGGCGAATGGATTTCTGGTATTGCTCGAACAGAATTTGCAGATGAGCTCTATGCTGATCGATAATCGCCATACCCGACTTCAAAGTTGTTACCAAATACCGGTTCTTGTATTGGAAACAAGGTTTGGTAACCGGTTGTACCGATGTGTTGGCAAACAAAACCTTTTCTTCGGCAGATTGAACCGGCTTTTCGACAATCTCTTTTTCTATAGGAGTGGCACTGCCTATTTTCTTCTCTACGACTTCTTCATCAGGAAGTACGGCCGAGCGGTCCGCTTCAAAGCTTTGATACAGTTCCGTCCAATCGAATGACGGACGTGTATCTGAAGGCGTTGCTTCCCGCTTGAATGGATTGTATTCCGAACGGATTTGCACCTTGGGGGATTCATTCCCACTGATCTTCTTTTCCGGGTTATAAACCGGAATGTCAATGGAATCTTCTGTGTCAAAGTCTATCATTGGGATTGCACTCGACTTAGCCAATGTTTCCCGGACAGCAGCCAGCAGGATTTGCCAGATCGGCTGCTCGTTCTCAAATTTGATTTCCGTCTTGGTCGGATGTATATTGACATCGATCGTAGCCGGGTTCAGGTTGAAGTAGATGAAGTAATTAGGCATTTCTCCGGCAGGAATTAATTGATCGTAGGCTTGCATAACCGCTTTGTGAAAATACGGATGCTTCATAAAACGCCCGTTAACAAAGAAGTATTGCAAAGCGCCCCGTTTCTTGGCTGTTTCCGGTTTGCCTACAAAACCGCTGATAGATACCAGTGAACTCTCAGCTTCTATTGAAAGCAGTTTCTGGTTCAGATTCTTCCCATAGACATTCATAATCCGTTGGCGAAGGCCGGATTCCGGCAGGTTCAATATCTCGGTATCATTATGATACAGCGACATGGAAACCGATGGATTTACCAAGGCTATACGTTCGAACTCCGTGATGATGTTCCGGAATTCCGTATCATTTGTCTTCAGAAATTTACGCCGTGCCGGTACATTATAGAAGAGATTCTTGACCGAGAAAATGCTTCCTT